>JAKAVA010000040.1 GCA_021827645.1 Planctomycetota bacterium
TGGGCACCTCATGGCGGCTTCCACCAGTTCACTTAACGTTTTGGCCTGTGATAATCGAAGGCACGGGGCGCAGACCGAGAGCACCCATGCCATCGCGTCCTTGCGATTCATGGCAGACTCCTTTCCTACGGCGAATCCGGCGCGCCCGAAATCCCTTTGTCTATCAGTATTACGAACCAACCTCGAATTTATTGCGATCTAAACCAAATCTCCCCTCACGAAAGTGGGTATGAGTCAGGGAGCCAGCCGGTTGCCTACCGATATGCCTGCATCGTATAATCCATAGTCCGAGAGGCAAATAACAGATTCGCCCAAGATTGTGGAGGTTGTCATGAAGTGGGAAAAGTTTGGTCTGATGTTGCTGGTGGGCACTCTGGCTGCCGGGGTGCCGTTGGCGCTCGCGGCGGCTGCACCCAAGCCGCATGGTGCCCCACCGGGGGCGAAGGTGGTATTTACCCGATACCTTGAACATCGCGTGAGTGACATTCTCACGCAGCTGGAAAATCAGGGGAACTACCGCCACGCATTTGTAGAGCTCAACAGGCTCTTTGATCTGGCGATTGCCCGCGATCCGAGGGACGGCCTCAAGGCATGGGTCGACGTGGACTACGCACGGCGGCTTGTGACTCAGCTGGCGTCGCTCTCCAACGCCGAGCATCGGGCGGTACTGCTGCGGCTGCTGCTTAAGCATCGCGAACTGGGTGAAACGCTCGCCTATCTGGTGGAATCTCATCGCCAGCCGGTCAATCCCATCTACCGCCTGCTGTACCAAATGCACACCGCCCTGGGAAGCAAAATTGTGAAATATCCCAATCTGACGGCGGCCATCTGCGTGACCCTGTACAAACCTTTCCACCGACACCTGAATGAGAATCTGGTGGCATCGCCGAGTCCGGTGGCCATATTCAATTATTATGTGAAGTATCGGCACCTGATGTATTTCGGGATCAAGGACGTACCGGCCCGACTGCTGATTTATGTGGTCGATGACACCAACAGCATCAAGTATATGAAATGGGCGTTGGCCCGGTATCACGGCGATCCGATGGTGGGGCAGCTTTTTTTTACGATTCAGTATGATTACGGCGCTCTGCGGCCCGGTGGCGTGAAGCGGGTGGATCGCGCCGGTTACAATCTGCCCAACATTCTCAAATACGGCGGGGTTTGCATCGATCAGGCCTATTTCGCCACCGCTGTCGGCAAGGCGATCGGGGTACCGACCGCCATCGACGAGGGTATGTCGAGCGTGGTCGGACATGCATGGGTGGGTTTTCTTGAGGCCCGGGGCAATACCGGCTGGTGGAATTTTAATACGGGCCGGTATTCGGAATATCAGGGGGTCATCGGGACAGTGAAAAATCCGATGACCCGCCGGCAGGAGCCGGACGATTTCATGTCCATCTCCGCCCAGTTGATTCATACCACGCAGTCGGACCGCTGGGCGGCGATCGCGCTGACCGATGCGGCGCGGCGTATGCTGTATCTGGAGCAGAAACATAAATCCATGGCGGTGCAGACGCTGCCCAAGAACGTTATCAAAGCCCGCCGGGTGCCTCTGGCGGTTACTCCTCACAATACGCTGGCTCTGCTGCGGCGCGCGGTTGATAAATGTCGCGGCTACAGTGACGAGTGGGAAACCGTGGCCCAGATGGCCAGTCTGCACCTGCTTACGCTGGAGGAGAAGCAAGACTGGTCGGACAAGCTGATGCAGCTATGCGGACACCGGTATCCTGATTTTGCCCTGGCGGTTCTCACCCCGATGATCAATTCCATCCGGAATGTTCAGGAGCGGGTTCACCTGTGGAACCGTGTTTTCCCGCTGTTTGCCAATACGCGATTTGATCTGGCGGCACGCATCCGCATGATGCAGGCGGCGGCCTGGGAAAAGCTGAAGAAGGATAACCGCGCCGGGCGCTATCTCATGTATGTGATCAACCACTACACGAATGCCGGGCCGTTTGTCATCACCGCGCTGGAGAAAGCGGCGGCTATTCTCACCCGTCAGGGGCATAAAAATCGCATCTTGACGCTTTATGAGCAGACCTGGCTGCATATCAAGCCGCCGCCACGCGACATGCTTGCTTTTGAATATGAAAGTTCATGGTTTCGGGTGGGCAAGACGTTGGAGACCATGCTGAAAGCTCAGGGGCACGTGCATCTTGCGCAGAAAGTGTCCGATGAACTCGAATCCGGCGGTGCGTCGATGAGGGCGCAGTGAACGGCTTGAGCCCAACCATTCAGCGCCGAACCGGACTCGGTCCCGGCGCGCAGGGGGCGGCCTGCGGGGTTTATTAAGTTTTCGCTGGGGCAAACATTATTGGTTTTAATGTCTGTCTCGTTTGGGGGTTGGAGATATCCTGCCCGGTTCTCGTCCCCCAGTTCGGTGAGAATAATCCCCTCTCCGGCCCACCGGCGGAGGTGAACGCCATCCGCCCGCATCCGGCCTTGCGTCATCATCCCGCAGGTTATCGACCGCGACCTGAAACTTTATTGATATCAAAATAGCAACATATTCTCATGTATGGGAGGATAACCGCCGATAATACCCACTTGGCGCGACTGCCTCGGGTGCAGTCCGACATAAAAAACCGGTTAAGCAACCGTGATTTAGATGCGGTTGACGGAGAGTTGTCTCTTGAACTGTCCGGAGATTCTTGATGCCTGATCGCAAAGTTCCGGTTCACTCGCCCAAGTCGCTGCACACTCGAGGAACCGTATGTCGGGGGTCCTCTTCGGCCCCGCCGGCCGCGAGAAAGTCGGCCTCCCCATCCCGGGAGCCTGCGGATGCCGCCCACGCCCATTCTGCCGTCACCACGGATCTGTCAGTGATGATTCGTAAGTTCGTCCGCCCCGGAGATTGTGCGGTCGAGCTTGGTTGCGCCGACGGTCGAAATTTGCGTCTGATGGCCGAGGCAGCGGGCGATGACGGATGTGTGATCGGTATCGATGCATCGCCCGGTCACATCCAACGCCTGCGCCAGAACGCATCCCTGCGGCGGATCCAAAACCTGCGGTTATTCCTCTCAAGGGGCGACAGCCTCCCGATTGAAGCGGATGTGGCGGATGTAATCATCTGTCAGGGGTTGGTATCACCGTCCGGATCGCGGCAGGCGGTCTATCGGGAAATGCTGCGCGTGCTGCGCCCCGGCGGCATCATCGTGGTGCATGACATTGTGGTTCATAAACTGCTTCCGCCCGAGATTGCCGATTCAGTCGCCGCTTTTGCCAGCGGTCTTGCCGGCGCGATTGAAGCGGAAAGTTATCGCCGCATTCTGGAAAGATTAGATCTCCGGGACCTGCAACTCACTCACTGCCCGTCGACCGATTTATTGCAGCAACTGCTGATCCCCAGTGGTGCGGAGACGACTGCGGGCCATCAGGTGGCATCTGCCTTGAATGAAGTGCGAAGCATCCTTCCGAATTTTATATCCGTGGTTCGCATCTTCGCCAGAAAACTCAGTCCGGCCGGCTATCCGAGTTAAGTTTTTGTTTTTTTTTGACTCTGCGTGTGAAATAAATCGGCAAACCATTCGTTACGCCGGGCGTAGAGGATGAATGATGCGCTCCGGCCTCAAAAACATTCTGGTCTTGCTGCTGGGAACGTCGGCCATCTATGCCTCGCACGCATCCGCCGGCACCATCTACCTGAAAAACGGCGATCGCATCACCGGACGCATCATCGAACTCACACCCACCCGCGTGGCGGTCAACACCCGCTTTGCCGGCGGTATCAACATTCGGCTTTCTACCGTTACGAGATTGGAGAGTCGGAGGCCGGTGAAACTCGTGGGTAAACATAAGACCGTCCAGATGGTCACCATCAGCCCGGCCCCGGGCAATGTCGGCTGGTTGGTGCAGCCGGTTAAGGTTACGCTGAAGAAATTTCCGGCCGTTGTGCCGCCGCTGCCGCTCGTTCCCCCCAAGCCCAAACCGCCGCCGGTTGAATCCCTCTTCGGGCCGCATTGGGATAATGAACTCGATCTCGGCGGCACCAACACCACGGGCAACTCTCAAAGCACACAATTTACCGGTGGCCTGCGGCTTCACTATGTGCATAAGCCGGATAATCTGCTGATGGCATTTAACGGCGGATACGGCGTGACCAATGGCAGCCAGTCGCTCGGTTTTTTCAGCAGTAACATCCTCTGGAAACGTCAAATCACTGAATTCAAGCCCAAATGGATGAAAAAAATCTACTTTTTCGCGCAGAACACCAATCGATATGATGCCATCGAAGACCTTTCCATCCGCAGCGATACGGAAAGCGGCCTGGGATATTATCTCTGGAGCAATCACCGTTCGGAATTTGATGCCCGCATCGGCCCGGGCTACACGTATGCCCGGTATTTCCACGGGCAATCATACAGTTACGTCAATGCCTCGGCGGGGCTGCATTTCATGTATCGCATTGATCCGCACATTAAGTTCACGCAGACTGCCGATTATGTCACATCGCTGGAAAATGCTCAGGATTATCAGATCAGTTCCCAGAGCAACGGCCATGTCGGGGCGACCAGTTCGCTCTATATCGGCCTGCCGCAAGTTGTTCGCGGCATGGGGCTTCGCTTTTCATTTACCGACATGTACGACAATACCGCCGGTACTCAGGGACTCAAACGCAATTCCACCTTGCTTATCGCGGGAATGACATTCAAATTTTAATGTCCGCCTGCGGGCCGGGGCTTGCCGCCGCTGAAGCGGGCGGCGTGGTCGGAGCCAGCGCATATTCTGCCTCTCGAGGATAGCGTGCGCTGAAGATGGCCAGCATCACCGCGATTCCCGCAAACAGGACGGGGTCCGCCACGCGGCTCCAGTTGGAGGCGTGGGGCCCGAAAACTTTCACGGCATCGGATGTCAAAAACATCAGCACCGCCGCCGCGATCAGTGCACCGAGCGCCATTTGCCTTGACCGCGTGCTGTTTTCCCTGTCGCTTGCCAGCATTCCAATGGCCATCAGCGGGAAGATGAACAGCACGTAATGCGGCACCCAGCTCCATTCCTCCGCCCAGAGCATGAACACCGCCACCGCGCCGATCTCCATCAGATACCGGCGACTGCGCAGGGTCGGCAGTTTTCGCCGCATCCAAAAGAGCCCGATGATTCCGACGGTGGTCAGCACCATGCGGATGACCCGCTCCGCCGCCATGGGCGCGATATTGATAAAATTAACGTAGTACGATTTCGCCACCCCGTGATGGTAGGTGACAAACGCCGGTGAATGCACCAGCAGCCGATAGAGAAAACTGGGGATCGATTCACCCGAGGGCACCTTGACGGCATTGTGGAACAGATACGGGCGGATCATCACATCGTAATACTGATGGTTCCACGCCACCGCCTGCGAAAATCCAAAAAACAGGGTGAGCGGCACGTAAAGCCAGAAAACCGTCCCCAGCGCAATGGCCGCTGCGGTTGACCAGCGCCTTCGCCAGAGGAAATAGACCACAAAGATGATCGGTGTCACTTTAATCGCCACCGCCATCCCGATCAGAATGCCGCCGATCCATCGGCTTGAACGCGTGTCGCGTCCGGCGAGCCAGAGCCCGGCCGCCAGCGGTGCGAGCATCAGCAGATTCACCTGCCCCTCCTGAATGTCTCCGATGCACGGAAAGAGCCAGATGAACAGGATCAGCCCCAGCGGCAGGGGATCGATTTTGCCCCCGGCGCGTTTGACCAGTCCGAAGGCGGAATAAAAAATCACCGCAATGAGTGCCGGTTTTACAAACGCCCACGCAAACTGGGCGTTGGGAAACGACAGCCATGAAAACGGCGCAAAAAGCACAATCGTAAACGGCGGCATGGGCCAGAGATCGTTGACAAACTTCCGATGTCCGCTGAGAAACCCCGGCAGAAACCGCAGCCAACGGTTGAAGTCGTTGATATCCAGCGGGTGCGCAAGCATTAAATCTTTAATTTCCCGATTGCGGGCCTGAATGGCGCAGACCGTCGCGATGATCACCACCAGCGTCCAGCCGATGATCGTGGCCCAGCGTTTAACGGCGGCAGATTCCTGTTGAGTCACATTGTTTTCCCTGATGAGCGCTGGTCCCGGCCTGTGCCGGAGCAAACACTGACAGCCTCGGTGCAGCTTTCAGGCGTTGGACCTATTTGCCAACTCGGCCCTGTCGCGTCATCATATCCGGTTTTGGTGAAGGAGGCTCGCCCATGGGCGAATCACAAAAAAACGAATCGGTCAAAAAAATTGTCCTCGCCTATTCCGGCGGACTTGATACCTCGGTTATTCTTCCCTGGCTTAAAGATCATTATGCCGGGGTGAAACTCATCGCCTTTGCGGCCGAACTCGGTCAGGGAGATGAACTCGCCGGCATCAAGGCCAAGGCCCTCAAAAGCGGCGCCGATCAGTGCATCGTGGCCGATCTTCGCGAAGAATTTGCCCGCGACTACTGCTTTCCCATGCTGCGTGCCGGCGCCGTTTATGAACATTCCTACCTGCTGGGCACCTCCATCGCCCGCCCGCTGATTGCCAAGCATCAGGTGGATGTTGCCCACCAATTCGGTGCCGATGCGGTCGGCCATGGCGCCACCGGCAAGGGAAATGATCAGGTGCGTTTTGAACTCACCTATATGGCGCTGGGGCCCGAGCTCAAAATCATCGCCCCGTGGAAGGACGATCGCTTTGAACTCCGCAGCCGCGAGGCCGCCATCGAGTATGCCAAGCTCAAGGGCGTGCCAATCGCCCAAACCACACGCAAAATTTATTCGCGCGACCGCAACCTCTGGCATATTTCCCATGAGGGCGCTGATCTGGAAGACCCCGCCAACGAGCCGCGCGATGATCTCTGGGTCATGAGCGTGCCCGTGAGCAAAGCACCCGCCAAGCCCGGTTATGTCCGCGTCGGATTTGAAGCCGGCACACCGGTGAGCGTCGATGGCCGCAAACTTGCGCCGCACAAAATCATTGAAAAGCTCAATGAACTCGGCGGTCGCCACGCTGTGGGCCAGGTGGATCTGGTGGAAAATCGTCTTGTGGGCATGAAGAGCCGTGGTGCCTATGAAACCCCCGGCGGCACGATTCTCATCACCGCCATCCGGGCGCTTGAATCGCTTTGTCTGGAGCGGGAATTGATGCACTATAAGCAGCAGCTTGCCCTGAAGTACGCCGAGCTGGTTTACTACGGGCAGTGGTTCCACCCGTTACGTGTCGCGCTCGACAGCTTCATGCAGACCGCCACCCAAAGTGTTACCGGCGAGGTGAAAGTCAAGCTTTTCAAAGGTCGGGCGACCGTCGCATCGGTCACATCGCCCAAATCGCTCTACAGCCGCGATCTGGCGAGTTTCACCATGGGCGCCGAATACGACGGCAAAGACGCCATAGGGTTTATCCGCCTGCTGGGCCTTCCGATGCGCGTTCATGCGTCGGTCAACGGCCGCGGCAAATAACGCCCGCAAGTCATCAAACTTCCGGTCACCTCAGCGAGCCTCATGCCGGGACACGGCAGGCGGTGGCGGGCAGGGTCGCTTTGCACTTTGGCTCAGAGGCGGCATACTCTCCATTATGCGTTGGCTCACTTTTTTCGCCCTGCTCTACATCGCCGCTGCTCTGCAGTCCGCTCATCTGCTGCAACTCAATGTTGAGGGGTACTTTCATATTGAATATATCCCACTGCTGGCCATCTTCTACAGCCTTTACGCCGAGAGGGAATCGGCCCTGCTCGCAGCCCTGCTCTGCGGCCTGGTTTACGACCTCACCAGTTCTTCGTTGCTAGGGCTTGAGATGGTGATCTTAGGTTTAATCGCCATCGGTATTACCAAAATCCGTGCCCATGTGTTCCGGAATAATTTCATCAGTCAGATGGTGATAGTATTTTTGGGTCTCACCCTGTTTCTTTTCTCGCGGATGATCTTAAGCAACCTGCTTCTGTGGACTGCCGACAAACACTCCCTGATTCCGACCGGTGTGCCATTCGGTTTTATTGCGCTGAGTTCGGCACTTTATTCTGCGGTCGTGGCGCCGCTGGTGTTCCGCGGATTGTTCTTTCTCGGCACGCTGCTCGGGTTTGAAAGCCACTCGGGCCGCTCGGGCCGCCTTTCGCGCCGATAGCCCCCCATAGCCCCAAGCTTGCCCGGGGGGCTTATAGGATACTGGTGAATCTTGTCCGCTACGCCTTGAGGCACTCTCGAAGAGCCGCGGCAATTTCGGCCGCCTCGCCACTGTCGAGTTTCTGCGCGGGCCAGGGGAGGTGAAAATGGTCACCATCGAATCGCGGCAGGATATGCTGATGCAGGTGCATGACGGACTGCATCGCTTCCGGCCCGTTATTGACCAGCACATGGCAGGCCTTGGCCCCGGTTGCGGCAACCACCGCCCGACACAAGCGCGGCATCACCTGTGCGATACCGGCGGCGATCTCCGGCGGGCAATCCAGATAATTCACGGTGTGGCGTTTGGGAATCACCAGTGTATGCCCGCGCACAATCGGCCCGATGTCCAGAAACGCCAGCACGTTCGTATCTTCGTAAATTTTGTGGCAGGGGATGGTCCCGGCTGCGATTTTGCAAAAAATGCAGTTTGGATCGCTGCCGGTGGAATGGGTTGCTGTTTCAGGCATGGTTCGTTCACCTCGCCGGAAGTATAACCGCTGCGAATCAATCGAAAAAAGAGTGAAAATCTGGCAACGGGATCATCGGTATGAAGCAACTCTCCGCCTCGCGAGATGCCGCCGAATAAAAAAATTGAGAGCCGGTTGCGATGTAGGGTTTTCGAGCGGCATGATATTGACGGATGTTGATATATGTGCGCGTCCCGGGTCGGCGCTCGCCGCAGTTCGATGGTCGCCGGGGCGTGGTGGGCGTTTTTTCCCTGT
>JAKAVA010000031.1 GCA_021827645.1 Planctomycetota bacterium
GCCATATGACGCACCATACCATGACGCAGATGGGACATCATTTTGGCAATATGATCGGCGTAAAACCCGGAAATCTGGGTGAGAAAATGCGGAAACTTCTTCCCCAATACATGACCATGGGGGAGAATGGCATGAGTACGCCCATGAATATGCCCACGATGGCGAACACAGCTCCGATGGAAGGTGGAAAAGGGCCTTATGGTTTTATCGATATGGGCGGCATGTTTACCATCCTCAAAGTTCGCGACAACATCACCAGTTATGCGGACGTGGGCTGGTATAAATCGCTGGCACCGCCCCGAACCGTCGCCGAGCCGGCGGAAAAACGCGATCTGAATCACGACGGGATTAATCCAGATAACATCCCCGCACCGATTCCGGGACCATCGTCGCCGGCGGCACAACCGATGTAAAAAAATGGGTGAGTGATGCCGCAACATCTCTTTTATGCTGATCGAAAGCCATGTTGCGGGTGTTTCGCTGGTAAGCCTTGATTCAGAACTACCACTGGCCGAGGCTGAAAATTATTCTTCTTTCAGGTGGGTCTGCAGGTCAATGCAAGCAATGGTCGACGATCCCGTATTCCCGATGTTTACGCCACGGCACATCCTCAAGAGCAAACGCGTTGACAGCAACGAAATCGTGCCCGCAATCAGGCCGCAGACTACGCCACCAAGGAGTAAATCTCCGGTAAACGCCGCCAACCAATACCACATGGAGTGCTGGCGGAGCGCCGAAAGGGATATCGGCGGCCAAGTGCCATGGATCATCAGGTGCCCGCATATCAGACTGACCAAAATGATGCCGATGGACAGGGGAGGTATGGATATTTGTGTTGAGAGAACCATCAACGGCAAATTCAGATGAAGACGCCGGGCAATGTAAATGGCTAAGATGGTCTGAAGTCCATAAACCGGAATGAACGCAATCAGTACGCCGATGCCGACGGCTGCGGCGACAAGCGATGACTCGAGGGGCATACACCCATCAAGGTTCAGGATTTTTCGCCACTGCCTGCGATCTCGCAAGCTTCGCAGGAGGGGGATCGGTTCGTATTCGCACGACGGTCGGGTACGGCCGGGTGGGATGGACAAAATGCGAAGCGTGGTCAGAACCACGTTAATCCAAGTTCCCCGCGTGGTGTCGATGAATGGGCGAAAATGTGTGACGCGCTTTTCCGGCGAAAAATAAATACAGGTGATGGGAGCGGAGATCAGTCGCAGGCCCTTCCATGCCAGCCTGGCGACAATCTCCGTCTCAAAATCGTAACGACGTGTGAAGCATCGTACGGTGAGGACCTGCGCCAGGGGATACACCCGTAATCCACACTGCGGATCAGGTACATCCATGCCGGTCTGCAGCCAGAGCCAGAACCGCGACATATCCCGACCCCGACGGGAATTTTTCGGCGTTGGATGTCGATCAATCTGCCGATCACCAATGATGAGTTCATCGGGGAAGAGGCTTGCCACCGCGATCAGACGCGCCGCATCGTTGAGATCATGCTGCCCGTCGGCGTCGATGGTGATGGCGTGCGTGCACCCCGCTTGATCCGCGGCCCGGAAGCCCGTCATCAGCGCTGATCCCTTTCCCCGATTCACCTTGTGCGTATGCACCTGGATTCTTGCGGATGGATGGCTCTTATGAACGGTTTCGATAGCAGCGGCTGTTCCGTCGGTGCTGCCGTCATTAACCACAATCAGCAAGTGATTGGGAAATTCCTCAATGAGGCCGCAGATGACCTGTCCGACAGTACGATGATGGTTATAGACGGGCAGCACAATAGCGAGTTCATATCGGCGTTGTAGCATAAGTCAATATAATACGCGAAGAGCGCGATTCGCTCATGGTTCCCGGTCTACCGACTTGAGACGCGGTCCAGATCGGTATGAAGGAATGCTTTCAACCTGACCTGAACACCGGCGAGATGCCTGCCGTAACAATTTTCGGAAGCTGGGCGGTTGATGGCGTCGCCGGAATTAGTGACTGGCCAGATTCGCGCAGTCCGGTAGAATGCGGCTTCATGATGTGAAGCGTCGGTTGAGAAGCAACCCGTTGCAGCCGATGCAGAAAGGACGTTAGCTTGAGAGCCGGAAAGTTAGTTTTAACAGTTTCTGTCGGCGTAGGCATTCTCCTTGGAATGACTTTGGCCAAGCCATCGGAAGCGGGGGCGGTACCGGCGGCTGCAGGTGTCCACGGTAAGTATTTTAATCCTGATCCTGCCCGCTTTCTTTTTGAAAATAAGCTTCGGCCCGGGATGATCGGTTACGGGCTTACCGTAATGCGTGGATCCAAAATACAGAAATTCAAAGTTAAAATTATCGACGTTATTAAAGATTTCCAGCCGGACATGAATGTGATCCTGGTTCGCTGTTATGGTCTGGGATTGCAGAAGTCGGGCATTATTGAAGGGATGAGTGGATCGCCGGTGTATATTGACGGGAAACTCATCGGCGCAATCGCTTACGGTTGGCCTTACTCCAAAGATCCGATCGGTGGCGTCCAACCCATTCGCCAGATGCTGCGCATTCCGATGCCGAACAAAATGGCGGAGCGGCAGGAGGGGGGTGGATCGGCCATTTCATGGTTGCTGAACAAGGCGACGCGTTCGGATGTGCCCGGGTTCAGCACGTTGATTTCCCGCGTCTATCCGCACCATCTTTGGACCGAATCGCCGGTTCGCCCGTCGAATTCGTCGAGCAGCGTCGGCATTCGAATGCTTTCAACCCCGCTGATGATATCCTCCGCAAATTCATCCGTATTGCGTTTTCTGCGTCAGGGATTGCGCGGTTCAGGTCTCACGGCACTCTCCGGTGGTGGGGCGGGCGTGGATTCCAAACTCGGTGGCGAAGGGCTGCTCAAACCCGGCGCCTTGGATTTACGTCCCGGCGCTGCCATTTCGGTCCCGCTGATGTCCGGTGACATGGACATGTGTGCCATCGGCACGGTGACGGCGATTGTTCATCATCATGTTTATGCCTTCGGCCACCGCTTTTTCGCTCAGGGGCCGACGCATCTTCCGGTTGCCGGGGCCTATATTTTTCACGTCCTGCCGATCTACAAATCTTCCTTCAAGCTCGGTGACGCCGCGGGCCCGATTCAGGGATCGCTGTTAATGGATCAGGAGACGGGAATCATGGGTATCCTCGGCCCTAAACCTGCCTCTATACCGATCACCGTGCGTGTGGAATATCACCATCCCACATGGGTGAAGGTATTTCACTACAATCTTT
Organism: Planctomycetota bacterium; assembly: GCA_021827645.1. Classification (GTDB taxonomy): domain Bacteria; phylum Planctomycetota; class Phycisphaerae; order WQYP01; family WQYP01; genus JAJZGD01. The sequence continues at coordinate 3,234 of JAKAVA010000031.1, forward strand.
ATCCAAACCGAAACACGACGGTGGAATCCATTGGGGCCGCCATTCTGGGAAGTATGGCCGCCAAACGGAATCTGACCAAGAAGAACGGTGAATATACGGTTCATATCAGTGGCGACGTCCACTATCGGCACTTTTCATTACCGGTCGACTATTGGGCCACCACAGGTAATTTTGATCCCACCAGCGTGCTTCTACCCATTGCCATACTCAATGACAATCCCTTCCATGATTTGGCGTTTAAGTCCATGGATTTTAATATTTCCATCCACGGGACATCTCATGCAGTTTCTTTGATCAGTGCATCGGTGGCGCGCCGTGTCGTAAAACCCGGCGGCACGCTCGTCATCTACGCGCGACTTCGACCGGAGCATCAGCATACTTTCACGGCCGTCATACGCCTTGTAGTTCCCGTCGGCACACCGAAGGGAGTCTACAACCTGCAGATATCGTCGCGCAGCAACTTGCTGATCGACAATGCATCGATCTTTCCGCAATATTTCACCGCCCTGAGCACGGCGTCGTTGAAACGGTCGATCCGGTACATCACGTCGTTCAAGTCCGACCGCCTCTACGCCCAACTGGTGCTCAACACTCATGGATTGACCGTCGGCAGCACATCCATGCCCAACTTGCCGGCGAGCCGATTAACCATCATGACGGAAAATCCGCCGGCAAATGTCTATCCGCTACCGAACAGCATCGCAACCAGTTTGCCGTTGCCGGGTGTTCTCGCAGGCGGCGAAATTGATATTCCCATTACCGTCCGTCGGCATCCCTTTGGACGATTTGCCGAACCCATTAAAACTCAACCATCGCCCATGCCATTCTTTCCTGGCGCCGGGCCGCCGCAGATGAATTGACGTGATCTGTACGAGAACTCAACCGATGAAGACTGTTTTTACTGGAGGTCGCATGAAATTGAATGTAGGACTTTTCCTCGCCGCAGCCGTGGTCTTTGCCTCGGCGTCCGCCGTAGCGCGAGCTGTGGAGGTCAAGACGTGGGATTTCAATACCGAACGTGCTTATTCGGCTGGAACGTTTCACCATACCCTTGTCAACAATTATGGTGATTTATCCATAAGCCGTGAAATTTCGGCGCTATTGCCGCATCCTCTTCGCGGGCTCATCAATGCGGTGGTGGTGGCCCCCGATGGTCGGATATATTTCGGCGATTCTCCCAAAGGAAAAGTCTACGAGCTTCATCACGGCAAGTTATCTATTCTTTATGCACCGCCGCCTGGTCGACGACAGATTCTTGCTCTGCATATGCTCGGCGCTCATCATCTGCTGGTGGCGGCGTGCGGATCGCATTCGGCTCTGCTTGACATTCCACTTCAGGGAGGTGGGCACAAGCCACGGGTGCTATTTTCCAATCCCAAAGTACGCTACATCTGGGACATTGCAACAGAAAAAAATGGTGCGATTTACCTTGCCACCGGCCCGCACGGCCAAGTGTGGAGTCTTCATCGCAATGGAAAGGCGCACCTGCTGGCGAGCCTGCCCGTGAACAATATCATGGCACTGGTGATGAGTCATACCGGCCGTCACCTGATCGCCGGAACCGATGGCGCGGGATTAGTGGTTAAGCTCAACACCGTTTCCGGCCGCTCTTTTGTGTTGATGTCGGCCGATCACGCCGAAATATCCTCGCTGGCGATAGGAAAGGGAGGCACGATTTATGCTGCGACAGCGTCGCCGAGTCGCGCAAAAAACAGCGGCGGCTTTTTCAAAACGCAGGCTGCGCCGGATGGAATGCCGGCTTCAGTTCCATCTATGGGGCCGGGAGGTGGAAAAGCGGGGAAAAAAGCTGTACGTCGCCATATGGGACATCTTCCCCTACCGGTCATGGCCCCGCCCACCTCAGCACAGCCATTTCCCGGTTCGAATGACTCACGTAAGCTGAATGCCGTATTTGCCATCGCCCCGGATGGTCGCTTCATGCCGATTCTGGCGGTGCCGGACATGATCCTATCCATGGTGTACAGGCATGACGCCTTGATTCTGGGAACCGGCCCCAATGGTCGACTCATCTCTTACAACCCTGAAACACAGACCCAGATCTTGCTGCATCACTTCAAAGAGCACGATATTCTAGCCATGGCCAAAAACTCCGATGGCGGTTTAACGCTCGGAACGGCCAATTTGGGTCAGATTTATCAATTTGGGCCCGGATGGAATAAGACCGGCTCATATACCAGCCGAGTATTGGATGCCAAACTCCCGGCTGACTGGGGTGTGCCTCACGTTACCGCCGTCGTCCCGCACGGTGATACCGTCGCGATAGAAACGCGATCCGGAAATGTGAAATCCGTGGACAAATTTGCTAAATTCTGGAGTCGCTGGTCGGCCCCGATCCCGGCAAATTCGTATCAGCCCATATCGAGTCCGGCGGCACGATATCTTCAATTTCGCATCCTGCTTATAGGTGGCCCCAAGCGGCCGTCCCCCGTCGTACAGAAAGTTCGAATTGGATATGAGCAGATCAATGTCGCACCGGACGTAAGCTCAATCACGTCATCGCCACTTCGAAATGGAGAGCATTCGGTTGTGGTGAACTGGAATGCCGAAGACGCCAACGGAGACACGCTGGCTTATTCGCTGTATTACCAACAAAAAGGCATCCCCGTATGGATAAGCATTGCGCGACATCTTTCTGATTCCACGTACAATTTCTCCACCAATGGTCTTCCGGACGGCCAATACCGCATCAAGGTTGTTGCCAGCGATGCACCATCGAATCCTCTTTCCATGGCATTGGCCACGGCCCGCAAGACGAATTGGTTTACGGTCGTCAATACACCGCCCTTCATAACCAATCTAAAGGCCATGATCGTCGCCGGCCGAAGGGTGAAAATCACGGGGATTGCCCACAGCCATATGGTTAGCGTTCAGCAGGTTGCTATTGACGTTGATTCCGCCAGACATTGGCAGCCAGCGGCAGGATCGACTAGCATAATGAATTCTCCGCTGGAGGCGTTCTCGGCGGAGACCCGAGCGCTATCGGCGGGAGCGCATCGGATTGTAGTCCGTGTCACCGATGCCCAGGGGAATCGGTCGTACCGGTCGATATTGGTTCATATACATTGATTGCCTGCCAGCCGAGGCAGTTATTTCATTTATTCGCGGGAGTATTCAGCGTGCATTATCCGCACAAAGTAAGCAACAAAAAGCGGGCTCGTAAAATAGGTTTTCGCGCCCGAATGAAGACCAAAAAAGGGCGGCAGATGTTGAATCGGAAGCGCCGCGTGGGCCGGTCGGTCAATTCCGTCTGAAACTGTTGATGGCAGATCGGTGTGATATCCGATTCGGGTGTTGCTGATGTGGAGTTGCAGACTGAGGTCTTCGCCATCATTATTGGTATGGAGTCGGCGGTGTATGCTCGCTTTGTCCGCCGCCGCCATGCTTTGTTCTGCCGGTTGTAAATCCTTCGGCCCACTGACCTTAACCCCCGTCAAAAGCGAACGGGTTGCGCTTGAGCCTCAGTTCAGCGAGGGATTTTATCGCGTTACGCGAGATCATACCTACCGTTTCTACCTTCAGACGATACCGCGGCGATCGCCGAAGACGAGCGAACCGGTCAAGCAGATTGCCATTATCAATGTGTTTTGGCGGCCGATACCGGGTGTAACCCCTATTCTCTCCAGTGCCATCAACGCGACGATTCGGTACATCGTCATCACGCCCGGCGGGGTGGGCATGTACCAGGGTGCGGGTTTTGTTCGATTATTTAACTCACGCGGCGCCAGAATTATGCACGCAGCGATAGTCGACGGAGATTTGCGTCTTACAGGCTCGAGCGGGTATTTCAAGGATGCCTTAGGGCCATGTCGCATTCGTGGGGATTTTCGAGCCATTCGAGGTGCAGCGAAAGAAATTGCGCTCTCGCTCCGGGCACGCCGCAGAACATATATCGCATCGTTTCGAGATCGCGCCCGCTGATTGGTGCACAGACGAATCTGCTTTTGAAGGCGAGGCGTCGACTCAGGGGTAACTGGAATCGTCCCATTACCATAGAGCGGAAGGCTGATTGGCTGAGGATGGTTTCTCATATGCTTGTGCGATGCTCATCGATGTGATGCCCCACATCACATGCTTGAACATATAGCAGGACTTCCGTAGAGTAGCATGCATGAGGGAACTGATATTTTGGAAGCCAGAGCATCTAAACAGGAACATAAATGAATATAGCCGACTTTATCACGCCGCAGCGGATTGTCGTCCCATTGGCGGCAAGAGAAAAAAAGGCCGCGATTGAAGAACTCGTAGGGGTTCTTACGTCGAGCATGGGGATAAAAAACCCTGAATTGGTGTTGTCGAGTGTTCTGGAGCGGGAAGCCACTCGCACGACGGGCGTAGGGCACGGACTTGCCATTCCCCACAGCAAATGTCCGGGGGTGAAGAATCTATCGATCGCAATCGGTAAACCGGCAGAGCCGATTGATTTTCAATCTATTGACGGATTGCCCGTATTTTTGATTGTCCTCTTGGTAAGCCCGCCGGAGCAGACCGGGGCGCATATTCAGGCACTGGCCAAGGTGAGCCGCTTAATGACGATGGACGCCTTCCGCAGCAAACTTAAGGCAGCATCGAACGCACAGGAAATTTACGATACCATCTGTAAGCAGGAAAAACTTCTTGATGCGCCACAAGTTGGATGAGACAGACTCACCACTGCGTCGTGAGTCTCTTTTAGAAGTCTGGGTGCACCTCGAGGATCGGGATCGGCTATGCCGTTTGAAACATTATCAGATTTCCTCCGTGAACTTGAACGTAAAGGGGATTTACGACGGATAGCGGCACCCGTCGACCCTGTCTTGGAAGTGACGGAAATCACCGACCGTATCAGCAAATCGCCTACAGCCGCGGGCTATTATCCTTCTGGAACGGCTCCATTCGGCGGCGAAGGACCGAAACACGGGACGCGCGGGGTCAATCAGGCACTTCTGTTCGAGAAAGTTGGCACCAGTGGATTACCACTGGTCATTAACACCTATGGTTCCTTCGACCGCATATGCCTCGCCTTGGGGTGCGACAACCTTGATTCCCTCGCCGAGAAAATAGGGGAATTGGTGCGACCAGAACTGCCGACCTCGTTCATGGGCAAGTTGAAAAAAGGAATGGATCTCATCAAATTGGGATCCTGCAGCCCGAAGTTGATGGGGGGGGCGGGGTTATGTCAGGAACAGGTGCTCACGGACAGCGCCAATCTCTACGACCTGCCGATCATTCAATGTTGGCCAGGCGATGGCGGAAAATACATTACTTTCGGGCAGATCATTACCGTACATCCACAGACCGGCGTGCGTAACATCGGAATGTATCGCGTACAGGTGTTTGGCGAGAAGCTTGCGGCCATGCACTGGCACATGCACCACGACGGGGCGAGACATTTCAGGGCTTGGGCGAAGCTCGGCAAGCCATGTCCGCTGGCCATCACATTGGGGGGGCCCAGTGTGCTGCCGTATGCTGCAACGGCACCCTTGCCTCCAGGCATCGACGAACATTTATTTGCGGGCTTCCTGATGGGCCGTGGGTTGGAATTGGTCAGTTGCAAGACCATCCCGTTGCAGGTTCCGGCGAATTGTGAAATCGTCATTGAAGGGTATGTGGATCCGGAAAAAACCGTACTGGAAGGTCCGTTCGGTGACCATACCGGTTTCTATTCATTGGCCGACCAGTATCCGATCTTTAATATCACCGCCATTACCCACCGCAGGAACCCGATCTATCCAACCACCATCGTCGGAAAGCCGCCGCAGGAAGATTATTATCTCGGCAAAGCCACAGAGCGGATATTCCTGCCTCTGCTTAAGATGATCGTGCCGGATATTATCGACTACGATCTTCCCATGTTCGGGGTGTTTCATAATTGTGCGTTTATCAAGATCAGAAAAGAATATCCATACCATGCCCGCAAAGTGATGCACGCCGTGTGGGGTGCGGGACAGATGGCATGGACGAAAATGCTGATCGTTGTGGATGAGGACGTGGATGTGCACAATCAGGATGACGTACTCTTTCACGTTGCAGCGAATGTTGATCCTCGCCGCGATACGGTTATTGTCGACGGACCGCTGGACATATTGGATCATGCAGCGCCTGCTCTCGGGGCGGGCAGTAAACTTGGCATCGATGCGACGCGCAAATGGTCAGGTGAGGGAACGGTGCGTGATTGGCCGGCGGAAATCACCATGGATCCGGCAACGGTTGAGAAAGTAACCCGGCGCTGGAAAGAATACGGTTTTTGATACGAAGCTCGACGGCAGAAAAAGGAACTTGAATGATTCGTACTCGCTTTGCACCTTCACCCACCGGTTTTTTGCATGTGGGTGGGGCACGGACGGCATTATTCAACTGGCTCTTCGCACGCAAGCACGGTGGTGAATTTGTTCTGCGTATTGAAGATACCGATCAAGTTCGGTCCACGGCTGAGTCGGCTGCGGGCATTCTGGCTGATCTCCAATGGCTTGGCCTGGACTGGGATCGAGGGCCGGTGCCGGGTAAAGAAAAAAACGAGTATTTTCAGTCGATGCGACTCGAAATATATAACCAATATCTCGACCAACTGGTGAAATCGGATATCGCCTACGAGGCATATGAAACGCCCGCGCAGCTTGCGGCCATGCGGGCAAAGGCGGAAAAGGAAAAGCGGCCGTTCCGGTATCGCCGTAATATGCCGAGCCGCGCAACATCTGGGCAGGGGCCGTCCGTGCTTCGGTTTGAAATGCCCCACGAGGCGGTGGAATTCAACGATCTGATTCTCGGCCATATCGCCGTGGGAGGCGAAGAACACGATGACATCGTCATCAGGAAGTCGGACGGATTTCCGACCTATCATTTCGCGGTGGTGGTGGACGATCACCTGATGGGCATTTCCCATGTGCTCCGAGCTCAGGAGCATTTAATGAATACTCCCAAACATCTCGGTCTATATCGGGCACTTGGTTGGCAGGCCCCTGTCCATGCGCATATGCCGCTGGTGTTCAATATGGATAACACCAAAATGTCCAAACGCGATAAGAGTAAAGCCGCAAGACATGCGGCGCAGATGATGCTCAAGCAGGACCCCACCTGCACGATGGAGTCGCTGGCGACGCGTGCGGGTCTGACCCCGGAAGCGCTTGCAGCCTTCCTGCATCAAAAGCAGGATGATCCCGCCATCACTCAGGCCCTCGCTGCCGCACTGAAGTTGCAGTTACCGGAAATTGACGTACAGGATTTTCGTCGAAGTGGCTATCTCTCCGATGCACTGCTGAACTTCATCGCGCTGATCGGATGGGCACCGGGTGAGAACCGTGAGATACTCTCCCGCGAAGAGCTCAAGGCACTCTTTTCGCTTGAAGGAATCGGAAAAACCAATGGTCGCTTCGACCGCAAAAAATTGCTCTGGATGAACGGTGAATATATCCGTCATTCCGATGATGCGACGCTGCTCCGCGCTATGGCGAGCTTTGGTGCGGTCACCGATTATCCGATTAAAGCCGCCCCCGAGCCGATGCTGCGGAATCTTCTTGGTATGTATCGGGAGCGTATGGGAACTCTGGCTGAGATGGCGGAAAACAGCCGGTTCTTCTTCGGTCCACCCGATTACGACTTAAAAGCCGTCAAAAAATTTGTCGGCTCAGAGACCGATCGGAATTATCTTCGGGAGATCACCCGGATACTCAGCGCTATCCCGTCTCCGTGGAATTCTGAGAAGTTAAACCCACCGCTGGAAACCATCATTACCTTGACTGAAAAACGCGGCGCTGCGTCGCAAATTCTCCGCGTGGCCGTCAGTGGGGGGGCTGTGTCTCCTCCGTTGCTTGATACCCTGATTCTGCTTGGTAGAGACGTAACCCTTCAACGACTGGGAAACCTGGAGAGGTTAGTTCAAGCGGGGTAGTCAGCCGGGCCGATAAAGCGGTGCACATGGTGTTTCGAGGTTTGTATGCGATATCTCATTACGGGTGGAGCGGGTTTTATCGGGTCACACCTTTGCGAGGCCCTACTGGATAGTGGGCATGCGGTTTACGTTCTCGACGATGAAACGACCGGATCACGGGCCAACCTCTCGCATCTTTTCACCAACCGTGAACTGCGGTTTATTCCGGGGAGTATTGCTGATGAAAAAATTCTTGCTCGTCTCGTCGGCACGGTTCATCATGTGATTCATCTTGCGGCTGCGGTCGGGGTAAAATACATCCTTGATCATCCACTCCAAAGTATTTTGACCAACGTCGTCGGTACGGAAAAGGTTCTTCAGGCATGCCGTGAATTCGAAAAGCCCCTGTTTCTGGCGAGCACGAGCGAGGTCTACGGCCTTCAGACGCACGCCCCGCTGCGAGAAACGGATTACAGCGTCATTGGTGCGACCTCCGTCAGCCGTTGGTCCTATGCCTGCTCAAAGGCTCTGGATGAGTTCATGGCGTTGGCATTCCACAACCAGGGGGCGTTTCCCGTGACGATCGCACGATTTTTCAATACGGTCGGGCCACGACAATCGCCCGCATATGGGATGGTCATGCCCAGATTGGTCGATCAGGCCATCCGGAACGAGGCCATGACGGTTTACGGCGATGGAAGTCAATCCCGGACGTTTACGCATGTCAAGGATTGTGTGCACGCCGTGATGGGCCTTCTGGCCCACCCGGAAGCTGCCGGTGAAGTCTATAACATTGGTGGAACTGAAGAAGTCTCAATTTTAGAATTAGCAAAACGAGTCAAAACGTTATCAGAAAGCCAATCCGAAATTAAGCTGGTTCCCTATAGCGAAGTCTACAATCGAAACTTCGAAGACATGCCGCGGCGAGTCCCGGATATCAGTAAGTTGGAAAAAACGATTCAATTCCATCCGCAGTATTCGCTCGATGAGATCATTCGCGATGTGATTTCTGATCGAAAGCGTCGCAGCGCCCTAAATTGACGGGGTTGCTTACAGGCCGTTTGGGGATTTCAGCGCCCCACTATAAACGTCCTATAATATATGTTATGTTAAATTGCGCGTCTGCCGAACGGTTGCGCGGGCAAGTTCATGTTTGTCGACATTGCCATCCGGATAAATCCTGATTAGCTAAATACGCTATCATATTCACATGATTTACCTCGATAACAATGCCACCACACAAATGCGTCCCGAGGTGTTTGAGACGATGACGCCTTACCTTCGCGATGCTTATGGCAATCCGTCCAGCATTCACCCACTTGGCCAACGGGCAAGACAGGCTATTGAGGAGGCTCGATACCGGGTTGCCCGCCTTTTGGGCGCAAAGACTTCGGAAATTGTGTTTACCAGTGGCGGGACCGAGGCCGATAACGCTGCCATCTTGGGAACGCTTCTGGCGAGACCCGAGAAGAAAACGGTCGTTACCAGCACCGTTGAGCATAGCGCCGTACGAGAAACGCTTCATGTTTTAGGACGCCGGGGAATACGCGTTGTTGAGATCCCCGTTGGTGGCGGCGGAGAGCTTAATCTAGATCGGTTTTCGGAGGCAATCAGTGGCGATGACGTCGCATTGGCGTCAATCATGTGGGCGAACAATGAAACTGGTGTGATTTTTGACATCCCGCAGATAGCCGCGATCTGTCACGCGAAGCGGGTTCCGTTGCACGTCGATGCTGTTCAGGCGGCGGGCAAGATACCAGTGAACCTCTCAGAGACTTCGATTGATCTTCTGTCCATCAGCGGCCACAAATTTCATGGGCCAAAGGGTGTTGGAGCGCTCTACATTCGCCGGCAGGCGCGCTGGATGGCGGTCATCACCGGCGGACCGCAGGAGCGGGATCGCCGCGGAGGCACGGAAAATGTCGCCGGCATCGTCGGTATGGGAAAGGCAGCTGAATTGGCACATAAGAGGTTGGAGAATCCCGCCATCGCGCAGCACGTTCAGACTTTGCGCGATACCTTGGAACGTAGGCTTCTGGACTCCATTCCCGATGTGCATATCAATGGTGATCTTCAGCGTCGTCTCGGCAACACCAGTAACATCGGTTTCGCGGCCCTTGAGGCGGAGGCGATTCTGCTGCTGCTCGCACAGCACGATATCTGTGCCAGTGCCGGAGCAGCGTGTTCCAGTGGATCGCTTGAACCTTCGCCTATTTTGCGGGCCATGGGAGTGCCGGATCGAATTGCTCATGGTTCAGTTCGGTTTTCATTCTCGAGCCTCAATACGCGCGAAGAAGTTGATCAGGTCGCCAGCACACTATCTGATATCATTGCCGCTCTGCGCGAGACTCTTCCCGTCACCTGACGCAACAGATGCACGGTGAGGATATGATACTGGCGCGATGAGGATGGAACGATGATGAAGCCGATACGTTTAGCAATCTGCGGCGCCGCCGGTCGGATGGGTCTTCGAATTGTCACGCTTGCCCACGGAGAACCTGAAAAGTTTTCAATTTGTCAGGCGATTGATCGCCCGGATTCTCCGCGCATCGGAAAAGATATTTTTCGCTATGCGGGACTCAGTGATTCAGGTCTGGAACTCACGGCCGATCTTGAACCGGATTTCGATGTGCTGATTGATTTTTCCCAGCCCGCCGCCCTTGGGGGAAATCTGGCGGTCTGCAAGCAATTTGGTCGGGCCGCCGTGATCGGCACCACGGGTCTTTCGAAGTCGGATCATGATTTAATTTCGGCCGCTTCAGATAAGATTCCGATTCTTCAGGCCAATAACACGAGCGTCGGTGTGAATTGGCTGATCGGCATGCTTGGAGCAATGGCCAATCAACTAGGTTCGGACTACGAAATTGAGATCGTTGAGATGCACCACGACCGGAAGAAGGATGCGCCGTCCGGTACGGCGTTGTCCCTGGCGGAAGCCATATGCAGCGCTACCGGCCGCGATCCCCGGCATGATCTAATTTTCGGCAGGCACGGCGACAACGTCGTGCGGCAACACGGGCAGATCGGTATTCATGCCGTGCGCATGGGCGATATCGTCGGCGAGCATACCGTATATTTTTCTACCGGCGGGGAGCGTTTGGAAGTTCGTCACGTGGCGACGAGTCGGGATACGTTTGCCCGTGGAGCGCTGCGTGCTGCGTCCTATTTATTTGGCAGGCCCCCAGGCCGATATACCATGCGGCATGTCCTGCAGATGAAGTGATATTCGAGACACTCTTTTTCACGGAGGATAACAAGCAATGGATTGTCTGGTTATTAACGGTGGACATCGTCTGCGCGGCACGCTGCGCGTGAGCGGGGCAAAAAATGCCGCCCTGCCGATCATGGCGGCAGCTTTACTGGCGGATGGTCCGTCCGTCATCGAAGATGTGCCGGATTTACAGGATATTCAAAGCCAGATTGATCTGCTGAAGATGCTTGGGGCGGACGTTGAACGCTCTGGCAGTTCAGTTCGAATCGAAGTCAAGGATACCAGCAACTCGCATGCGCCCTACGATGTTGTGCGGAAGATGCGGGCGAGTATCTGCGTGCTGGGACCGCTGTTGGCCCGCCGCGGCATCGCCCGAGTATCCATGCCTGGAGGCTGCGCGATCGGTGATCGCCCCGTCGATCTCCACCTGCGGGGACTTGAGGCGCTCGGGGCCAGCATCAATCTGGAAAACGGTGATATTGTCGCTAAAGCCAAGAAGCTCAAGGGAGGTTCGATCTTCCTGGGCGGAAATTTTGGGTCAACGGTTCTGGGTACCGCTAACGTCATGTCAGCGGCATCTCTGGCGGCGGGAACCACGGTCATCGAGTCGGCGGCGTGTGAACCTGAGATCGTTGATCTGGCGGATTATCTTCGCAATATGGGGGCGAAAATTTCCGGCGATGGAACCCCTCGGATTACGATTGAAGGTGTGTCATCTCTCCAAGGTGCGACACACCGGATTATTCCCGACCGCATCGAAGCCGGTACGTTCATGATCGCGGCTGCCATCACCAACGGCGAACTGCAGATCGACAATGTACGAACCGATCATCTCATGGCGTTTATCGACCGAATGCGGGCTGTCGGTGTCATTACCGAATCAAGCGGCACCGGTGTGACGGTCTCATCGCAGAGGAATTTGCGGGCAGCCAGTCTGACCACCCAGCCATATCCCGGATTTCCAACAGATCTTCAGGCTCAGTTCATGGCCCTTCTGACGACCGCCGATGGGAACAGCATTATTACAGAAAAGATATTTCCCGACCGTTTCATGCACGTGGCGGAGCTTTCACGCCTGGGCGCGCGCATCCATCGCGAAGGGCCGACGGTCATTGTGGAAGGTCCCAGGCAACTCATCGGCGCACCCGTGATGGCCAGCGATCTTCGGGCTTCGGCGGCACTGGTGCTGGCCGGACTCTCCGCCCGAGATACCACCACCGTCAATCGGGTCTACCACATTGACCGAGGTTATGAAAAGATCGAAATGCGTCTCAAGGCCGTCGGTGCCGATATCACTCGAAAAGATGAAAAGGAACTCGACTGAGGATCAGCCTTCGATTCATCCATCGAGCGAGGTCTGGCCGTCATCCCCGATATCAAGTCCGTCGTCGCCATCCGAGCTCTCAGCCGAAGACGCCGCTCCGCCGGGCATAAGGCCGATGGTGGACATGATGGACCCGTCAAGGAACCCTTCCAGTTTTCTCGACCGGACGGGATGCTGCAGTTTGCGCAGTGCCTTGGCCTCCACCTGGCGGACGCGCTCGCGGGTTACCTTGAATATGCGCCCCACTTCCTCCAACGTATAGGTATATCCGTCGCCGATGCCGTAACGCAATTTAATGATCTCCCGTTCCCGATACGTCAACGTCTTGAGAACCTGGTCAATCCGGTCGCGGAGCATTTCCTGAGTCGCCGTCTGCACCGGGTTGTCAGCGGATTCGTCCTCGATGAAATCACCAAAATAGGAATCTTCCGACTCCCCCACCGGTCGATCCAGCGAAATGGGATGCCGGGCGATTTTCAGCACGCGTCGGCACTCAGACGGGGGCATCTTGGCTTCACGGGAGATTTCTTCGATGGTCGGTTCCCGCCCCAGATCCTGGAGCAGCTTTTTGCTGATGTTCCGCAGCCGGGACATGGTTTCAATCATGTGAACCGGGATACGGATGGTACGGGCATGATCGGCGATGGCCCTCGTAATAGCCTGACGTATCCACCAGGTCGCGTAGGTGCTGAATTTGTAGCCGCGGCGGTATTCGTACTTATCCACCGCCCGCATCAATCCGGTGTTCCCCTCCTGAATAATGTCAAGAAAGGTCAGCCCGCGGTTACGGTATTTTTTGGCTATTGAAACCACCAGTCGCAGATTACCGCCGGAGAGTTTACGTTTCGCATCCTCATATTCATTAAATACGGACGTGATGCGATGGCACCTCTGAGCCAGAGAATCGGCATCTTCCAGAACCAGATCCAGCAGCCCCTGATATTCGTCTGTCATGGCGAGGCGGTCATCCTCGGTCAAGCGGCTGTTTTTGTCGGTCAATCGGTTTCGCAGATTATTTATTTTGTCGCTTATGGAGAGTAATTTGCGCATCAGCGGGATAATCTTGCTGGTACGCAGGGAAAGCTCTTCAAGCAGAGTGACGGCTTTGCGCCGGCTCGAACTGATCTGCGCCTGAAGTTCCCGGCGCTGAGTTTCGCTGGTGGCGGGATCAATGATTTTTTCCCAGCGCATTCGATTGCGTTCGCATATCAACCGTATGGTGGACAGATTCTCGGGAATGCGTTTGCTGATGGTGGCTTTGGCGTCTTCCTCTGCGGTCGAAACTCTCATTGTGCGGTCAAACGGCAATTCACCGGACTGTACCTGAGAGAGAATCTGCACCGCCGCCTGGGTGCAGTAATCACTTTCGAGCACCTTGCGCCGAAAGGCCATGCGTGTGAGTTCAATTTTTTTTGCGAGTTGAATTTCTTCGTGGCGCGACAGCAATGGGATTTCACCCATCTGCGTCAGATACATGCGGACCGGATCTTCGATGGATTTACTCACCGCGTCCGCCGGTTCGTCATCCTTGATCTCACGTATTTCAGCTTCCGCTTCGCTCATCATGGATTCGTCAGGATCATCCGGTGATGGCGGCGGCTGTTTCTCTTCATCGGTCTTGTCGATCAACTCGACACCAAGTTCATCAAACTGCTGCATCAGTGCATCGAGCCGATCCGGAGCGATGACATCGTCGGGTAACAGTTCATTGAGTTCCTCATATGTCAGATACCCCTGCGCCTTGCCCCGTTCCAGCAACAGGGCAATGTTAGAATTGGCGTTGGCCGGCAGCACCGTATGGACGGTCGCGGGCGGCTGTACCTGAGAATGAGCGGTTTGACTCACGGAATCCTCCTGATCATCCGTTAGGACGCTTATGTCCACAGCATGAGCAATCATAGTGAAAACAGACTAAAATCAACGACCGACGCGACTCACCACACTCGCTAAAAAAGCCGCTGTGGCAATCCGCGTTCAGGTTCGCACCAACTTTTGTGCCTCATGCACCGTGCAATCGGCGACACCGGCGGTCGAAAGCGGGAACTCGCGCACCCAACTCTTTTCCGACCGGCCGAACCGTATATTATACTCGGTTTTACAACTTCTTAACACATCCCGGGTGAAATATTTCAGCAGATTCCCCAGCCGGGCTGCCGCTGATTTTCAAACTCCAACCGAGATTCTATGCCTCTTGGATCGGTTTACCCCCCCGCCGATGCCGCCCCTGCAGGATAGAGTCTTTTCGCATTTACCATCTCCACGATGTGGGTTACCGCAGAGTTTGCGGATACGTTGGTCGGCGATTTATCGGTTCGCCACTTTATTTCGATCTGGCCGAGGGCAAGACCCTTTTCTCCAACGACAATCCGCAGAGGAATACCGATTAAATCCGCATCTTTGAATTTTACGCCCGGTCGTTGATCCCGGTCATCGAGTAAAACGTCAATTCCGGCATTGACAAGTTGGCGGTACAACTCACCGGAAAATTGGGCAACCTGCCCCTCAAATTTGACCGGCGTGATCACCACCTCGTACGGGGCAAGGCTCATAGGCCAGATGATTCCATCCGCATCGTGGGAGGTCTCTATCGCCCCTACCAAAATCCGCCCCGGCCCGATGCCGTAGCATCCCATAATCATGCTATGGTTGATCTGTTTGTCGTCCGCATAAACGGCACCTAGAGCATCGGTGTATTTGGTCCCGAGCTTAAATACGTGGCCCAACTCAATACCCTTGCTGAATTTCAGAGGCGACCCCGAAGGAGAGCAGTCGCCGGGCGCCACCAGCCGGATGTCATCAACTAAGGGTTCCCCCGCTCTTTCCCGATCAATATGGGCGCTGAAGGAAAAATTGGTGACATGCCAGAATGGCCTATTGGCACCAGTCGTCGCCTCGGTCACCATCAGGGCATCAGCATCCACAACCAAGGTCACCGGCAATGAATTGACGATATGCGGCCCCACATAACCAATGGCGAATCCAAATTCTCTTGCCGCCTTTTCATCCGCCAGTTCGACGGGCCCCACCAGGCGGCGCAGTTTATTCTCGTTGACCTCATGATCGCCGCGGACACAAGCCACAACAAATCGGTTTCCGGGTGCATCATTCGGCCGCACATACACCATCGTTTTAATCATTTTTTGCGGCACGATCTTAAGCAGCCGACAAACCGATTCGATGGATGTTGCCTCCGGTGTCTCAATTTCCTTCAGATTGTCGCTTGCGACAGACGGAGCATCGGCAAAACGGTACTCACCCTCGGTACGGTGGCTGGCCCGCTCCAGGTTTGCGCAGTAATTGCCATCCTCTGATTGAACGATGACGTCCTCGCCCGCCTCGCATGGGCAGATAAATTCGTGACTGGCATCGCCGCCGATCGGCCCACTTTCTGCTTCAACCGGGATCGCAGGCACCCCGCACCGGCGAAAGATGTTCACATAAGCCTGAAACATATCCTGATAAGTTTTGGCGAGGCTTTCCAGCGACGTGTGAAAGCTGTAGGCATCTTTCATGAAGAATTCGCGGACGCGAAGCAGCCCATTGCGTGGTCGCGCCTCATCGCGAAATTTACCCTGAATCTGATAAAGCGTGAGCGGCAATTGACGGTGACTGGTAACGTAGGCCCGTACAAGCTCCGTCACGCATTCTTCATGAGTCGGGCCGAGTATCATTTCACTGTTACGCCGATCCTTCACCTTGAAAAGCAGGGGACCATAGTCCTGATACCGGCCGGTCTGCCGCCACAAATCCGCGGGGAGCAATGCAGGCATGTGAATTTCCAAAGCACCGATCGCATTCATTTCTTCCCGGATGATGCTGTTGGCCTTGGTGAGTACCTTCCATCCCAGGGGTAGCCAATCGTAAATGCCGGCACTCACACGACGAATGAGTCCTGCTCGCAGGAGTAACTGATGAGAAATAATCTCGGCATCGGCCGGAACTTCACGGGTGGTGGGGATTAACGTTTTTGACCACAGCATTATATCAAGCCTCCATTGGCGGCCCAGTTTGTATCGGTGGATGACCGGAATTGCAAGCCTGCCAGTCATCGACCCTAATTTACCATGGATAGGATCACTCCTCGCAGTATGAGACCTCGGCGCGAAATTGACGGCGGTGGCGCATTTACACGGATTTGGAATAAGTTATAATTGATTCTCTCTTACGCGGGCGTAGCTCAGTGGTAGAGCGTCACGTTGCCAACGTGAATGTCGAGGGTTCAAATCCCTTCGCCCGCTTTTTTGGCACCTTTTTCGCCTATCGCAACATGTAGACCATGTGGATCGCTGCGGATGTTGAACAGTCGGCCTGCCGCGGGCACCCCAATGAGCTCACCCTCAAATTTTCGATTGACATGGGGCTCCGATAAATTTAACCCGTTAATATCGACCGACGAGATTCCGAAAAAAGTCCGAATTATCATGGCGGCAAATGATCCTGCGCAACTGCAATAATACATCTGCCCTCCCCGGCCTGCCTTGCGAACAGGGGTATTGACCTCTGCGGTAAGCAGTTCATCCGACTGGCCGAACGGCCCCAGTTCGGTTGTTACGGCGATATGGCGCAAAAATTCGGCTGCCATATCCCATCGGCCCAGATCTCCCAACGCCTCGATGGTAAACGCCGGCCAGGCGGTGTACGCGCCCATGGGGCCATGATCGGGACGATTGGATTCCGGCGCGGCAAAATCATCAAGCGACAAGGCTCGCATCCAATGACGGGTGATCAATTCTTCGGAGGCGAATCGCACCATTTCGGCCAACTGGGGCGTTATCAGATCACCCTTCATGCACATGATAAGGGTGAAGAAATCGATGCAATGACGGACCGGAATTTTTCGCCCATCAGGCTGCAGCGTACACCAGTAGCCGGCCCCCTTCATATACAGGGTGAGTACCTGCCGCGCCAGCTGGGAGGCCTGCTTCCGGAGGACATCCGCCCGGGCGTGTTCTCCGGCTTCATCGCGCAGCGCAGCGACCTGCCGCATCATCCAGACATTGGCCGCATTGAGTGATGCGACGATATGTGTGTATGTCGGAACACACTCCAGCAGATTCCACCGGCCGCCATAATCAGCCATGGGACTACCGGGTTTTACCAATCGTTTCCACCAGAGCGCCATTTGCTCGAGCTGATCCATAATCGGTCGCCCGCCGACTCTTTCATTGAGAAAGGCCCGGTCTCCGGTCAGTTTGACGTACGTGAGAATGAGCGAGAAGACGCTGTAGTCATTGAAGCTATACCAAGGGCCGACGCCTTTGCCGCTGAGCATGTCCTGTGCGTAGCAACTGTGAATATTCATTTTGAGCCAGGTCACGAGGCGCGCACGCATCATGGCCGGGTCCAGCAGGGCAAAAACGGTCGCCCACGTACACGTATCCCAGAAATACATCAGCGATACCGCATCCTGCGGTGCACCGGTAACATAGGCTCGCGGAATCCCGGGAAAGCAGGTGCGAAGCGAACAAAGCAACGATGCCACCGAGACGTAATAAATCCGTTTGAATTTGGAATCACCGGACCGCAGAACCGGAAGATGGCCGGAGAATACCGTGTTGCCCGGTGTGAATGCTGCACGAAATGTTTTTTCCCACTCCGATTTGCAACTCTCAAACGCATGATGAAACTTAGCCGTGGTTTGGGACGCCTGCTGTGCCACCACTGCGCCGTCCGATCCCACGACCATGACCATATCAATCGTCGCAGTTTGACCGCGCGGCACGGATAGCTTCCAGATGGCGAGAGCCCCGTGGGCCGCAATAGTGACCTCATCGGGCAGCCGCCCTGCGAACCCGAACGTCGTGACCGCAGTCGAACGGCTGTCGGTAACGCGGACCAAATTAGGGGATATCCGCCGGGCGTTAAACTCCGCCGCGTTTTCGGGTCTCGGCGGGGCCCATTGCCACACCTGATCGTACCGGCGCACGGGGGCTTGAAGGTCGGCGTGGAGATGAATTTCGGATATTTTTTCGCGGCGATTACGTAACGTCAGGCGAAATAAGACGATGTTGTCGGCGCAGCTGATCCTTACCGCGGACTGAAGTTCGAAGGCTCCGTCCCAAGTCGTCGCACGTCGGAGCACCTGATAAGGAAACCATCGGTATTCGGCGGCCTTTAATGCATGTCCGTCGATCGTAAGAGTTCCGATGCCTTGCGGCCCCTGAGTAAACGGCGGAAACGCCAGCGATTCAATCGACAGCATGTCCGCCCCCACCGCACAGGCGCCGAGGGTACTGGCAACCGCCGGCTGGACATGGATGTCCGCGAAGCTCATCCATTGACTGGCCAACTCATCGAGATCTGGAATTTCAGCTTGCCGGGTATCGTCCATGGTTGCCGATTTAATCCTGCCGCCGGGTGAGGCACCCGCCGTCGATGCGATTCCGACTGCTCCAAGGAATGTTCGCCGATTCAACATCCGTAGACCTCCATTTCAAACAACATTGCAACGATAACGGGGTGCATCGCCGATGTCAGCGGCTTGATAACCAGATGCGTATCGCAAAAATGCCAAATCGGTGATCAGGCGGCATGAGGTGGCGGGACTTGGTGTACTCCTGACGGCAAGGCCTGCCCCCCTGCGGAAAAAGCCAACCGACCAACCAAGTTAAATTGCGGATGTGCGTAAGCCCGTTAGAATGCGGTGCTTGGTTTTGATGAGGACACATGATTTCAGAGCATCCACAGTTTCAAGAACGGCACCATCGTCTGGAAAAATGGCGGGCGCTTGGAGTTGATCCGTATGGAACGCGGCTTGACGGTGTTCAATCGGTTCTCGACGCGAAGGCGTTACATACCGAAAACACGCCCCATGAGGGAACTCAGATCGCGCGGATTTGCGGTCGTATCGTGCTTCTGCGTGATATCGGCAAGCTGATCTTCATCACCGTGCAAGATTCCTCGGGAAAATTGCAGATCGGTCTGACCAAGCAGATGCTCGCAGCCGATTGGGAAAAGGCGAAATTGCTTGAACTGGGCGACATTGCATGGTTCGAGGGGAAGGTTGGCCACACCAATACGGGTGAGGTCACCATTTGGGCCACCGGATTTGGGCTTTCTGCCAAGGCGCTCCTACCACTTCCCGATAAATTTCATGGGCTTACCGACACGGAGTTGCGTTACCGGCAGCGCTACTTGGACTTGGCGGCCAACAGCAGCTCGATGTCCGTATTTCAGGCGCGAAGTCGGATCATCGCAGAAATTCGAAGTTTTCTGCATCAGCGCAAATTCATCGAGGTCGAAACGCCAATGATGCAGTCCATGGCCGGTGGTGCTGCCGCCCGTCCGTTTTTAACGCATCACAATGCCCTCGATATCGATTTATATCTCCGGGTCAGTCCGGAGTTATTCCTGAAACGATTACTGGTCGGGGGTATGGAACGAGTTTTTGAAATCAATCGAAATTTCAGAAACGAAGGGATCGATACCCGCCACAACCCGGAATTCACCATGATGGAGTTGTACGAAGCTTACAGCGATCTGGCTGGCATGATGGAATTGACCGAAACGTTGGTGGCCACGCTGGCGGAAAACGAAGCTCGCCTGCAGACAAAAACCGATGGTCGGGCGCTCCTGCCATTTGGAGATCGACAGATCGATTACACGGCCCCGTTTGAGAGAATTGCATATGGCGATTTGTTTCAAAAGCATGTCGGCGTGGCAATGGAAGACGGGGTTGCGGTTCGCAAGGCCGCGGCTGACTGCGGCATAACGCACAGTGACAGCAAAGACGCTGATGTGCTTCGCGGAGAGCTCTTTGAGCGGTTCGCCGAGCCGTCCTTGAAAGACTATGACCGGCCGGTGTTCGTCTTTGACTATCCAGCCGGGCTCTGTCCGTTGACCCGGCGCAAAGTCGGCAACCCCTCCATCGCTGAGCGTTTTGAACTTTATGTGGCCGGCATGGAACTGGCGAATGCCTACACGGAGCTTAATGATCCGGAGGTGCAATATGAAACACTTTCCGCACAGTTAGCGGGTTTGCCGGAACATGAATCCATGGCGCGGATGGATCATGATTTCGTAACCGCTTTGTGTCATGGAATGCCACCGGCCGGCGGATTGGGAATCGGAATCGACCGCCTGATCATGTTGCTGACCAATTGCACCAGTATCCGGGATGTCATCCTGTTTCCGCTTTTGCGACCGGCTCTGCGACCGGCAAATGACCCCGCCGTATCCGCCCAAAATATTTGAGAATCCATGTATAAGCTTTTCCTCTGTTTTCGATATCTGACGCGCAAGGGAATTGTCATATTTCCCATCTTGGCGGTCTGGCTTTGCGTATCGATGCTGATTGTCGTCTACAGCATCATGACCGGTTTTGTCGATCGGGTCCGTGATGCGGGTAAAGAACTAATGGGCGATGTGGTCATTCAAAGTACCCTCGCCGCCGGATTTTCGCATTATGACGGCTTGCAAAAGCAATTGGCCAAACTCCCGTGCGTTGCCGCCACCGCGCCGGTCATCAGCACCTACGGGATTATGAATCTGCCCGAATATCAGACCAGTGCCGAAGTGGAAGTGCTGGGCATCAAACCCGCCCTGCAATCACGGGTAAGTTCATTTGGAAAGAGCCTCTTCTGGCAGTATCGCGCCCCCCTGGACGCGGCACATGACCTTCGCAACGCACCGTTTCCCGTTACGGGCAGTCAACTGGTCAAGTACGCGCGGGGAAAGCTTCAGGCGGCACTGGAGGTATTCCGACGCCATGAACTTGCCATCCGTAAACTCAAGCCCATCAAGGGCCATGGATGGATTGCGGCCATTGAGCACCATTGGCATGTCATCGCCCGTGAAGATTACCGCCAGGCGGAGTACCACTTGAACCGGGTGTTTCGCGATCTGCGATTTGTGCAGAAACTTCCACCTGCCGCAGTCATCAGGAGCGATGCCGCCCTCCGGAAAGAATTAATTCCTCCCGCCCCCACGTTCGAGCCGCCGGCAAGGGCACGCAAGGATTATCCCAGTCTCGCGGCCGAGCCGAAATATGGGTGCGTCGTAGGCATCGACATCGGACTTTACACCCGCGATCGATTCGGGCATTACCATCGGCCGCCGGGTGTGCGTTTTTCACCTGTCATTCTTACGGTGGTCCCCATTACCCTCAGCAGTACACTGGCCAGTCCGCAGAGCCATCGGTTTCAAATTGTGGATGATTCACGGACGAAGGTTTTCACGGTGGATCGGCACACCGTCTACGCCCCGTTTCGCGTGGTGCAGAAGATGGCCTTCATGCAGCAACAGGACCTGCTCAGCGGCGGCATTCGGCCGGCACGCTGCAGCGAAATTGAGATTCGAGTCCATGATGATCGGCATCAGGCGGCGGTGAATGCGGCCCGCGATCAGATTGCCGCCGCCGTCAGGCGTTATGCGCTTAAACACCCCGGCATGCAGTCTTCCGGCCTGACCGTGATGACGTGGCTGCAGGAACAATCCCAGTTTATCGCGGCGGTGGATAAAGAGCGCGATCTGATAACATTTCTGCTCGGGATGATGAGTCTCGTGGTGATTGTCGTTATATTTCTGATATTTTTTATGATTGTCCGCGATAAAACCCGCGATATCGGCATTATCAAGGCGATCGGCGGCAGTGAAGTGGGCGTAGGAAGCATTTTTGTGCTTTATGGCCTTTTAATAAGCTCTGCCGGGACCCTGATGGGCGTGATCACCGGCGTGCTTTTTGTCATCCATGATAACTGGATTCATGATGACATTCTCTGGAGAATTTTTGGAATCACGATCTGGAATCGAAGGGTTTACATCTTTTCGCGTATACCGGATCAGGTTAATCCGGAAACGGTCGCTACCATCGCATTGCTGGCCATTGTGGCGGGGCTGTTGGGGGCTATCATACCGGCCTTGATTGCGGCATCGCGGGATCCCGTTCATGCACTGCGTTACGAGTAACGGTGAGGAGTGGCGTTGGCGAATCTGTTGGAGCTGATTGATATTCAGAAAAGCTTCCGCATGGGGACGGAAGAAGTTCAGGTCCTCTCGGGCGCCAACCTTGCCATCGCCGAGGGGGAGTTTGTCGCCTTAATCGGAGCATCCGGATCTGGAAAAAGCACGCTGCTGCATATTGCCGGGGCACTGGACCACCCGGATTCAGGCTCCGTCCTGTTTAAGGGGCGGGATATCATGCGCTGCGGCTTTCTTGAAAGGTATCGCTTTCGCAACCAGAATGTGGGGTTTGTTTTTCAGTTGTATCACCTTCTGCCGGAGCTCAATGTGCTGGAGAATACCTTGCTGCCGGCCATGGTGGCGGCACCGTGGTACAAGGCGCTGATCCGGGCGCGTCCGGGCAAAGCGCTGGCCATCCAGATGCTTACCGATATGGGCCTCGGGGGGCGCCTCAAGCACCGCCCCAATGAGCTTTCCGGAGGTGAAAGACAGCGAGCTGCCATTGCCCGCGCTCTGATCAACCGCCCGGCCCTGCTGCTGGCCGATGAACCGACGGGCAACCTGGATCCGCGTACTGGCCACGGAATCATTGACCTGCTCATCCGGCGAAGGCGCGAAGAAAACTGCAGCCTGCTGCTGGTCACCCATGATGCCCAGATTGCTCAATTGGCCGATAGAGTCGTGCGATTGGAGGACGGCAAAATCACGCCTGCGTGAGGCGCCTTAAACAGTATGGCATTCTTCCGTAAAAACAGTCATTCCCAATCCGCCGGCAGCGTCGATCTGCCGACCATGTCGTTCGGGGATCACCTCTCAGAGCTGCGCCGGCGCCTGATTTACGCCCTGCTTGGATCAGCCGTCGGAATTTCTCTTTGCCTCTATTACGATGTCAATATCATCGAATTTTTGTATCAACCGTATCTCATTGCACTGAAATGGGCCGGTTATCCTCCCCACCTGCAATATTTCAAAGCGCTCGGCTCGATTATTGTTTATTTCACAACAGCACTGAAAGCCGGGCTGGTCGTATCAAGCCCCTGGATCATCTATCAGTTCTGGAGATTCGTCGCATCAGGCCTCTATCCGCGCGAACGAACAGTCGTCTATAAATATATCGGGCCCAGCGCTATTCTCTTTCTGCTCGGGGTCGCCTTCTTTTTCTTCCTCATTCTGCCGTTTCTGCTCAAATTTATCATGGAGTTCAACAAGCAGGTGCATGTGCCTCCGCTGCACCGCACATGGTGGGAAATGTTTCTTTACCGACATCACGCACCGCCGACTCCCATGCCTTCATCCGAGGCCGTCAAACCGCTGCAGATTCCCCTGCTGGCCCATGATCCGACGCATTTCAAGCCGGGTGTGGCTACGCTCTGGTACAATACAACCGAAGGACAACTTCGTCTGCATTTCGGCCATCAGCTGCTGGAAATTGCCGCTCAACCGGCCAAAGCGCTCTTTGCCCCCATCCCGATGCTTCATGACTATCTGAGTTTTGTCACCATCATGAGCCTGATTTTCGGTCTGGCGTTTGAATTACCGATGGTCATGCTGATTTTGAGCAAGATCGGTATCGTCACAGCGGCCCAGTTCCGTTCCATGTGGCGTTATGCCGTGCTCGGACTTGCGATTGTGGCAGTGGTACTGGCTCCCTCGCCAGATATTTTTACCTTCGCCAGCATCTATATTCCGCTGCTTTCTCTTTATGGTGCGGGATTGATTATGGCGACGCTTGCCGGCCGACCGAAACAGCCTTCCCCGGATGAATCAACCGACGAGGCGGAATCGGCGGCGGAATAGGTTCTTATCAGATTGGGGCCACTTTACCCCGCGTTGCCAGCTTCAATGGACCGCGATGATTGTCATTGCCTCGTGCATTCGACGTAAAGCACCATGGCGTCATCAGAAGCCACCGCCGCAGATTTGGGCAAATTTTAAATTTTATGCGCTCACATCCAATTTGACGGCCTTGCCAGGGGGCCGGGTTAAATTGCGGATGCTGATCTGCCCCGCCAGCGATTCCACCATGGCATTCATCTGGGGACGCATATTTCCCGAAAAATTGGCGAACGGATCTCCCTGATCTGAGTTGATGCGCAAGGCCATATCCAGAGGAAGTTGCCCAATGAATGGAAGACCCATTTCCTGCGCCATCTGCTGGGCCCCGCCGCTGCCAAAAAGATCGTATCGAGTTCCATGCTCGCAGACGAAATAACTCATGTTTTCCACGACGCCCAGAATCCAGACGCCAAGCTGCTGAAACATCCGAACGGCCCGGCGAGCATCAGCCAGTGCCACTTCCTGTGGTGTGGCAATGATCACCGCCCCGGTGAGCGGAATGCTCTGGGCCAGCGTCAGGGAAACATCTCCCGTTCCCGGCGGCAGATCAACAATGAGATAATCCAGCTCCCCCCACTGCACCTGTTCAAGAAATTGGCGTATCACGCCATGAACCATCGGCCCACGCCATATCAATGCTTTTTCCTTCGGCACAATAAAGCCGATGGACATGACTTTGATCGGCACCTGAGCCGATCCCCAGTTAAAGGGAATGATCTTCTCATCGACCACCGAGGGTTGGGAATTGGCCAGGCCGGTCATAATCGGGATCGACGGGCCATAGACATCCGCATCGAGCAGACCCACCCGGGCACCCGCCAGGGCTAGGCCGACCGCGATATTCACCGCAACGGTGCTCTTACCGACCCCACCCTTGCCGGCACCGACCGCAATGACGTTACGGACATCGGGCAGAATATTGCGCTGATCATTGGATGGCCGGACGCTGGCACCGAATTTGATCGCGACCGACTGCGCCCCCGGAACGCGAAGCACCGCATCGGTTACATCTTTTTCAATTTTGGAACGCATCGGGCACGCAGGCGTGGTCAGGTCAATGTCGATACTCACGGCGCCGTTGCACGTGCGTACGTCCTTGACCATTTTGAGTGTGACCAGATCTTTGAAAAGCTCAGGGTCCTGAACACCCGCCAGAGCCGTCCAGACGGCGTCCTTCAGCGATTGATCGCCTGCTGCCGCAGCCGTATCTGTCATTGACTTCCTTCCCCGATGATCAGGCGTAGCTGTGGAGGCCGACCAGGAAAAAATTAACTCCGATCCAATTGAACATCATCACGCCGAACCCGGCGATCGAAAGCACTGCCGTCCACGTTGGGCGGTACTTCGGCGTTACAAAACGCAGATGCACAATGATGAGATAGACCAGCCAGGTCACAAGAGCGAAGGTTTCCTTCGGGTCCCATCCCCACGGCCGGCCCCAGGCGTAATCCGCCCAGACGGCGCCGAAGATAATCCCCGATCCGAGAAACCAGAAGGCCATCTGCAACACCACGATGTTGGCGGAATCCAACTGCTGGAGAAATTGCGTACGCCGCATCTGCTCATCCATGACCACCGCCGGAGCCGCTGCCATCGGTGCCTGCATCACGGCGGTGCCACCGGTTGATGATCCGCTCATGGGACGAATATCATCCGACGACCTCGATCCGGTCGGGTCAATGCCATATGTGGATACCGGATTGAGCTTGTAATACCCTTTGATGGCCAGAAAAAGCAGTCCCAGACAGAAACTCGCACCGATGAGCGCGTAACTGCTGATGACCACATTGACGTGAATCCAGAGCCAGTAGGTGCTCAGCATCCCATCAACGCGCGATATGTTGGCGCCCATGCTGGTACCAACCACATACGGCATCACAAAGCACGCCGTCATGGCCATGAAGCCCACGAAACTCATCGCCAGGCCGAACAGGCTGTTCTTTTTCCAATATTCAAGTATTAACCCGATGGTGCACCCGACCAGCGCGGCGCCGAGCACGCTTTCAAATTCATTCTGAATGGGAATGCGCCCCGCCAGCCACCATCGTACGCCGGTAAATGTGGCATGGGTGATCACTGCGACGGTAAAAAAGCCGAGCGCCACCTTGCGCACGCCCGGTGCCGCACCGACCGCGGCAATAAGGAAAAGGGTGAGCGAAACAAAATAGAAGAACACGCCGACCAGTGTCCCGTCAAACAGCCGGTTGTACCAGATTTCGGTCACGCGCTTGGCCATCGACGGATAGGCGGCTTCGTTAATCTTCGGAAGTACATGGCTGAGAATTTTGATCCCGCTGTTGGCCAGTGTGGCATCATTATCACGCCACCCACCAAAAAGCTCCACAAAGCCGAGCACCACCCGCTTGGAAATGGTTTTGGAATAGCCTGGAACCGGTTTTCCGAGCGGCATTCCCGGCGGTGGAGGTACACCTGTATTGGGGATCAGATTCACCGGGTTAATCCATATCTTGCTCTTAGACCCCGGGGGTGGCGCAACAATGCGCAGTTGAGCCGCCATATTCCGGAAGGCATTCAGCGCATCGCCGATCTGAGCCACCGAGGAGTTCAAAACGCCGTCGCGGCTGATGTGCTCCAGAAGCCTGCGAACCTCCGGCTGCGCCAGAAATTTGGGGCTTACCGTCCCCTGTTCCAGAATGCGCTTGGCCTGAGCCGGCGAGACCAGCTTGCCAAGCTGTTCACGAATTGGCACCGCCATGATGTAGATAAAATTGCGGTTTTCCCAGGCTTCCGGGCGAAAGGCCATGTCGAGGGCGGTATACAGCGGATCACGTCCGTTGACCGAGCCGTAAAAGGTGATCGTCTGCAGCGTTTCGCGAGCCCACGTATCCAGTGTCTTGACTTCCTCCTGATTCTGTACCGCCAGCGTCTCCAGCGGAGCCATGTTAATCTTGTGGCGGAAAACAGTTCGGTTCTGGGCTGCAATGACCTTGGCTCTGGCGGCGCGGAAGTTTTTTATCTCCGCCTTCATCACCGAAGATTCATTGAAAGGGGATTGGGAAGCTGCCGGAAATTTGCTCGGCACCCCTTCCTGAACTTTGATGGCGGCTGCGTGCACAAGCGCTGCACCCATCACCGCCATGGCGACCAGTGCGGCGAGTATTCCGGTTTGAATGCGAAATCGAGCGGGAATTTTCATTGTGATAACACCTCTTCTTACGCTTTACGAGCAGCCGGAGCAGTACCGGCCAGCATCGCCAACTGTTTCTTTTTGACATTGATCAGGATCGGTTTAACGTAAAAAGCGTATCCGATGCCCGCAATGATCATAATCACTCCAACAAGCATAGCATAAAAGCCGTGCGTATTTCCAACGCCCAAGACGGTGAAGGCCTGCCCGTTCTGTAACTTCCCGAACCGGGCCTGGAAGATATGCAGACCGTCAATCTGAGCCGGATGATTCAGATGTATCTTGATATGCTGCACCTTGCCGGTGCGCCGGTTCCGAATGAGAACCTTACTGATAAAGTCCCGGGGAAATGAATGTCCGCCGGGAAAGAATACTTCCTTGCAACTCAGCAAGGTTATGGAGATCGGCATGGAGCGACGGAACTGCGAAAAAATCAGGCCCAGCTTGCCACCGTTGGGCAGCCGCGTTTCAATCGGCGGCAGATCGCCGTGGAAACCGAACTGCTGGTAGGGAACGTAAAGCTCCTTGGAAAAGCCATTCGGCCCGCTGACCCGCGCCAGCATGATGCAATGCCCCATGGTATTTTCCACTTTGGGCCGCCGGTCGGCCTTGGGGATCAGATGGGGTCGCAGAGCCACTTCCGCATCCCGCTCAAGGGTAAATGACGATTTAATACCCTGCATGTCAATGGGAATCGGGGTACCAAAGGCCTTGATCGGCTTTTCGCTCACCGCCCCGCCGGGTTTACGGTGCACCAGCAGGAATTTGCCGGTTTTCAACTCCACGACCCAGAACTGATCGCGCGTGGCATCGAGGTAGCGGATGTGGAGTTTGCGATCAAATTTGTGCACCAGCAGTTTACGCTGCCCATTCTTTGTAATGAAATCAACCGATTGCGTCGGATATCGAAACAGTGCCACACGCTGAAACTTAACAGTCTTACCGTCGATAGTCCGCTTAATATTGATCATACAGGCTTGGCTGATAGCTCCGTTGTACGCGGAACTGATCAGCGGCATGGTGATCAGGTGGCGCGGTGTGAGGGTATACGGTGTGCCTTTGACCACAATTTTCTGGTTCACATGAAACGGATACACCCGGCGCACATCACCGGCGCGAACAATCAATGCATGTGTACCTGAAAAACTTTGGGAAATATCGCGCAGCCGACGAGCGGAAGGATGATAAAGATACTCCACCACAAAGGGAGAATTAAATCCACTGACCCGACCGCGCGGGCTTTTACCGATCAACCACTCCCCCGGTGCCCCCCCCTGCCCGCCGATGTTGAATTCAATCGCCGGCCGTCGAGGCGTTACACCCGGAGTCCGAGGGATGGGAAATCCCTCCAGCCGTGAATACGGAAAGTATCCAATCACCTTCACATGGTATCCGTGCAGTTTCGGGCTCAGGTGCGTGAGCACCTGATGGGGCACGGGGATATTGAGCGGATTGCCACTCTGGGGCGAGCGGAGATCGAAAATCGGTAACGATTTGAGTTCCACAAAGGCCGATTTTTTTCCGGTAGAACCTTTGTATTGCAGATAAATCGCCCGGTCGGACGCGTCGTAATAATGGCGTACGGTATGGTTTAGAAAAATGCGGGTCAGGCCTTCATGCTTAAGCCCGAAGTAGAAAAAGCACCCGATAATCAGAGTGATGATCCCCACGTGCACCGTCCAGACGCCCAGTCGGTAAAGCGTCAGCGGAATGCGGCGCAGGGTTACCACAATCAATGTCGTACCCAAGAGCAGCAGTAAGGTCACCAGCGGCCAGGCATCAAAAAACTGCATGGTGGAAACATCAAAATAGGCCCTCAGGGCCGGCAGTCCAGATCCCAGCGAGAGATAAATGGCAATCAGCCCCAGATAGATGACTCCCAGCGTAACCGAGCTGAAAAATCGCACGACAACGCCGATCACATCCCGGCGTTGGGCTAATTTATCCAAAAATTTGCCTGCGGCCTTCGGGTACCGCCCCACCCAAAGAATGGCTCGTTCGATGAGCCACAAATGATCGGCAGGGTTTACCGGGGCCGGCGCGGGGGATGGGGGAAGGGTGGGTTGCGGCGTAACGGTTGGCATCTATCTAAAAGCTCACTAAACATACCAGCGGGTCGTCATGCCGCATCCTGTGACATGTTACCGGCTCGCCGCCAAAATATCTTGTGAAATTTATCACAAACCCCTCTACGTTCCAAATCGTTCCAAAGTTCATCCCTTTTTATGGCCCAACTCATTTGCTACAAGGCCGCAATCAGACCCGCCGTAAATTCTTTCGTGCCCGCAGTTCCTCCGAGGTCCCGCGTGCGGATTTTCCCATCCGAGAGCACCTTGTCATAGGCGGCTTTGATTCGGTCGGCTGCTTGTTTGCACGCCGGGTTCTGCCGCGCTTCGGCCAGATAATTCAGCAGCATCACGCCACTCATCAGACACGCCAGCGGGTTGGCCAATCCCTTGCCCGCGATATCCGGTGCACTCCCGTGCACCGCCTCAAACACCGCACAATCTCTGCCGATATTGGCCCCCGGGACCACCCCCAGCCCCCCCACCAATCCAGCGCATAAATCGCTGACCAGATCGCCGTAAAGATTCTCCATCAGCAGCACGTCAAACCGCGTCGGATCTTTCACCAACTGCATGCAGGCGTTGTCGATGATCACCTCTTCGTAGGCAATCTGCGGATAGCGGGCTTCGCGCACCGCCCGGGCACAGCGGAGAAAAAGCCCATCGGTGAGTTTCATGATGTTGGCCTTATGAAACACGCTTACCTTGGCGCGTCCGCGGCGCACGCAATATTCGAATGCGGCTTCGGCAATGCGGGTGCACGCCTTCTCGGTTGCCACCTTCATGCTGGTAACTACGCCGGGCGCCACTTCATTTTCAATGCCGGTGTATAAACCTTCGGTGTTTTCACGAAATATCACCAGATCGACATGTTCGTAGCGAGTTTTGACACCGGGAAGATTGCGCACGGGCCGCACGGCGGCGTATAGATCAAGCGCCTTGCGAAAGGTGACATTCACCGAGCGAAACCCGCCCCCGATCGGCGTGCCCACCGGCCCCTTGAGTCCCACCTTCACCTGCCGCAGGGCATCGAGTGTAACGGCCGGAAGCACATCGCCGTGGCTTTCAATCGCGGCGACGCCAGCCGGCATCGGAAGCCAATGGATTGGTGCCCCGGCGGCCTTGATCACCTCGCAGGTGGCAGCGGTAACTTCCGGCCCGATTCCATCGCCGGCGATCAAAACAACATCAATGACATCCATGTTCTGTGGCTCCAAAAGGTTAACGCCGGGTACGCAGCGGCGCCCAGCAGCCGCGAACCCGATGATGCATCTTAGCGTCGCCCCACCCCCGGCGAAATGCGGCAATAATTTTGTTCCGTTTGGAGAGTTCCGCCTTGTCGCCAGTGCGGACCGCGTCAACTGGTGCAGAAGACCTGCCAATTTTTACGGGCTTGCTCGGCGGCGCCCGCGAGGCCCCTCGGCCGGAGCTGTTGGTCGTAATCGACGACGTTACGCACAGCCTCTGAGAAGCCACTGAGTATTCGAAGGTTGCGGCCCACTGTGGTTTGTGAATTCTGGCCACCCTCGCCTAAACCATTCGCCCTCGCGGCTGTCGCCGCGAGGGTGTCGAACCAGTTATGAATACCGTACCGCAGGATGCGCCCGGCCTGATCGGGAAAACATGCGAGGATCAGACACGCCACCAAGACGCTGTCGGGATCAGGGCAACGAAGGTAAAGGTCCCCTCCCGAGCCCTTCTCGGGCTTGGCTGCTTTTGCGGCCCTTACCATATTCAGCCATCGGCGTCGCGCATCGCGCAGGCCGTTGCGCAGGGTTCGGGGTGTGAGGTGGCGCATGACACCAAATTCGCTTGAGTCGTTGAGGAACGCGGTAAATGTTCGCTGTGAATCGGGGCGCGTGGTTTCGGTGCCGGGGGAAATCTGGCCGTCCATCCAAACCCGAAAAACTTTCAGTACTGCCTCACACTTGGACGCCATTGCTGCATCAAAATGGACTTGATTCTGGAAGAGCCGTGGCAACGCCACACCGCCGGCCACTTGCCAAAAGTTCCGGAAACCGTAGTCCGCTCTCGCTGACGCGACCGATAGCTCGATGTCCTTAAGTATGTTCCCGGACAAGGGTTGACGCCTCGTCGACTGCTCTCCGAAATAACCCACGAGGCTGCTCAAGCTAAACCTCCCGCTTGCCTCGGGCTCCTTTCGGAGGGCGGGCTGATCACCTGCCGGCTCCGACCAAGTGGGAGTCGCGCTGCAAAGGATGTACCC
This sequence comes from Planctomycetota bacterium, assembly GCA_021827645.1. Lineage (GTDB taxonomy): Bacteria > Planctomycetota > Phycisphaerae > WQYP01 > WQYP01 > JAJZGD01. The sequence continues at coordinate 34,810 of JAKAVA010000031.1, forward strand.
GAATCCGGGGTAGCGTTTTACCGCGTCGAGGAATCCTTCCAGAAGGGAGAAATAAGCGGCTGCTTTCTCCTTTGGGGCGATCCTATCCGTATCTTCAACGCAAAAAATCAAACGGCAACGTGTGCGAAGCAGCAGTTCTGAAAGGGCGGGGAGCCAAACCTCGGTGGGCGGTGCGGCGATAACATCGAGTATCCCGGCTGCACCGGCCTGGCCGAAGAGGGCCCTCGGGAGCGAAGCCGGCGCACCTGCGAATGGTATGATATCCAATCGATCCTTGATTGATTTAATACCCTCAATTACGGCGGCCCGAACAGCACTGGCCGCGTCCGCGTGATCCCAAAGCGATATATAGCAAAATCGGAGTTTTATTGCCCCGGCAACCTTTTGCGACTCCGCTTGCTCGGCGGCAAGCCGGATAAGGGTGGACTTTCCGCTACCCCGAGCCCCAATCAGATGCACCGTTCCCGCAGGATCGGCCAAACCACGCGGTTGCAGCAAGGACACGAGGCCTGAGGCCTGCTCTTTGATGTCGAAGAGATCATCTTGGGCCGAGCCAATGGGATTCTCGCCTCCATCAAGCCAGCGCTGCAATCGGATCAATGGCTCTCGATCGTGGATCGAGGCCCCACAAGGCGCGTCGGCGGGCGCCTGCTCCAGTTGCGTATCATCCGTTGCTTGCTGGCCGGGCCCTCGACGCTCGTGCAGACGAGCCAGCATGCGCGGTAGCAGCAGCATGTAAAACACGATCGATAAAATCGCCGAGAAAACCGCTGCTGGCCAGACGGCCGGTACCGACAGTGTGTGACGCAGGAAACAGCTCGCCGCGGCCGCCATGGCAGCGCTGCCGACGGCTATCCATGGTGTGGGCGGTGGCCAGCCATGCACGGGCCAGATTGATCCCAGTCCCGGCAAGGCCGGCATGCGAAGCACCCAGAGAATGACCGCAAGAAAGGCGATGATTGCAACCGCGTCTGCACGCGGGATGAACCGGGCAACGAGAAGGCCCAGCACGACGGCGGAGACTACGATGGCGATAACCGCAGACACGAAAAATAGTGGGTAGAGGTTTCGCTTCACGATTCACCCCAGAATAAGTTCCTACTTGGCGACCGCTTGACACATTATTGGCGGCCCCACAAAAGACGGCAACCGGGCGCCGACGTTTACCTGCCAAGATGAAGCGCGTGTTGCCTCCCCCCGCCCATTTTCACAGCGCTATAAACCTGAGGCAAAAAACTGTAAACTCTTGGTCTCGGGTTGCGGCGGCATGTATCGATTGACATGCCCGGCTGCGGCTTGCGTTTTTGGCGTTTGGCCTTGGAGTGTTGTTATGCTTTATCGTTCCATTCCCAATACCGATATGAAAGTCTCCGCCTTATCGTTCGGCAATTTTATCTACGGCAGCGGCATGTGGGGCAAGACGGCCGCGGATGAGCCGGAGGGTGTCGCCCTGCAGAATAAGGCGTTTGATCTGGGCGTGAATTTTTTTGATACCGCCGACGCCTACGACAACGGTCGGGCGGAAGAACTCATGCGCCCCACCATCGCCTACGCCGGCCGCGAGAACGTGATCCTCTCCACCAAGTTCGGCTACGATTTTTACTCCGACCCGGGCACGGCGGGCTCGCACCGGGAACGCAAACAGGATTTTTCGCCTTCCTTTCTGCAATACGCTCTGGAGCAGTCGCTTAAGCGGCTCAACACCGATTACATTGATCTGTGGCAGGCCCACAATATTAAATTGCCGCAGATGAGCGATGAACTCGTTACCAAACTGGAACAACTCACCCGCGAGGGAAAATTACGGGCATGGGGTATTGCGCTGGGGCCGGCGATCGGCTGGCGGGAAGAGGGCGCCGCCGCCATTGAACAGTGGCGCTGCGCCACGGTGCAGACGGTGTTTAATATGTTGGAGCAGCACCCGGGGTTGGAATTCTGCCGCCGGAGCGAAGCAACCGGCTGCACCGGAATCATCAGTCGCGTGCCGCACAGTTCGGGCATTCTGCAGGATATCTACACCGAAAACATGACCTTCACGGACCATCGCAAGTTTCGCGATCGGAACTGGTTGGTGTACGGCCTGAAAAAAGTTGAAAAACTGCGCGATATTCAGCGTGCCCATGGATGCACCATGGCGCAGCTTGCGATTAAATGGCTGCTGACATTCCCCACGCTGATCTCGGTGCAGCCGAACATTGCCACCGAAGCGGAACTGACGGAATTTGCCGCCGCAGCGTCACAGAGTGATTTCCTTTCGCCGGCGGAGATGAAGCAGATTGAAACGCTGGTGGAGAGCGATTTCGGCTACGGGGCCGAGGCGCATGCATGCGATCTGAAAAGCAGCATGACATCCAATGGCGTCACCCGCAGCGAATATCAGATGAATCATGCCATACCGCGGCTGCCCGGATCCGCGCACGAGTCACCGCAGAGGGCCGCGGCCGGCCGCTGAGGCAGACCGCGCATACTGCAGAGAATAGGAATGTTTTCCGATTTCGCCGGAACGTCATTGGGCATTTGAACATCCGGAGATAATCCTCTACGCTTTCCATGCACCGGGTTTGGCCGAGAAGAATCGGCGGTTTTTCATTGAATTGGGGGTAGCTCCAACGTGTCAACGGCTTCATTGATTTGGGTACTGAAAATCGCCCTCATGTCTTTCGTGGGAGGTGTGGTGGGGTCGATCAGCGGGCTCGGCGGAGGCATTGTGATTGTGCCGGTGCTGACCATTTTCATGGGGTTGCCGATTGAAGACGCCATCGGGGCGAGCATCGTTTCGGTTATCGCGGTTTCCTCCGGCGCGGGGGCGGTTTACGTACGAGATCACATCACCAATGTCCGCATTGCGATGTTTCTTGAATTGTCCACCGCCACCGGGGCCATCGTTGGTGCGGCGGTACTGGCGCAGTTACTCAATGCCCAGTTGCTTTCGATTCTTTTCGGCATCACCCTGCTGGTGTCGCTGATTCCCGTAATGTTCAAGATCGGCGACGAACTGCCAAAAAATATTACCAACGATCGGCTCGCCAATTTTCTCAAATTACAGGGAAGCTATTTTGACAAGCGGATGAACCGGGAAGTGTACTACAATTCCGCGCATGTTCCCCCCGCGATGGGGATTATGTTTGTGGCGGGATTGATGGCGGGGATATTGGGGATCGGGGCCGGCGTGCTAAAGGTGCTGGCACAGGAAATCGCCATGCGATTGCCGACCAAGGTTTCGACCGCAACGAGTAATTTTATGATCGGTGTGACCGGTGCGGCGGCTGCGGGCGTGTATCTGCGGCGCGGACTGGTGCTGCCGTATCTGGTGGTACCGGTAGCGACATCGGTCCTGCTGGGGGCGCTGCTGGGGACCAAACTCATGGAAAAGATGTCTAACGCCGGGGTGCGGAAGGTATTTGCCGTTGCTCTGGGCGTGGTGGGAATTGAAATGTTACTGCGTGGATTCAAGGTGCACATGTGATGAACGAAGACATACAACCCGTCACCCCTCCGTCAACCGAAAAAGCACCCGTCGTCCATGACGATGCTATTGTTCAGGATGTATCGGGATGGGTGCTACGGATCGGCGTGGTCCTGAGCGTGGTGGTCATGATTGTCGGGTTTATTCTCAGCTACATTCAAACCAACCCGACTGTGAAACACATGGAACATGCCACCTTCAAATGGAGCACGCACAAGCTGGTCATTGGCGTGCTGCACGGGTCGGGTGAGTCGATCATTGAACTGGGCCTTTTGATGCTGGTTCTTACGCCGGTGACACGGGTGGCGGTGAGCGTATTTCTCTTCACCTTTGTTGATAAAGACCGCTTTTATGCCGTCGTGACGTTGGGCGTCTTGGCGCTGACTCTGATCTCTCTGTTTTGCATACATTGAAAAGTGGCCGAGCGGTGCGGTGTGCGATTCGCATTAGCCGATAAGTCCTCGTAGAATCTCGCCCATGCGGATTGACGAATTGTTGCGAAAAATAATATTCAAACGCCCCGTGACCCCGCGCCTGCCCTGGATGGTTCTCGTGCTGCTGGTGTCCATGACAACGGTGGTATCGGCGGCCGTTGAATTGGCCCCCACAGGCTTGGAAGCCTCGGGAGACGGTCGCACGGTTTTTTTATGCCTGCCCGTGACGGCGAAGGGGAACAAGCCGGAATTTGCCATCTGGTATCACCCGGCTAATCGTCGGGCCGGCAATGGAGGGCTTTGGAAAGCACTTTATGCAACACCGCTGGTCGGCCATCCGGCTTGTATCGCCACACTTCACCCGGCTCACTCCGGTTCACGATTATCGTCGCTTGTGACATTCTTTCGCAGCGGCACCGGATGGGAGTATTCATCGGCGGGAATGGTGGCGCTGCCCCCCCTGCCGAAGGGCTTTAGACCGGTGACCACCTGCGATACCGAAAGCGGGCTGCTGGTTTTGGGCAAATCCATACCCGCTGCGGCCCACGGGGCTACCGACACAAAGCCCTCCGCATCTGAACCAACCACTGCGCCTGCCGCAAAACATTCTGCGACCACCCGGCCAGCGGCCAAAGCCCCAGTGAAAGCCAAAACCAAGCCTCAACCGAAAGTTGCCACAACAGCCGGTGCCCAATGGATGCTGTTGAATTTGAAACATGGAGACTGGAAAAAGGCACCGCTGCCGCCCCATCTCCCGCGGATTTCCACCCCATCCAAGCTCGTCCTGGTAGAAAAGAGTGGCGAATTGTGGCTTTTTGCCAATAAGCCCGGCCCGATAGAGACAATTCAAGTCTGGCGAGCCGATCGATTCACGCGAGCAACAGCCTCAACTGCCGGTCCCGTCCCTGCTCGTGCCACTAAACCGGCGATTCAGAAAGCTATACCATCTAAACCGGTAACAGGCGTTACAGCCCCGTCCGGCAGGAAGCAGGAGCTATCCGCACCGACGCAAACGCACGGCGTCTGGGTGTGGAGTACGCGGGTGGTACGATTACAGATTCCCGCACCACACGGGGTTGCGATGGAACTCGCCGGTCGCGGCGGTATCGCCGTACTGGTGGCATCCAAGCTGAATCCATCGCAAACGGCCATTACGGGGGGAGAAATTATTCCCCACGGTGCGACCGCCTCGCTTGTCGCATGGTCAAAAGGGATTGCGCTGCCCAAGATGGCGGTCGCGGACCCACTGACCGATCTGACGGCAGCGCGGGACGGCGATTGTATCAATCTTTTAATGCTGAGCGGAAAAGGGGTGATCACGTCGGTTACTCTGGGGATGACCGGCGATGTAATATACAGCGCAACACCGGTCGAGGTGGCCAAGACCCAGGTGCCGCAGCCACCCTCCCTTACGCAATTCCTCGTGCTGGCCATGGTCACACTGCTGGTGTTTTCGCTCTGGCAGCGTCGATCACCGGCCGGTGTGACTGAGCCGGCGGGTTTTCAGATTGCGTTACTTCGTCAGCGCCTGATCGCCGCGATGATTGATATGTTGGTGGCTGCCGCGGCCGTTGCGGTGATCTTCCGGCTTTACGACTACCATTCATGGCAGCCGATCATCCACGCGGCTGAAAATGTCCTCTCTCAGCCGGATCTTTTACTCAGTACGCCGCCGCTGGTGATGTGGCTGGTGCTTTATGAACTGCATGTGATGGTGGGAGAAGCCATGACCGGCCGGTCGATTGGCAAGGCAATGGTTGGTATTCGGGTGGTGGATATGTCCGGCAAGCCGGCGAGTCCGCTGGCGATTCTGCTGCGTAATCTTATTCGTATACCGGAAATGATCACGGTATTTTTATTAATTTTTATGTTGGTAAGCCAGGAACGCCAGAGACTGGGGGACCTGATCGGCCGCACGATCGTGGTCCGGCGGAAGAAATAGCCTCTGCGATGCCCGCTTCAGCACTGCGCCCGTCAGGGGAGAAAAACAATTTGCCGCCGCAGCCATTGCAATCCGACCATCAGCAGCTGGCGACGGAGGACCGGGTAACACCGGCGGGCCCGGTTGAGTCTGGCCATCCGGATGCAGCCCTGATTTCCGTTCATCATCACCTCTCCATCGTACTGGTGCACCCTGAAATGCCGCAGAACACGGGTAATATTATTCGGCTCTGTGCGGCAGCAGGTGCGTCCCTGCATCTTGTCCGACCGCTCGGTTTTGTCTGGAACGATAAAAAACTTCGGCGTTCGGCGATGGATTATATCGGGCGGGTATCGGTCGATATTCATGCGGATATTCAGGCGTATCAAGCGGTGGCCTCCGGGCGACACTGGCTTTTCAGTGCCAAGGCGCCAAGGAGTCTGTATCAAGTCCACTTTCAACCCGGTGACCGGTTGGTATTCGGGAGCGAATCAGCCGGTTTGCCCGAAGAATTCAGAGCGCTCTACCCGCAGAATCTCATTCGCATCCCGATGCTTGTCGGAATGCGATGTCTGAATCTTTCATCGGCGGCGGCCGTCGGACTTTACGAGGCGATCCGCCAGGTTAGCGTACAGGAGTGACGAAATATGGCAGCCAAACCGATCACCATTGAGCAATTTCAGCAGCATATTCTCGAAAAATATGGAGATCATGATAAGAAACGGGGCTCGGCGCCAACATTCATGTGGTTTATTGAAGAGGTTGGGGAGTTGGCCACGGCGCTGGGATCGGACGACCCAGCCAACCTGCGGGAGGAATTTGCCGATGTCTTCGCATGGCTTTGCACACTGGCCAACATCAGCGGCGTCGATCTTGCTGCGGCGGTGGAGCAAAAATATCTTCACGGTCGGGGGCCGGTGGGGCATAAATAATCGGTGGAGGCGGCCGGGATAATCATGAGGGCAACCGAAGGCCGATTGGAATTATTCCAGGCACGTTGCCTCAAGCCTCCATTGGTTGCCCTTGATTTGCTGAAGCGAGAGCCGCCATGGCGCGATCCCTGTCTCGACTCGCAGTTTCAATTCCATGTCCGATTGATGCGTCATTTTTCCGGGATACCGGAGAACGGGCGTCACCCAACCCCGGTTATCGGATATCGCGCCGGAATAATTCAGATATTTGAGCCGATGGTCGGGCAGGCGGATGATCGTGGTAGCGAATTGTCTGGAGGTCAAAAACCAGCCTGCCGGGTCGATTAAGCAACGCCAAGCCAGGAGGACCGGCGCATCGGCGGCGTGTATCAGGATGTCCCAGTGAATGACCACAGGACTTACGTGGTAGAGGATGACCAGTTTGTCGTTACCGTCGCCTTGCCGTTCAACCATGCTTCAATGATACTATCAATGTCGCCGGGTTTGGCTAAAGGAGATTTTCATGGCGGACAGTGTAATCAGAACAGGGACATTTAAGACCGTAACCGTGTGCGCGCTTGTCGGTTCGGCCATGCTGATTGCAGGTTGCGCGAGCCGGGGTATGCAGCTTCGTGATCAGGGTGTCGCGCTTTACCATCAGCATAAATACGAAAAATCGCTCACGGCACTCAATGCGGCGTTGCAATACGATCCAACCAGCGCTGAAGCGAACTACTATGCGGGCATGATTGAATATGCCAAGCACAATTACGACATTGCGGCGTATCACTTCAAACTCACCTGGAATGCCGATCCGCACTATCCCCATGTGAAGACGGCCTTGGCGAATACCTATTTGAAGATGGGCGAACCGAATGCCGCGATGAATTTTCTGGAACGCGATGCGGAACTGACCGGATCAGTCGCCGGAAGGTTGCGGGTCGCCCGATTTTATAAGAAGATCGGTGATCTGGACGATGCGCGGTTGAACTACGAAAAGGCCGCCACCATGGCTCCCCGTGATCTGCATATTCTTATGACGACAGCGGAATTTCTGGATTCTGTCGGCGATCGAAAAACCGCGGGCGAATACTACGCCAAGGCGTATCGTCTGGCTCCCACCACGCCGGGACTCGTCGCCAAGATGGAGGCGGATGGTGTTACGGTGGCCGATGCACTGGCCCCTACCACCCAGCCCTGAAGATTAATTGAATGGGCACCGCTGCGGCCTTGGCAGCGCGGATGATTAAAATTGGAGCATAACGGCTTCTATCGGCACGGTCCGATGAGAGCCGCCAATGTGTTGATATGATCGAATCCACCAGTAAAGCATTTCTCGATATCATTGATCCGGCGAAGGATCAGTTGTATTCGCTCGCGAGCGGTGCAGGTGCGAAGCAGGCTGAATTATGCCTGCAGCGGTGCGTACGCGAGGTATTCCAGCAGTTTCACACTCAGAAGGTATCGCCTGCGGATGTCGTTGCGCAGATTGACCTTCAAATTCGTGCCAGCCAAGCTGGTGCTCAAGCCGCAGCGCCTCAAGCAGTCCCCATGCCTGCCGCGGTCTGGGCGAGACTGGTGGCCGCCGTTCAGATCGATGCCGCTCGACTCGGCGGCGTCGCTGAACAATCGATGCTGGCCTACGATCCACTGCTTGCCCCGCAAAAGAAGAAAAGCGGTGACGACAATATCGAAGGGCTGAATCTTTCACCATGGTCGAGGTTTGTCGTTGCCGCAGCCATCGTCCTGATTGTCGGGATAACCGCGAGCCTTATTCTGACCACCCGCTCGGCCCATCATCCAAGCACGACACTTCCCACCACAAGGCCCGCCGCGCAACCCACCGGTCATCTCCCGGCAAATGCTTCGCCGGTGAAATCCAAAGCGAAAACATCGTCAGGTCATTCACCGCCCGTCCCGACGCCTGCAACGCGATTACCATCATGATGCCACAACCGGAAACCCTTACGTATCGGCATGCCACGTGCCTGCATCTGTTCGAACTCGCGGGCAGAACCATTAAAATTACCGCACCGAAAGACCCCGATGCTCTGCTCGATGACCCGGAAGCCGAGAAGCGATATGCCACCGATCAATCACTCCCGTATTGGCCGGTGATCTGGCCGAGCGGCCTGATGCTGGCAGAGCAGATACTCGTTTCGTCGGAAAGCCCGGTTGCCCGCGGCCTGTGCCGCGTACTGGAACTCGGCTGCGGCCTGGGCCTTGGCGGGATTGCGGCAGGACTGGTCGGCGGCCGCGTCACATTTACGGATTATGATGGCGATGCACTCCGTTTCGCCGAATATAACGCCCGCCTGAACGGCCTGGCCGATTTTTCAGTCAAATCGCTGGATTGGCGGAAGCCCGATTCGGAATTATTTAATTGGATCATCGCGTCGGATGTACTTTACGAACGACGACTGCACGAACTGCTGATCAATGTCTTTGATCAGATGCTCTTACCCGGCGGCGAAGTGTGGATGACCGATCCGCAGCGCAGTGCGGCGGCAGATTTTCCTCTGCTTGCCGCTTCGCGCGGATATCGATGCAGTTCAACGACCGTTCAATGGGAAGCGGCATCAACACCCCCCATCGCCGGGACGATTCTCAAACTCAGCCGCGTGAATCTGAATCAAGTTTCACCGGCGGGCCGGGCGTAGGTCAGGGATCGATATGGACCGGTATTATTGCGACATGATCGACGCATCGGGTGATATCGAGCTCCCTGACGATCAGGTTCATCATGCACTTCATGTCAAGCGATTGCGGGATGGCGAGGAGATCGAAATATTTGATGGCCACGGCCGCGTAGCAACCGCACGGGTGAAAACGGGAAAAAATTGCGTTGGGTGCGATATCCTCGGTGAGATTCGGCTCTCCGCGCCGCCCCCTTTTTCGCTTCATATTGCAACCGCGATTCCGAAAGCCGATCGCAGCGAGCATTTGCTGGAATCGGCAAGCCAACTCGGTGTGCACACGGTGACGTGGATCGACTGCCGTTACAGCGTGGTGAAGGTCGACGGAAGCGGCGCTAAAGCGACGAAATGGCGGCGGATTGCCATTGAGTCGGCCAAGCAGTGTCGGCGTAACTGGCTTATGAACGTCGAAGGCCCGATCCCGTTGGACCGGTATCTGCCCGGCTGTGGCAGTCCGGTACTTTTTGCCGATCCGAGCGGGGGATTACACCTCAACGACTGGATGATCGCGCGCACTCCGTGCGCAGGGGTGACGCTATTCATTGGGCCGGAAGGCGGTTTTAGCCCGGAGGAAATTCAGGTCCTGCTCGCACACGGGGCTCAAGGCGTGAGCCTGGGTGTCCACATCCTGCGGGTTGAAACGGCGGTGTCGGCCGCAGCGGCGATCTTCGGCAGGTGGCTTATGCCGCTGACTCATACCCAGTTTCATGACGGCATCTCCGGGATAAAGGTGGCGAACCTCGGTACGACGTCAAAGCTTGCGTCGATGAGTTCATGAAAAGCTTCCCTAGCGGTACATCT
>JAKAVA010000083.1 GCA_021827645.1 Planctomycetota bacterium
CACCGGTCCTACGCCATGGACAGCCGTGCACCTGGCGCAGCATGGTTATCAAGGTGGCGGCCACGGTGATCCAGAGCACACGCCGGGTGGTCGTCAAACTCTCCGGCAACTGGCCCTGGTGGCACTTTTATCAGCTGGTCGCCGAACGTTCCAACATCTTTCGCTCCACCGCCTGAATCCATCACAACCCGATCGGCCAATGGGGGTAAGGGGGCCTTCTGCCCACAACCGTAAAAAACCAGCAGCCATGCCACCGATGTATCTACAACCATGCATATCTCAGCACTGCCGCGATGACCGTGAATAATCCGGGTTAGAAATTTTCTCTGCAGCACGGCCTTCGGCGATACCGCTGTTGCCAGTCAAAATGCAGATTGCCGGATGACAACATCGCACCCGCTCATGAACTGCGAGAAGTGAATCAGTTTATTTGATGTATCGGCAAACGCACCGATATGATTTTGCCGTCTGCGGTCGCCACAACTTTCCCATGACGTAAAAGCTCCGTTCGGCCTGGGGTTACGACAACGGTATAGCGATACCCCAAGATCGGAATATTGGAGAGCTTGGCGTGAAGTTTCCAAGTTCCGTCAAGACGGACTTTGTTGTTGACGCCTATATTACAGATCGCCTCAAGGCCAATGGCTGGCAGCAAGGCGCCCCAACTGTAATGCCGATCATGGGATGCGATGCCGGTGGTTGCCAGATAGTTTTCGCTCCAGACGCCGGTACGGTCCCAGTTCCGCATGAAAAGTCGGACACTTCTGCGGGCGTATGCGTGAATCACGGATGCCGGTGCATCATGAAGCAACCCTTGAAAAACAAGATAGTTGGTGGGGCCCCAGATATCTCCCCTCCAATACTCCTGATGCTTGTAGTAAGGCGTGTTTTGCGAAATCGTAGGAATAACCCACCTGCCCCAGAAGTATTTTTTATTCAACATTACGGCCAGCATCCGCCTAGCCCGGTTTGCATCCGGGATTTTAGCGATCATCGGATAAAAATTAGTCGGCGACCATATCCGCGAAAGCAGATGATGACCGTTTCCCCTAGACCAGTAACGATTGCAGTACATTCCGAGCTTATGGTTCCAGAGCAGGGCGTTGATGCGGACCCCCATCGATTTCCACTGAGCCGTGTAATGAGCCGCGGCTTGATGATGTCCCAGGACCGTTGCAATCTTGGCGAGATACATCGCATCGGCGGCCCAAAGCGAATTCAACCCTACATCATCAACGTCATAAGTATCCGAGGAGGCCATCATGCGCACCTTCGATGGAAGATACATGGGCGTATCGTCCATGCCGCTTTCATAGCGGGCGTACTGCCAGTGGATTCTGTAACTCACGTGATTATCGTCCGAACCCCACTCCAATAGTCCGTCGCGATTACCATCCCGATAAGGCAGGTGTGTCTCCGGATTAATGGCGAACCACCAATGATGATATCTGACAAGAGGCTTGTAACATTCACGCAGAAGCTTTTTATTGGGCCACCGCTGGTAATCCTGCCATACGCACATGGCGGCGACGGGCGGTTCACTCCGATCATCCGAATCCGGGCGTTTGCGCCCCAGCCAGTTGGAAAAATTGCATATCAAGCCATTCGGCGCCTGAAAGTGAAACGTCCCTGCCAATTGACGACGCGACAGCCAAGATGAAATATCACGACTATTGATGGAGAGTAATACCGAATTAAAGAAGGAGTCCCACTCAAATATGACACAACGGTCGGGCAGACACCAACCTCGGACGACGGTGGCGGAAAGATTCCGCAGGGAAGGGACATAGACAACACTTTCATTGGCCGCTGAAGAGATTGGCGAGATAAAATTTCCCCAGTCACCGGAGGCTCGGGGCCGATGAGCCGCGTAGGTTTTCCATCCGCTGCGAATCACCCGGCGAGCCATCGATAACACGCCAGTTTTGACCGGTCGCAACGCCGCCAGAAATGTGAGCGGATGTCCCGGAACCACATTAAAAACCAGACCTGCATATCGTCCGGATTTGGAATCGGTACCACCACCAAGGACACTCTTGGTAAAAGACCCGGCCGTTGAGGCGGTAATGGTTTCGTCAGCGTGCTCATTTGCACGGAGAATAAATTCAGGCGCGGATGCACCGCCTGCACGCGGTCGGCCGCTGATTCGTCCATGGAGAATGCGATATTTGGCGCCGTAGCCGGGCCAGGCGGGATAAGACTCCAGAACTACTTTGGTAGGTTTTTGCGCCGTGAGTGATGCCACGGCGGTAAAAGTCCCTTTGATTCTCTGCCAACTAAGGTGGAGCATATTATGGTGATCGGTGAACCAGTACATCCGGCTGATACCCCATGTACGCCCCCAGCACATTGCATCGAGATGCCATTGGTATCTCGCTACTCCACGGTAACCGTGGATATAACGACCATGATTCACCCATCCGATGCTCAGATTGTACGCAACCGGATGTGGAGACACGGGATCAGGCAGTATCACCAAACCTTCAGGATCGTTGGTATAGAAGGGTCCCATCAGAGTGGGAGATTTGATACCCTCCGCCTCGATCGATCCTACGTTGGCGATAACCGTAATGGGTATAAAAAGGAGAATGAGCAACGAAAGTAAAAACATTGATTTGGGCAATCGTACCCAGCAGGGGCTTGCATGTCTGTTTGAAATGATTCTTGTCAAAGTCCGTATCATAAAGTCCCTCTTTAATCGTCATTCTTTTGAGCATACCGCGCACCGTGCGAAACATTTGAGGCGCACTGCTCGGCCATCAGCGCAAGATTACCGAGATACCCATGCGTCGAATAGCAGAGTATCGGGCACAGCCAGATCATAATCGATATCCCCCCACCGATGCGAATGGGACAGAGATTCATCACCTTTCTTGGAGCGATAGGGTGTAGCGTCCACCCGCCAGACGAAGTCCTTCGGCAGATCCATTCGGCCGAGCCATTTTGTTAACAGTCTCGGCGGACATCGTCCGCCCATTGAGGATCAAACGCGAATTGTGATCTACGGGTAATTTAACAACCGCCATTGTATTCAAAGGCACTCCGAGTTGCACGACCAACTCTTTACCCTTTGCCCGCCAATTCAGATCAATTCGGCCCGCAGGTGACTGGTATTCTGCCTCGCACCACCTGACTTCCGGCGTGGGACGAGGTTCGACATGGAACTCACGCCAACCCGCCCGCTGTTCAACCGGACCGATTCCCGCAACGTACCTCCAGAACCACTCCCCGATTGAACTCCATGCCCAGTGACAGAGGGAGAGCGTCACCACCTGTCCTTTGATGTAGGCATTAAAAGATTCCCAAAACGTGGTGCCAATGGTATCGACCATATAACCCCAGGACGGACGGGTAACTTGGTTGATCATTCGACTGGCAACCTCATGTCCGCCAAAACGTGAAAGCGCCTGAACCAGCGCGCGGGTGCTCAGATATCCTGTGGTCAGATGACCATGATTGCGATTGATGGCATCCGTCAAATGATGCATCGCAGGGGCAATTAAATCTGGGGAAAGGAGTTCAAACTGCAGGGCCAGCGCATAAGAGCCCTGCGCACCGCCGTAAATGGTGCCGTCGGCTTTCACCCATCGCCTGACAAAGGCACGACAAATCCCTTTATAGAGTTCGTGATATTTTTCGGCATCAAGTCGCCGGCCCAGGATTGCCGCCGCTTTTCCGGTCAGATCCGCGCTGTGAGCGAAGTAGGCTGTGGCCGCCAGAACTTTGGGTGTGACCGGGCTTCCGGGGCTCATCCAATCACCCCAATTCATGCCAAGCTGATTGAGCCAGAGCAGATCAGGATTATGCTGATGAACAAAATCCACCCATCGCGTCATGGCGGCGAAATGTCGATCCAGCAACGTCTCATCGCCGGTGGCCATATATAAATCCCACGCCATGGTTACCCCCGCATCGGCCCAGCCTGGAGATCCTGCACAGATGGATGAGCCGCGAAGTTGGGCATGGGGAGTGATATCACAGAATTGCCCTGTGGGGAGCTGGGAATCGCGCGCATCTTGGAGATATTTACTGAAGAATGCCGCTGCATCCATATTCATCAGGGCGGTTGGGACGCAGTCACGGATGTCCCCCATCCAGGCAAGCCTCTCGGCACGTGCGGCACAACCGGCCGGTACGTCAAAGAGGAGATTCCACTGCGTCCAGCGGACCGCCTCCATGAGCTTATTCCAGAGCGGATTTGAACATCGGAACTCACCGATCGTCCTGACATCCGTACGGACCGGAACAGCAACGAGTGTGTCGGCAACTGGCGGCCGAGGCAACCCGCGCGCCACAACATAGCGAAACCCGTGATAGGTAAACTGCGGCTGGAAAGTTTCCCGCTCACCACCTTTGAGATAAACATCATCGCGCTGCAGCGCGTCCCAGAGATTTGCGCGATCAATGGCCCCGTCGGGCGTAAGACACTCCGCGTGGTGAAGCGTGATGTGCGTGCCGGAAGAACCAGTCGTTGTAAGCCGACAGTGACCGGCTATCTCCTGACCAAAATCAAAGAGCCATGTACCGTCGGCCAAGGCGACACGTCGTTTCGCCCGCAGCCCCGGCTGTCTGAGAGCCGGCTGACACAGATGCCAGGAAATTTCCGCTTTGTCGACGCTCAGATCAATCCCCCGCACGCGTTTCCATTGGGAATCATCAAAACCGGCCTTGGTCCATCCGGGATCGCTTCGGCGAAGATCCTGACACTCACCTCCAAGCAGATCGCTGTAGCGTATCGGACCATCCAGCGATGATCGCCATTGCTCGTCGGATACCACTCGCAGACGCCTACCATCGGTAAGTTCAATCTCAAGTTGTGCCAGCAATTTAGGCACATTGCCGAATATGTAGCACATGTTGAAAAGATTCATGTGTCCGCTGTACCAGCCGTAGGCAAGAAGTGCCGCCATACCGTTACGGCCCGGATGGAGCAGGTCGGTCACATCATGCATGTCATAGAGAACCCGTTTATTGAATTGGGTAAATCCGGGTGCCAGCCGTGACTCCGAAACCCGTCGCCCGTTAATATATGTTTCATGAAATCCCCGCGCTGTGATCAGCAGCCATGCACGCCTGATCGGGCCGGGAATGTCAAATTCGCGCCGCAGCATTGGCACACGAATAACGGTATGCCCCTCGGGGACGCCGGGTAGATCGACCAGAAGTTTCTGTGGCGGCAGAATGTTCCAGCATTCCGGCGATGCCAGAAAGTCCTCGGGCCGGGGTTTGATGTTGGGCGGATAGGTGTGAAAGCTGACCTTATTATCCGCTTTGGTCAGGTAATGTCGGGAGATATCACCGGTCTCGACGGAGTCCAGGCATTGCACAGCCGCGCCCGCCGCCACATTCTTTTTTTCGCTGAATATCTCAATGCCACCGAGAGAGACGGCCCAGTAATCGCAATCCCAGTGGGCCAACCGCGTAACCACGATGCGTACAAATCTCGCCCGCGTCGGGGGAAATGTATAGAGCGTCGGCTTCATAACGGGCGGCCGGGGGGAGGGCACATCGGCGTGAGTCTGGTCGACAATTCGGCGGACAAGACTGTGGTTTTGATCGAGAGCTTCGACATAAAACCTTACGGGATACAGGAAGGATCGATAGTCAGGCGGCAAAAACGCCGGGCGACTGGGCACCAGCCGAATTGCATCGATGTTAACCTTGTGGCCTAAATCCACCTCAATCCATTTTTCCTGGTCAGGTCGATGGGCAATCTGACTTCGGTAGCAATGAATCGGTACACGCGGAAAATTCTCCGGTTCCGAGATCAGTGCATCGGTGATCCACTTTGCTTTCCAGTCTGATCGAGAAAAGAAACCCGTCGTCCATGAGGCCGGGCGGCTCCAAGGGTGGAGAGTCCCCTCAGCATCCCGTCCCCGAACGCGCCAATAACAAGTCTGCAAGATTTCAAGCGGGCGTCCTTCGTAAAGTGTTGCCATTTCACTGTCAGTGCGCCAACCGGAATCCCAGAGGTCCGGGCGCGACAACTTGGATACCGCAGTCGCCACCTGCACATGCCAGCTTGTGATCGTGACGTTCCCTCCGGAGGCCTGAGTCGGAGGAAAATGCCAGGCAAGTCGAGGATGACGATTATCCACGCCCAAGGGCTCGACTAAATGTTCACATCGAAGATCGACAGGGGTGATGCGGTTCCGCCCGGAGACCGCGCCATTCTTTTTACCCGACCGACCACTGGATGACACCGCACCTAAGAGTGCCAGCGATGTCACCGTCGAAGCCACCATTTCCCGCCGGTTGATTCCGGCGCCGACGTCAACCTCACCACTTGAATGGCCCGCCTTCAACTTTTTTTTATGAGCATGATCCATCGTCTAATATCCTGCAATCAAGACGCGATTCCTCATTCAGTATAAGTAACAAGAGCGGAGATGAAAATACCTTGACTCACTGACTCATACCCAGTTTCATGACGGCGTCCCCGGGGTGAAGGTGACGAAATTGGGCACGTCGCCAAAGCTTGCATCAATAAGTTCGTGAAAAGCTTCCTTGGCGGCGCATCTGAGCTGCTCCAGCATGATGCGGCCAATCGTGAAGATGCTGCAGCCGTTTTTGGACAAGGCCGTCCAGCAGTTCGGACGACAACGGCTCCCGGCCGGCAGGCCGAGTCCGCAAAGCAGAATGTAAGCCAAGGCCAGGATCAACAGCAGCCGGCCCAGTCGATCGGCACGTGGGAGGGAATCATATTCCGCAATACCAACGGCAAGGATCCCTCAAAGGCGTTGCGACTGCGATACCCCGTCCAGAGCCCCTTGTCACAGGTGGCCCAGCACAGAGGCACCGCCTTTCCCCGAGCGCTCACCGCATCGGTGAGGGTTTGAAAGCCCCGGATATCCGTTGAATCAAAACTGATCCACGGCGGCTTGGCCCGACGCTTGAGCCAGCGTCGAATCACCTCCGACATCACCACCAAGGGTTCGATCCGTTGGTTGGCGATGAAACGCCGGGAGCATCTTGAGCAATGCCCGCCAGCCCTTGCCTGGCGTAACGATTCCGCCGGCATCCCACCAATTTTCGGCTCAGTCCAACGGCCTCGGCAATGTCCTGGTTATCCCGGCCCAAAGCGGCCGCCAGCACGATCTGCGCCCGTTGCATCAGCCGCACGGGCCTACTGCGTCCGCGAGCCCAGCGTTCGAGCGTCTCTCGATCTGTTTCGCTTACGGTAATGGTTGGAGTTACGCGCATCGGTGTTATCCTCGCTTTCTACGAGGTCACACGCAACACCCAATGATAAGTTATAATCATTTCAATTCACTAGACTAAATAGTTTGACAGCGGATAAGCCCGTTTTTAACAGGCTTACCCGCCTTCGGTTTTAGTCGCGATGGAAGCGAGATCGCAACGATGTGGCTCTTGGTGCCGGCTATCGACTATAATCGGTGGATGTACGGCGATGCCAAGGTGATTTGTCGCCCTTAATCGGCGCATTGTTTTTTTGCCGGTCGCCTGCACGCGATCGTATAGTTTCTGTTTACGCTGCAGACTTGGAGTGATAACTCATGGTAAAAGCGAAATTGGCCGTTCTTGTGTCGGTCACGATCTTTCTGGTGCTGGCAACATTTTGTCGGGCATCATCGTACAGCCAATTGGTGCAGAGGTTTAGTCATCCGCCCCGTAAGGCGCGTCCCTGGGTTTATTGGGTATGGCTTGGCTACGACACGACACGCGCTGCGCTTACGCGCGATCTGGACCAAATGAAGGCCAAAGGCATCGTGGGCTGTATCCTTTATGGCAATCAAGCCGGTTCATTTTCCTGGCCTCGGAAACTTGTTTTGATTGGCAAGCATTATCGCGCGGTTAAAACGAATGAGTTTAAAGGTTCGCATGTAACACCCCTCTCTTCCAAAACGTTGCCGGCTTGGTCGCCGCGCTGGCGCAAGCTGGTATGCTTTGCAGCTGGAAAATGCCACCAGCTCGGCCTGACCTTGGTCGTTGCTGACGGATTAGCCAATACGTCCGGCGATATCTCTCAAAAATACGATGAGCAAAAATTAGCCTGGACGGAGGTGTTGGTTCGCGGACCCCTTAATTTTAATGAAAATCTGCCGGAGCCAAGGCTATTTTCCCCCGGGAATGGTTTTCCCCATCCCAAGGAGAAACCTTATCACCGTGACGTGGCTGTGCTTGCCGTACCGAATCGAAAAGGGTTTTCGGCTGATCAGGTTATTAACTTAACCTCAAAAATGACAGCAGCGGGTCATCTGCGGTGGCATGTGCCTTCCGGAGCGTGGAGAATTATCCGTTTCGTGCAGGTCCCGACTGGTGCACACAACTTTTGGGGCTACTACAACGACAGCATGAGCAGGCAGGCTATGCGCAAGCAATGGGATGTTACGATGGCCCCCTTACTCAAGGAAATGACGCCGACGCAGCGTCTGGGACTTAAAGGCATAGAGGACGACAGTTGGGAAGCGGGCGGGATCGGCTGGACTAAGCTGTTTCCGGCCGAATTCAAAAAGCGGCGCGGCTATAACTTGATCCCTTATCTGCCCATCATTGCCGGGGTCAAAATGGGCAGTGCCGCCACACGAAAGCGAGTTCTACGCGATTATAGACTGACCATCAGCGACCTGATAGCGGCCAATCACTACCGTTATCTGCGGAAACTCGCCAAAGCGAATGGTTTGGCATTTTACAGCGAGGCCGCAGGCCCCAATTATGGACAAGCTGATTTATTAAAAACCTCCGGCGAATTGGATCACGCCATGGCCGAGTTCTGGATGCCATGTATCCATCGGCCGAGCTTTCGCAGCCGGATTCTTATGCGGGACGCCGCCAACGCCGATCACATCTACGGACATCGAATTACCATGTGCGAATCGTTCACATCGCTGGGGCCAGAGTGGCAGGAGAGCCCATTTACTATGAAGCCGGTCGCCGATTTGGCCTTCTGCAATGGTTGCAACCGCAACTGTATACATAACTTCAGCCAATCACCATCGCTGACAGCCAAGCCCGGTTATGTGTATGTAGCGGGTACGCATTATGATCCTGGCATCACATGGTGGAATGAAACACCGGCATTTAATCTTTACCTTGCGCGTTGTTGCACCTTGCTGCAGGCGGGCAGGTTTTACGCGGATGCATTGATTTACCGCGGCGACAACATCGGCCAGGGCGAACAGATGAAATTCACCCTGCCGACATTGGGCCACGGTTTTGATCACGACAACTGCAATTCGCAGGTGCTGCGCACGCGGACAAGTGTCCATCATGGCCGGATTGTTTTGACAGATGGGATGAGCTACCGCCTGCTGGTGTTGCCCAATGCCGGGCCTATGCCGTTTAATGATCTTAAAAAAATCGAAGCCCTGGTTGAGGCTGGTGCCACAGTGGTGGGGCCGCCGCCATCTGGATTTTCCGGCATGGCGCGTTTGCCCCATCAGCAGCAACAATTCAATTCGATGGTCCGGCGTTTATGGGGTGGCCTAAATGGATTAAATAAAAATCATAAGCGAGTTGGTGCCGGCGACGTCTACTGGGGAATCAGTGCCCGCGAAGTATTAAACAAGCGAGGCGTCGGACCTGACTTTCAAGTACGCGGTTTGAGTTCGCATGGCACGCTGGATTGGATTCATCGGCGTGTGGGCCATACTGACCTTTATTTTGTCGCTAGCCGATGGGCCTACCCCGAAAACGTGGTTTGTACATTTCGCGTCCATGGTAAAGAACCGGAACTATGGAACCCGGTTACCGGAGAATTGCGCGATGCGACCGCCTTTCATCAACACGATGGTTGCACCAGTATTCCGCTGCATTTCGACCCGTGTGGCGCGGTTTTTGTCGTATTTCACAAGCCGATTGCTCCAACTGTTTCCGGTACAACCACATCCAATTATCCGACTCTCCGTCGACTGGCCCGAATCTCCGGTCCATGGACAGTCAACTTTAACCCCAAATGGGGCGGCCCGGCCTCCACAGTGTTCCCTCATCTCATAGACTGGACGCAAAGCGCGAATTCTGGAATCAAATATTATTCAGGCACAGCCGTCTATCATAAGACTTTCAACATACCGTCAGATTATAAAAAAGGGGAGCATGTACTGTTAGATTTGGGAAACGTGAATGATTTGGCTGTTGTGCGGCTGAATGGTCACAACTTGGGGGTTGTGTGGACGGAACCTGCGAGGGTGGATATTACCTCTGCGCTTAGGCAAAAAAATAATCACCTTGTAGTATCGATCGTCAATTTATGGCCGAACCGATTGATCGGCGACGCGGCGCTGCCAAAATCGAAGCGTTTTACACATACCAACATCCATAAATTTACCAAGTTCTCACCGTTGCTACCGTCCGGTTTGGTCGGCCCGGTGCGTCTGCTGTCTGAACAACCGCCAAGAATGACTGCCAAAGCTGATTTCTAATTGGGTGTGGGCATCCCCATGCGAAAAGCAGCCAAACTGGATAGGTTGGCATACCGCTTTGCAGAAAATAGCAAAAGTCGGTTTCCTCACCAAACCGATTCGTTCCAATATTTTTATGCGAGGAGCCGATAGAGCCTGCCTCTTCTGAGTTGACTTGGTCACCGAATCGGGCGCCGCTATATCCAGTAGCAATCACATAGATTGGTGTGCCGCCGACGGTAACCAATGGCCAGCCTTCGTTTTTTTAACGAGCATGCTCCATCGTCTGATATCCTGCAATCAAGACGCGCTTCTTCCTGCAGTATAAGTAACCAGAGCGGAGATGAAAATACCTTCCGTCAGTCGCGTCGGCTATTGGCACAACACAAAATCCTATTTCTGAGTGAAAGCCTCGCAAATCAGTCTCAAAAATTGCGAATGGTCCACTGCGAGTCTCGGCGTGCCATGAGTATCCAAGGCGTTTGTGGATTCGGCTCGGGCTGTTTTTCAAGGTCAAGACCGGAATTGCCCGGCACGGTATAGACCTTAAAAAATGCCTCAATCTGTCGGCTCATGTCACGGATCACTTCCTGATGTTCCGGTTTGTCATACACGTTGACGCGCTCATGTGGATCGTTCTGCAGATCGTAGAGCTCATTCGGCGCCAGTACCCAATCGAATGGATATCGAAGGATCAGCTTAAACCGATTATCGCGCAGCATGCGAGCGTTGCCGTACTCACAGATGATCGAATCCCGCCACCCCGATACCGTCTCGCCGCGCAGTTGGCGAAGGTACGAGCGCCCGGGCGAGTTGATCGTCTCCATGGTTTTTTCACTCGGGTGGGCGCCGGCAACCTCAAGCAGAGTCATGAAAAGGTCGGGATGGCTGACAATGGCTTCGTTCGTAGCACCGCGCCTTACGTCGCCATTTCGCCACGAAACAATTGATGATATTAAAATTGAATCGTCAACGAAATTCTGCGGCACTGTTGCGTTACCCTTCTCCCAGAATCCATTGTGCCCGCCGTTAAGGCCATGATCCCCGGTATAGATGACCATCGTGTCATCCAGTTCACCCATTTCCTTCAGAGCTGAGAGCACGCGTCCCACCTGATAATCAATGTTGGCCACCGCGCCGTAATATTGCGCCAATCGGGCATGCTGATGGGATGCCTGGTGCGGAACGCCGTCGAAGGGCATCGCAATCTGGCCGTGGCATGGCGCAAATGGAGGCACCTTGAACCAGTTCAGCGGCTGGCGATTGTAGTAGTCCACGAAGCGTTTGGGGGCCTGAATATGGGGCGAATGTGTATCGGTATAGCCGACGAAGAGAAAGAACGGCTCGCGAGTTTTCCGGTGGCCGGAGCGGGATTTTTTGAGAAATTCCAGCACCCGATCGGTCAGCAGCTCGGATTGGTTGCCGTAGTGCTGATAGTGCTCGCCTGCAATGGAAAAATTCTGCATTCCGAAATGAGGGTACTGCCACACCCAGTAGCTGAACCAGTCGTCAAATCCGGGTTTATTAAACCGTGTTGCACCACAATGCCACTTGCCGATGAGGCCGGTGTGATACCCCGCGTCTTTCAATGGTTCCGAGATCAGGGTCTGCCCCTTCAGGCAGTCATCGTAGATATGAGCCGGCTCCAGAAGCCAATCTTGTATACCGTGCTGCGAAGGCATGCGGCCGGTGAAAAATGAGGCCCTGGCCGGTGAACAAACCGGGCAGGTGGTATAGGCTTGCGTCATCTTGGTGCCATGCTCGGCAAGCCAACTCATGTTGGGTGTTTTTACATCCGGATTGCCGTACGGTTGCTGAGCCCATCGACCGTGGTCATCGGTTAAAAATACGAGAATATTTGGTCTGCGGCCTGACCGCCGAATATCCGCGGCCCGCGCCGATCGGATTACCGCTCCTCCGCCGATCGACGCCGCCGCCTTAATAAATGTTCGCCGTTTCATGAAAGAACACTCCTTTTGCACCGCACACAGTTGCGCGGTTATATGCTTGCAGCCAGCACTGTCTATGAATTCATGTCTTAATCAAGGCCCCAGATCAACCGAGGAATGGGGACACCTCAACAAATCAATTCAATTTCCAGTGACACTTCAATTCATACGCGTCACTTACACAAAAGTTTACTTAAGGCGGAGATTTTACCGACGTCGGCGGATCGGTCACCCACCCTTGAGCCCAATCAAGCGACCAGAGATTTTTGATTACTTCGTGCTGCACGTGTCCATCGGCAAACGCCACGTTGATCCCGTCACCATGCCGCTCAATGACAGAACAATCCTACCAAGTATTTGACGAGCTTATACCAACTCCGCCGGGATGGAATGACATTTCGCGCAACAAGGATGACCAAATTGCGCGTCAGGGGCGACAGGCCTCTTGCTGAGTTGCCTGTCAAATCAGCGGCGGGCAAAGTGAAATACATGCTTTCCCGGGACAAATTAAATCACCAATCGCGAGGCGAAATCTGGTCTGTTGCCGGAGTTGGCAGTACTCATGAGGTGTGGTAAACCAGATCGGGTCAAAAACGTAATGAGTGCAGCGTATTAGCTTACAGGAGTTTTATGATGCGCAATGGGGTTGTCGGGTTTGTTATTACCGCCACGATTGGATCGATGGCCGGAGCTCCGCTCTCTGCGGTCACGGCTGACACGTCTACGGCAATCCGAACGAATATCGAAGTCCCGATCAATCTTCAAACCACCGGGAAGCCTATCCCCCCGATGTTCATGGGATACTCCATCGAATGGGGACTTATCGGTCAGCTTCTCGGCAAGACGGATGGTCGCTTCCAAGTTACTGAAAAATCCATTAAGCGACTCGAGACATTCACCGGACCGATGCTGCTGCGCATCGGCGGTAATTCAGAGGATGAAGCCGCTTACGATCTGTCGGCGTTCCATCATCTGCCGAAATTCGTTCACATCAATATCACGACGGCAACGTTGAAAAACATGCGCCGCCTGGCCCGAGTCACCGGTTGTCGATACGTCTTGGGATTGAATCTGGGCGCCGATAAACCGGCGATGGCAGTTCAATTGGTAAGGGCCTCCCTGCGGTATATCGGCCGCCGTCATATCGCCGCTTTTGAAATCGGTAATGAACCGGATGATTTCGGACGCTTTGGAGGAATCTGGCGCTATGATAGCTATCCACTTTACCTGCGCCGCTGGACGCGAACCTACCATGCTATTGCACCCTTGCTGGGCAAATCCATCAAAATTGAGGGACCCGCCTTTGGTGGGTATTGGCTCGCAGATTTGCCGAAATTTCTTAAACTTGAGCACGCACGCCTGTCAATCGTTTCACTTCATCGCTATCCGTTGGGCGCACCGATCAGAAATCCGAAGTCGCCGATCTTTGCCAGCATCCATAACCTGCTCAAGGCCTCGACAGCGGATGGCTACGGCCGGGAGATGAAATGGGCCGTGAAAGTAGCTGCGCCGTATCACCTCCCCGTTCGCTTTGGCGAGATGAATAATGCCTGGGACGGCGGTAAAGAGGGGGTCAGCAATACCTATGCATCGACACTCTGGGCTGCATCGGCTCTTTTGGACATCGCCCGCGCCGGTGGTGCCGGGGTCAATCTTCACATGTCGCAGGGCATCGATCAGTTCGGCGGCTGGTATGGCCCGCTTCGCTTCGGTCGGCATGGTCATCTGCATCGCATGCCGGAATACTACGGGATGCTCGCGGCTGCGGATGCTCTCCAGCAAGGGGGGCGGCCAATCAGGCTCATGCTGCACTCTCATGCAAACGTAAGTATATTCGCCTTTTTGAGCCACTATCATTCGCTCAGAATGGTAGCGATCAATCGCATACCCAACGCCAAGGTCAAATTAAACCTCAAGATACCCACGGGCGTGCACCTCGTCCGCCTCTACCGGATGGACGCGCCCCATCTGCATTCAACCGGCGGCATAACCATCGTCGGTTATGGAGCACCGGGTGATCTCGGGAGCCGTTTATTAAAAGGGCGACTTAGACCTCTGCCTCGGAGGTATCATATCGGAGCGTTCGAGTGTCCCCCTCACAGCATGAGTATTTTGCTTTTCCGCCCGTGACCGAATTAAAGCTGCGGGGAATTTGTGGGTCGCTGGAACTCTCCGTCCCTTCTCGGGATCTTTTCAGGCTGAATCCGTGCACCCGCGAGACCGATTGGATCATCCGAGAAGACGCACAGATCGTTTGTCCTGATTATGTTCAGGCGTCGCACCGTGTGTGATCTGCGAGTGCTCGGTTTGGCACTACGCCAATCCCGAAACGAGCTCGCACGCATTATCTGGAAATTGTTTTCCCCGCGAGTTGACACACGGCGTTGAGCAGCATTCGACGACGGATGATCGTGTTAAGTCCCGGCAGAAGTACCACCGTCACACTCCCCGCCCCACAAGGGACGGAGAATATCGCCGCACCGAGGTTTCGATCATGGTCGCGGCCATAGCCGGCCACCACCTCGACTGCTTCCCCGTCAATCATGAGCCCATTCGACCGTGGTGTGCCCACCTGATAATAACCATCCAAGGCGCAATTATCGGGGAGAGAGTCAAATAGGGGATGCTGCCTGATAAATATCCAGCTTCCCATCCATGAGGCGCGGCATCGACCGACAAGTCCGTGGAAAGAAAGCAAGCCTTGACCGGCGAGTTCTGCCGTAACTGCTGCAGCATACTGATCATCCGATGTCCAGACCAGCAGGTGCGCTCCTCGGCGCACAGTATCCATGACGACTGAGCCTGTCGGCTGCGCGTGGCGTGTTGCGATACGCTTCTGTGCACCCGCCTTTCGTGCGCCTTGGGGCCGCTCTCGGCCGGTCAGCACGAGCACCTGCGCCTCGGCTTGCGCCATCACTCTCAGAAGACCGGCGTGCTGCAGCGCGTCAAAGTCGCGACTCAGCGGCCCATGTGGCATTGCCCACACCTTGGGTGTCGGAACATGAGCACCTCCACGTGGAAGCCCAACCACGAGCACATCGTGGCGGCCTACATATTCATGACGGCCCTCAACCTGCAGCGAAATCTGATACCAGCCGGGAACTTCCAGGGGCGGCGTCCGCAGGCCCGTGCGAACCAGATAGGAGAACTGATTTTTGCACCACGCGGGTATCGGAAAATTCCCCCATGTCTCCATTCGGCCGTCCGGTCGGCGGCAGGAGAGAATCAGTTTTCCAGTGACCGGCGCGGGAAGTTCATTAACGAAATACAGGTCGAGTTTGAGCGACCGGCCCTGTGCCACCACGCTTTGCCGCGGTTTGGCGATGGGGAGAACCGGCAGGAGTTTCTGCCGGATGATCGACGGCGGCGCCTTGTGATTGCGCAGATTATCCACCAGCCCGGAATGGTCTTCGATCGCGGTCGATTCCCACCCGCTGATGACGATGAAATCATTGGCATCGGACATGCGGGCGTTTTCGAGAAGATTGAACCAGAATTGGTATTGCCGCTTTCCGATGGCTTCAAACAGGGCGCCGGAGTTCGGAAATGCACGCTGGAAATTCCATCGTTTAATGAATGTCTCATAGGCGTCATTCAACTGCCGATGATCGAAAAGATCATAGCTCTTTCCACCGAAGGCAGCGATCTGCGCCAGCATCCGGGCACTGTTATCGGTTGACGCTCCCCCATCCATCTCCCCCCATTCGACGATCTGCCCATGCTTGGTGCTGCGGTACATGTAATCGGACGGATTTCGATACATCCAGTCCTGCCAAACTCCGTGGGATGAACCTACCGTATGTTGACACCACCAGCCCGACGCCCGCCCGGTGGACTGTTGCATCAATTTTTGATCGGCACCCCTGTACCATGCCTCACCGCGCGGCGAAATACCGTCTTTGGATATGATCACGCGGCTCGGGTCGAGCTCCCGCAGTTCGCCCAGCATTTCGGCCGCCCGAACTGGGCAGAATTCCGGCAGCCATTCATCCTGAATGTAATAGGCAAAAGTTGATGGATGCGATCGGAACTGCTTCACCATACGGCGAAGTTTTTCACTCTCATAGTGGATCAGAAATTCCCTCTTTCTCGGATCGGCTAATATCTCTCTCAGACGCCGGGTTTTGAACGCCGGTCGGAGTGAATTAAAAACACCCGCCGCCAGCGCACCGCCTCCCGGTTCCATGTAGCGCAGCAATCCGAGGCGATCCTGAATTTCCAGCACCTCCTCCTTCCCGAAATTGCGATGAAAATTCAGGCAGTTCAGGCCCAGTTCACGCGCCGCCTTCACCTCTCTGAGGGCCAGTTGCGGAAGCGGCCAGATTCCATTAATCCCCCAATATCCCCACGAAATCGCCGAATAAAGACGGATTCGCCTCCCATTGAGCATCAATCTCGCACGGCGACCGACACCCTCGGCGTTGATCCACCGGAAGCCGAAAGTTCTCTCGGCGTGATCGCGAAAGATTTCGCCGGGGGCGTTTCTCGTAGAGAGTTCGGCGCTCAGACGGTGCATGACCGGATGATCCAAGTCCCAGAGCTGCGCCCCGGGGCAGGAGAGTGTTACACGGAACTCGCGGCGACTTCGGGGCGGCAGTTCAACTGGCGAAACGGCTCTCCGTACCGTCGCTCCGTCGGTAAGGCGATGGATGGTCCAAGTCAACCGACCTGAGATTTTATGATCGGAATCATTCCGGACTTCGGCACAGGCGTGAATCGTATGCGTATCCGGCGTATTGAGAACCCACAGATCCGCAACATACGCCGCATCGCAGGCACGCAGGCTCAATCCGCGGTCCAGCCCGCCGAAGCCGTGGCTGCGCTGGATCGGCATGCCGCCCCATTCCAGAATATGATCGTCCATCCAATCAAAACGTCCGCCCGGATTGGTGATTCGTATCGCCAGTCGATTCTCCCGTCCCCACCGCACCGCTTTGGTGATATCGCATTCAAATGCCGTTTCTTCGATCAAATCGTAGCCCACGGGCTGTTCATTCAGGTACACCTCGGCCCGCTGGCGTACACCCCGGATGTACAGGAGCAGTTTGTGTTTTTTCATGGCCTTCGAAATCAGAATGTCGCGCCACCACCACGACACGCCAAAGTACGCGCCGTTACGCACCTGACTGTTCGGATTTGCCCACATGTATTCCCGAGGCGTGTACGGACGGAGTCCCTGCTCGGTTGCTCCCCAATAATGGGCTTCCACTGTGGAAGGCAGAGTTACCTTCAGGGCGTTGGCCGCATTCAGTACGCCCCAACCACCGGTTGGGGCGCGAACCGGCATGTTCTCCTGAGTGACCTCATCCGGCAAATGGATAATATCCTGCTCCCACGCCGCCGCCTGATCCAGCCAAAGGTGCCACCCATCGTCGGGAATCGGCATTCGCAGCCTGTCATCTGAGGGTTCCGAATCATCCGCCGAGAGTACAGGCGCCGAACTCAGGGCCACCATTGACAATGCGGCCGTGAGCAAATCTCGGCGTGAAAAAACGCCACCGAATGAAGACACTGTGGGAATCAGCTTATGCTTTTCCATAAAAGGGATTGAATGGAAGGGATCAGCCCCTTCCATTCCGGCTCCCATCATGATGAGTGTCATCCATGGGCCGCACTACGCTGCAGCAACTGGAAGTTTTTCAATAACCCCGCATTTTTCATCTCGATACTTCCGTCATGAATCCTTATCCAAGGAACTTTCCCCGCCTTCCAATCCGCGAGGGCCGGCAATGGAAACCACCCGCGGGCGTGGGGGCTAATGGTGATTCGATGCTTCGGCACATTGATGCCGATGCCCGCCCACGCCTGAATCATGGCGATGGAATTGAAACTGCGAGGATACATATCGCCGAAGAAATCGGGGCGAAGAACATAGCGGGTATGCGGATGAATTCCGAAATAGCACGCAATCATATCGCGCCAGATACCCATCGACGGCCATTTGCTGTACTTCGAGATCTGACTGAGAAGATCACTGCGCACGCGCGATGGTTTGAGGGGTTGCGGCTCGTCCGTGAGAAGGTCGTAAAACAGGCCATTAGTCGTCAGCGCCCACGGTTTATTCCAGCCTTTCGGATGACGAGGACTGATGGTGATGGCGTAATGATTTCCCTGCCAGGCATATTTTTCGATACTGTGGATGATAAGTTTTTCACGGGCTGCATAGGGATCCGCTAACTGCGGTTTTCCCGCTGCCCGGAGCATGGAAACCAGCGCCTGAAGCGCGCAGGCGGCTTTAAGCCCCAGGAACACCTGGTCCGGATAACGCCGATGCAAAACACCAAAGCCATCCAGCGTGTTGTTGATTCCTGTATCCGGCAGGCCCGTCCCATCGGTGCTTGAGCGGAGAATATAATTAGCCAGCGCCAGACAGAGCTTTTCATGGCGGCGGAACTCATCCAGCTTTCCGGTGTACCGCCAATAGAGTGAATTGAGCAAAATGTAATTAGAATTTTCCTCCACCGGCATCGGCCCCAGCAGATAAACCTGCTTATTGATGATGAATCCACCACCTACATCGTGCTCCATCACTCCATACTTGGGCCCGAACCAGATCAGCGGCCCCCCCGGACCGGTGCGGTAGGGGTGGAGGTCCGGCCAATGGTAGTAACATTTGGCCCAGAGATCCAGTTCGCTTTTGAGGCATGCGGGCCAGAACATGACATAAAACGGTGCGAGATTGAACTCCACATCAATCGTACTGAAATAGCCGGTGCCACCTTCGTACGATGTAAACAGCAGTTTGCCGTCGGGTCGGCGCAGCATCCATGTGGCGCCGAGATACACCTGAAAATTACGCGCGATAAATGCCCGGATATCGGGAGGGATGGCCGCGCCGGATATCACATCATCGAAGATGCGGCTGCGTCTGAGCATCGAATGGCGGTGGTGTCGGGCGTAATGGATGACGGAATGAATATTGTCAAATAGTTTCTGATATTCGAACTCACATGGAGTTCCAAAGTAACTCACCACGCTGCGGGTGTTGACATATTGGGCAAGTATTAGCCATACATGCTGCGACGCGCCCGGCGCCACCTTCAGGGCGTTTTGAAAACAGGTGCAGTGATCCATGGATACCGGGGTGGATGCGCTGATACTGGAAAGCGCGACGGCCTGCGTCTCCGGCAGATTTTTCGGGTATTTGTCGGTCTCGGGGCCGCGGAAGATCACATGCACGGTTTTGTGCCGTTCAATAATACCGTCCGTGCGGTTTGCCGCTCTGGCCCCGCCCGCAGGCAGGCCTGCGAGCACCGCCGCATTCAGGGCACGGCCCGTGTGATTGGTAATGGTGCAGCGCACCAGGATCGCCGGTGCCAGACTCAAACGAAGATCACGGGGATAAAATGGGGAGATAAATTTCCATCGGACGCTCACGCCGTGGGGGTATTGCGTGCTGCGCAGATCGGCGCTTGTCATTGTGCGATACAGGGTGAAATCCGTAATACGCACATCCCGTCGCCCCAAATCTTTCTGTGGAAGCATTGGCAGGATGTAGCGACGCCGGTCCAGCTCGACGCCCAGAAGGGCATGTGTGTAGACGCCGTCCGTCAGGGAAGAATGATTGTGGCGCGGGCCCAGACCCGCCGGCAGTAGACCGGCGTGGTGGGGATAAAACTGAATGCCGAATTTTGAACCAAATCGGTTGATATATTGATCTTGGTGCGGTTTGAGGCGCATGGAAACCGGAGGAAGGCGCAGGGCGTGCGAGTATCCTACCGCAGTAGCGCCACGGGCGACATAAACACCCGCCACCGCCACCAAAAGTGAAACCACTCCGGCAAAGATCTGCATCGCCGTCTGCCGACGATTTCCCAGGCACAGATACCAAACACAGCCGCCCCGCACGATCCGGCCACCTCCGCCGGCGACATACTTACAGGCATTGAGCATGAACCTTGTCATCAGTTATTTTCTCCTATTTCGCGCCGATACTGGCTGGGTGAAACGCCAATTTCCCGCCGAAACGCCCTTGCCAGATGCCCACCAGAAGTAAAATGCATCGCATGAGCAATCTGATCAATCTTCATGTCGCTGCGCAGCAGGGCCTTGACCCGTTCCATCCGCGCACGACGGATATCCTCGCCCAATGTACGTCCGCATACCCGCCGAAAACGTATTTCCAGACTCCGGCGATTAAGCCCGACATGCGGCAAAAGCTGTTTGACACCGAAATTGTCATCCCGATGGGCACGGATATACAAGATCGCCGCCCGCACCGCGGGGTCTCCTACATGGATAACATCCGTGGAGGCACGCGCCATAACCGACAGGGGGCGGATCGTTGCCTTGGTGGTAGTGATCGGATGGCCGAGGATAATGTCGCGTAACATCTGAAACGCCGTTCTCCCGACTTGTTCACCCGCCTGCCGAACACTGGAGAGAGCGGGAATCACCATGTTGCACAGCAGGTAATCATCATCCACCCCAACAACCGCCACCTCCTCCGGCACACGAAGTTTGCATGCATGTGCGCATTCAATCACGCGTATACCCCAGTCGTCACAGGCGGCGAAGATTCCCGTCGGCAGCGGCAACGATCTCATCCAATCGATGAGCGTTGCCCTGGCTAAGAGGGAAAAATCACGACCGGGGAGGAAAATCGCCTTGGGCGCGGGACATACATGCACCTTCCGCGGCTGGAGAAGTCGGCTGAAGCCGTCGAGGCGACATCGTGTCCACGGGGTATCATACTGGTGATAAAAAGCGAAGTTTTCCAACCCGATATCAATCAGGTGGCGGGCCGCCATTTCTCCTATGGCCTTTTCGTCGGTCGTGATGGTCGGGGAGGCTTCTGCACTCAACTCGTATCCGAGTCGGATATAAGGGCATCCAAGCTTGGTTAACGTCTCTATTTCGGCAACATTGCCTGCCTCAATCAACACCCCGTGTGGCGCCCACTCCAACAATTTTGCAATATGTTGATCTTCACCTGGTCCTACTTGCCGCCTGAATAATCGAAATTCCCACGCCCCCGGCGGCTCGCCTTGCGACGTGGCAAATTCCAGCCGGGCGCGCTGAATGCCCCGAATGTTGGATCGGGCATATTCGCGGTCTGCATCCAGCAAGAGAGCAATCCTTCGGCTGCCGTCGCCATTCCCATAGGTATCCATCACGTTGTGTCCTGCTCCAGAATTGCGGAACCACGTCCTTCGTCTGCTCCATGGTTTGTGGCCGCCTTGGCCAACTCCCGAAGTAACTGGTATGGATATAGCGAAGATTCACGCAATACGCAAGTCGCCCCCAATTTATCAGGCGCTGGAAAATGTCGATTAGGATGAGATATTTGACGTTACGCCCCTCGAATAGATGCGCAAAATGGTCTATAAATACTCGCACATTGGTATTGTGGAAGCACCTTTGAAGTGCTAAACTTCGGCAGTGTCGGCCTGAGCAAGTAGGTGGCCGACAGTAAGGGATATCTGAGAATTGCAGGTCACGGAGGGTGCCGCGCGATACGGTCGCCCAGCGTCAAGGTTAGCTATGCGGGATTTTTCCTGGCACGCGGATGTGGCCGAAGACGGCAAATAAGGCTTTCTCCGATTTGGACGTGCTATGGTCGGCTTGAGAGCCCGGCAGGGCAAAGCCGGTAAAGTGCTGTGGGTGAAGGGAATTGATTTTTCAGGAGTAGCTGAATATCTCGGGCAACGTGTCTGGACTTCAGCTGGTCCACTGTTATAGGAGGTTTTTCCATGGGTTTCTCAAATTCGAAAAAGACGGTCTTGGCGGCAGCCTTGGCGGCTGCGTTCGCCATTCCGGCGGTCGCATCGGCGACGACCTACACTTGGACCGGGGGTGGAACTTCCGGCGACTGGTCCGACTCCGCGAACTGGTTAAACGGCACGGTCGGGAATCCAGGCGGCACGATCTACTTCAACACGTCTAATGTCAGCCAAACTGACACGCTGTTGAACGTTGGCGGCAATTTCGGTGGTATCGTGGTGGGTGGTGGGGCCAATCAACCTTACTCCATAACAATCAACTCAAGCACTGCGCAACAAGGCGGTTACACGGCATTTCAGTTCACCAACACCTTCTCGGTTCAGGACGACGGCGGCAGCGGGGCATCGTTGACCTTCAATGGTGTGGTGCGGCCGTTCCAGCCCGGAAACGTATTCAACGCGCAGACTCAAAATATTTTCATGACCCAAGGTGTTGCATTCCGCAACGATTTGCATTCATCTGTCGCCCTGCAGGCCAGCGGCGGAGCTAATGTCGTCATCGAGGGGGGCTTGGCAAATGGCAATAGCGGCAACAACGACGCGAACGTACTCAAGGTGGCGAACGCTGCGGGCGGCTACACCATCCTGACCAGCGCAGCGGACTCCTTCGCACCTCCACCGGTCAACTCCAGCAGCACCTACTCTCCATGGACCGGCGGAGTCAATATCAGCAATCAGGGGGACACCGGCGACGATACCGGCCCGGGCGCTCTGATGGTTGAAAACGGCAACACCGATTCTGCCACCGGCTCGGGTCCGGTCAACATGAACCAGACCGGCGCCATCCTTGGTGGTGTCGGTACCGTGGGAGGCACGGTCACCATGAACGCGGCATCTACGCTCAAGCCCGGCGTTGTCTTTAATAGTACCTTTACCCAAGCATCCCCCTCCACGGGAACCCTCTCGCTGGGGGCGCTGAACATGAACGGAAAAACGGGTACGTTCGATTTTAATCTCTCCGGAAGTTCCGACAGCATGATCATGGTCAAGGGTGCCTTGACTCTATCCGCCACCGGTATCGTCAATCTCGCCGGCACCCCGATGCTCGGCACCTACCAACTGATCGATTACGGTTCGCTGGTCAACCCGGGTGATCTGAGTTCGTGGTCCATCTCGGGTCCATCGGGATTTAATTACTCGCTGATGAACGACACCACCAATTCCAGCATCGATTTGGTCGTGGCGGCAACACCTGAACCGGCCGCACTTGGCATGCTGGCTTTGGGTGCTGGTGCCTGCCTGCTGGGCTTAAAGCGGCGGAAGTCGGCCTGATCCATCAGCCAGACCAAGCCGGCTGATCCCCGTATCCCCTGATCACCGAGCGTTTTGGATTGGCAGCCTGTCGAGGATGATTCCCTCGGCAGGCTTTTTTTATCCGAAAGATCGACACCGTCATGGATGTTCAAAAAATGCCCAACCATGTCCAGCCGGTATCTACATTATTTTCCTTGTCCGGCTGTCGAGATATCCGCGGTAAACCTGACTATCTTTTTCTTGGGGGCCCATTCGATCTTGGCCAAGAGTCCGGACGCTACCACCGCCTGCGCATTTCCGATGCACTTACGCTGCAGATCATGTGACCGGAGAATTCCGTAAACCCTATAAAATATTGAGTTTATTCATCGGTTGCAGAGGACATTTCGAAACCCTGTATGCGCAAAATGGTCTATTATTTGGCGCAATTTGAGCTTTGCCCGAGCTCATTGGCGGGCTATACTCTCTTAAGAAGGTCATATTGGAGTATCAAAAAAATCAGTATTGCTCCGCAAGTCTTCGCTCCAAATGATCGTCTTTCGGAATCAGGCGCGTGATAGCGGGGGTCTCAGGTGGTGGGCGTTTCAAGCAGACTCTGAGGGTGATTTAATCTTGGTCGTCTTATGTAAGGAGAAGTCGTATGTCAGTTAAACGATGGAAATCAGCTTCGGCGGGCTTGCCAGTTCCCATCCGAGGTTTGCGCAAGCACACTTCCACGGGTGGCGGTTTCACGTTGATTGAGTTGCTGGTGGTGATTTCGATTATCGCCCTGCTGATTTCGATTCTGCTTCCGTCTCTTATAAAAGCCCGCCATGAGGCGTTGAGAATTGTCTGTGCATCCAATCTCCGATCGCTCGGCCAGGGGTGCCGCATTTATGCCGACACGTACCGCGGCACGGAACCGCCAGGGTCGACTCAGAGCCCTCTTGGCTATGGCAATTGGCCCTTTGGGAATTTGGCCGGATGGGTCAACTCCAATCCACCGGCCGGGGATGCCACTGCCGCATACATACCGTGGGGGCTTGGTCTCCTGTACACCACCAAGACGATCACCAATCCCACCCTGTTTTATTGCCCTGAGGGGAGCTATTTCACGCCAACCGGTGCGCCACAACTCTATCTTGGCAATCTCGGTAAGAATCCGCCGAACGGTGGCCCCGCAGATTTCGGTACCGTTTATCTCGGCTATTGCTATTATTATCACCTGCAGGTCGGTATGCAGAGCGGACACACTGTCAATCCAGATTTGGGAGGAACCGTCATCAATCCGACTTCCCTCCAAAGCCAGCTTGCGTTTGCATCGGTGCCTAACGGGTTCGCTCAATCGGAGACTTCAGGAAATGACACCATTCTTGCTTCTGATCTGACAACTTCGCAATCCGGCCTCTGGCAGTCATTCTCCAACCATTTTAACGGTGGGAATCATGATGTAACCGGCGGGAATGTTCTTTACAACGACGGCCACGTTGTCTGGAAGAACGCCAGTCAGATGCGCTGCCGACTGTATAATTTCACGCTCGATTTCTGGCAGTGATAGCCCAGTCGCAATCTGCACGGCAATGATATTCACGTGGATGGGACACGTGGATGGCGGTAGAAAACCGCCATCTTTTTTTAATCGCTATGAGAAGGGTAAACCGACGCGGATGGGCGAAAATTATACTTCCGTGATTTCTTTTTGCTTGGCGGTGAGAATTTCGTCCACTTTGGCCTCGTATTTTTTCAAAAGTTCCTGAATTTCCTCTTTGGCCGATTTGGCCTGATCTTCTGAAAATCCGCCGTCCTTCGCTTCGTTATCAACCTGCTTGTTGGCATCTCGGCGATTATTTCGCAGTGAAACGCGGCAATGTTCCGCCGCCTCCTTGGCTTTGGTAACCAGTTGTTGCCGGCGCTCTCCTGAAAGCGGCGGCAGGACGAGCCGTATCTGCTTCCCGTCATTCTGCGGACTGATACCCAGTTTGGCCGCATCTAAAGCCTTGAGGATTTCCTTCATACTTCCCGGGTCAAACGGTTTAATCAGAATGCTGGTGGCGTCGGGCGTGGTGAGGGAGGCCAACGATCGCAGATCACTCATTGCGCCGTAATAATCCACTTTGATAAATTCCACCAGCGAAGTGCTCGCCCGCCCGGTGCGCAGCCCCCGTAACTCATGTCGCAGATGCTCC
The DNA here is from genome assembly GCA_021827645.1 of Planctomycetota bacterium. Classification (GTDB taxonomy): domain Bacteria; phylum Planctomycetota; class Phycisphaerae; order WQYP01; family WQYP01; genus JAJZGD01. The sequence continues at coordinate 25,452 of JAKAVA010000083.1, forward strand.
AAGGCTTTTTCCATGTGTTCTTCGGTGGTGAATAATATTTCATCGATTGGCATGACATTTCCTCTCACGTGGCCTTGGTTAACCCTGCCGGTATTCTCGCTACACCGCCGCTGCTGCGGGCACTTCGCCGCTGATCACGGTGCCGATGGTTTCTCCACGCACCACACGCATGATGTTGCCGCGTTTTTTCATATTGAAAACGATAATGGGGATATTAGTCTCCATCGCCATGGAAATCGCCGTCATGTCCATGACCTTGAGATTCTCGGTAAGCACCTGACGATAGGTAAGATGCGGAATTCGGACGGCGGCGGCATTCTTCTTCGGATCACTGTCGTAAACGCCGTCGACTTTGGTGGCCTTGAGCAGCACCTCGGCCCCGAGCTCGGTTGCCCGCAGGGCGGCGCAGGTATCGGTGGTAAAAAAGGGATTGCCTGTCCCGGCCGCCAGAACCACCACACGCCCTTTTTCAAGATGGCGGAGAACCTTACGACGTATGAACGGCTCGCAGACCTGCATCACATTCAACGCACTGGCGACCCGTGTCGGCTGGCCGAGATGCTCCAGCGTATCCTGCAAAGCCACCGCGTTGATGACGGTCGCCAGCATACCCATGTAGTCCGCAGTCGAGCGTTGCAGGGGGGAATGCTCCGCGAGTGTGCCGCCGCGGATGAAATTGCCGCCGCCTACCACCACCGCAACCTGAACTCCGGCCTGCGCCACTTCACTGATCTGTTGGGCGACAACCGAGAGTTCTTCCGGATCGAGCCCCTGACCGTCTGATTTACATAAGCCCTCGCCGGATATCTTCAGAAGAATCCGTCTGTACCGACATTGGCTCATGGGTGCACTCCGAAAACCAGATTGATATCGACGACCTGACCGATCCGGTTCGCCTCAGGCTTCGCCAACCTTGAATCGGCTGAACGTTTTGAGTGTCAATTGGGCGCCGACGGACGAGCCGACCTGCGCAAGCAGCTCACGAATCTGTTTCTTCTCATCTTTGACAAACGGCTGTTCAAGCAGCACGTGTTCGCCGTAAAACTTTTCCAGCTTGCTGTGAATAATCTTCTCCAGCACCTGGGGTGGTTTGCCTTTGTGGGCTTCAAGTGTCTCGGCTTTTTCGCTCTCAATACGCGTCGGATCGACCTGCTCGCGGGTAATCGCCGCCGGCACCAGCGGTACACCCGCCGTCACATGCATGGCAATTTCCTGGGCCACGGCCGCAACTTTCGGATCGCTGCTGCCATCAATCTGCACCAGTGCGCCAACTTTGGCGTTGTGGTGGATATACATGCCGACGGCCCCATGGGGGGCGGAGCAGCGGGAAAGCCCGGTTACCGCCATGTTTTCCTTGATACTTCCGCCGACGAGTTCCTTGATGACGGTCTCGACCGATCGGCCGGAGCCATCCACCCAAGGCAACTGATTCAACTCTGCAGCCGTCGTCACTGGGTTTTCAAATGCCAGCTTGACCAAGTCCGCAAGTAGTTTTACGAACGCCTCATTGCGGGCAACAAAATCGGTTTGGCAACCAAGCCGCAGAATAACGCCCAGCTTGCCGTCCGGACTCACCTTACCGCCGATGAGCCCTTCCTTCATTTCGTTGGCCATCTTCGCATCCGCGCGCCCGGCACCCCATTTCCGCAACAGTTCGGCCGCCTGATCCATGTCGCCGCCGGCTTCCTGAAGCGCCTTTTTGGCATCCATGATGCCTGCACTGGTTCGCCCACGGAGTGTCATGACATCCTTCGCACTGACTTCCACCATATGAAGTTACCCTCGATCTTGGCAAAAAAATTACAAATCACGTCTTCCATGTCGCAGGATTCCTCAATACGCTGCAACGGTCGACATTCAGCCAAGAAAGTGTAGGGCTTGGAGGCCGAAAGGTAAAGCGGAAAGGCGTCTGGTGCTGCCGGGCGGTGCGGGCGTTTTGCGGGCAGGCAGACCGGCGGTGGCGGTCACGGGCGGAGGGCGTCTCGCCCGCCTTCGAGATTTCACCGCGATTGCCGTGGATACGACACACTGCCGATGGGATCAACCCATCGGCTCGCTATAGAGTCCTCCGGATCATTCGTTGTTCGCCACTGCGCCCCGTCGCCCGCCCCTTGGCAGAAACCTTCACGGACTCATCAATTATAGATCGGAAGTTGAACCACCGGGATATTGGCACGAGCCTCCGACGGGTTGTAATGATCGCCCGTCGAATAGTGCACCGGGATGCCATCCTTGGTATGTAACAGGTAATAACCACCGCGATCCTGAAGAATTTCATACGGCCCGATCACGCATTTACCCATCGGTGTCGGCACCGTCAGCAGCGGCACACGCGTCCCCGGAGCGGATGCCAGTGCCCGTAAGATCATCTGGCTCTCGGGCAGCTTGAGGCGGTGGCGTGCAAGTGTGCCATCCGGAAAAGGATGGATCAGGTAATAGGGTTTGACCGGGATACGGCCGGAATCCAATCGGCTGTACATTTCGGTAATGACGGCCGGATCATCATTAATTCCGCGGAAGAGCGGATGCTGTGTCATGATGATCGGTTTGCGGCTGGAGCCCAACTCGTGCAGCAATTCGATGCAGGAGAGCAATTCGCGGGTGACCTCGCGCGGATGCACCACATGGAGGATATGCGAACTCGGGCTGAGTTTTGCCACCGCGGCCTGCAGCGAATTCGAGCTTAAAAGTCGCTGCGGATACCAAACCGGTTCGCGCGTGTGAATGCTGACGGTTATGGCGTGGGTCCGGCTTTGGTTCAGATGGGTCAGCCGATCGGCAAAATGCTCCAACAGAGATGCGGAAATAGCCAGCGGATCGCCGCCGCTGAGGATCAACTCACGCAGCATGGCCGAATGCGGGCTCTGCGTCAATTGATCGAACATGGCATCGATATCGCGATGCGAGATGGAGCCGGCGGTGACTTCACGATGTTTGAGGTAGCAATAGCGACACAATCCGCTGCAATAGTCGGTCGTGCGGATCAGCGCCTCATAGCGATATTTCTGAATCCAACGCGGGTGGTCCACCGCCTTGGTTTGCAATTGAAACGCATCCCAACGCTCGTCATCAGTGGCAACCAGTTCCTGCTCGCCCGGCAAAACCAGATCCCACAGCGGATCATTCGGATCATTCTCGAGGATGTGCTCCACATAAAAACGGGGAAGCCGGAATTGGTATCGCTCGCTGACGACCTCCATGGTTCGCGTCCGCTCTGGCGGCAGGGCGGGCAGAAGGCGTCGCAATTCACTGATATGGGTAATCAGGTCGGGCTGTTTGCTTGAATCCTCTGAATTGACCTCAACGTTGGGGGGTGTGTCGCGCAGTTGTTTCATCTTCTTAATTTTAGCATCAGCGACGATTTTCCGCCGCCTCCAGCAGAAAGTTCGCCTGCTGCCTCCTGACCGGATCGATCTCCCGCCACTGGCGGGCTGATTTCGTTCTCTTGCATGCCAGAATCTCCCGTGCGAACTCCAAGGCCACATCCGTCGGATAGGCTGGCGGGAGGCGATTTGCATTTCGTTTTGAGAATTCAAGGGTATCGATCGCCTGCCGTTCGGTGGCCGCATCGCCGCGGGGCAAGACCATGGGCGAATTTTCGAGAGTCAGACGCACCAGAGCCGATGCGGTCCCGGCACGCGATAATGCCACCGCAACGCTGCCGCCACCGTTTTGCCGAAAGCGTGCCATTTCAGGATGGTGCAATTCTGCCGACGCTCTTTGGCACAGTTGCACGGCCGGGCCGTCAACGTGATCGGCCCAGACCGCCAACACCAGATCGAGCCGACGCGTTTCCAGCAGACACCACGCCCGCTGCAACACACGATATACAGGAAGATTTACAAATGAGAGCGTTTCGCAGGCGCCATGAATTCCCAATGCAATGACGGTTTGCGACGCCACCGCGGAATAAACCGATTGCGTAAAAAGACGGGGGGAAGGATAGCGCCCGCCGTCGGCAGATAAACTCTCCAGGTAACCGACCGTATCGCGGATGGAACCCCAGAAACTCAAATACAGCAGGCCGATGCGGTTTGTGGATATGGCCTCTGCGGCCTTCGCGGATTCCAGTGCCCCACGCGCCGACGTGATCACCCAGCTATCGAGATTCGATTCGGTGGTGGGAGTATGTGGTGGGTCGGATGACACCGCTACGTCGGAGTGTGGTGCCAGGGCGATGGCAGAGTCAAAGCCCGATCCGCATGCGTCGATTCCCATGATTGCAAAGGTCATGCGCTCAGGTGCGGCAACACTCATGACAATCTCCCCAGAGAGCGCACCGCAACGATCGCGGTATTGTTGCCACCGAAGGCAAAATTGCAAATTAAGGCGCAATTCATTTTTCGCCTGCGCATTGCATCACTCTCGGCGCGCATTCCGGGCGGTACCGGGCCGGGGGGATAACATCCATCACGCATGGCCAGCAAAGTGATGGCGGTCTCCATAGCGCCGCCGGCTGCAAAAGTATGCCCGGTCAGCGGCTTGGTGGAGGTAATGACCGGCGAGGCCTCACGAAAGATGCGGCTGTACAGTTGTGTCTCCATGGCGTCATTATCCCGCGTGCCGGTCCCGTGGCAGTTGACGTAATCAATCTCGTTTAATCTTGTTCCGGCATCGGCGAGAGATAAACGAATGGCCTCCTCGGCGGCGACGGCTTCAGGATCGGGCTTGGTGATATGGAAGGCATCGGCTGTTGCACCATACCCGCAGATATAACCCAGCGGCGCCACTCCGCGACCCTTGGCATGGGCGATGGATTCCATCACCAGAGCCGTTCCACCTTCTCCGGGCAATATCCCATCACGGTCGGGCGAAAATGGGCGACATCCCGTCGGAGAAATCAACCGCAGACTGCCGAAGCCGGAAACCAGCAAGTGACACAGGCTGTCGAAGCCTCCCACCACGGCGACGGGGGCAAGACCGCACCTGATGATGTCCAGTGCCGCTCCGATCGCCGCCGCCGAACCCACACAGGTTGTAAGATTCATATAGTGCGGGCCCGTCATGCGATGGCGTTTGATCAAAAGCTGTGGAAGCTCAAAAGGGTGGACACGTCTGAGCAGAGCCAACGACGTGTGGTGCGGATCGTCACGATACTGGATATAAAATTTTTCGTTCATATCCATTGCACATACGCTGCTGGAGACCAGGCAGGCAGCGGAATACCCGTCAAGGTGTCGCGGCAGCTTGGCCTGCATCAAGGCTTCATCGATGGTCAGGCACGCCAACTGCTGAACCCGTGACAAGCTTTGCCAAAAGGATGAACGCAAATCGTCCGGACATGGCAATGACGGAGCGGCGGCGACACGGGGGGATGTCGGCAGGTTTGGAATCGCATGAGGCCATGCGGATATCGACACCCGCCCTGCGGCGATGCCGCCCCAGGAAGCTTCGCGCCCGATTCCCTGGCAGGTTATCATCCCGATGCCTGTCACCGCCACCGCCTCGTGATTATGATCGGTCGACATCGTGGTCAGAACTTCATCTCCTGCGACACGGCTGACTTTGGCGCCAACATCGCAATCACCGGATTTTCCGGGTCCCAAACTCTGCCGGCCAATAAATCCGTAATAGCTGCCTTCATATGGGCCGGCCGATAGTCGGCAAAAAATAATTGCTGTACGAGATCACGGTGGTAAAACCGCTCGATGAACGCTTCGAATACTCCTTCGGCCCAATCCATGTGGCGGTTGAAAGTTTCAAATTGCGATGGATCGTTATGGTTGAGGTATTGGATGACGGCCTGCGATGCAAGCTGGGCGGAATTTATGGCAAGGTGAACACCGCTGGAAAAAATAGGGTCGAGAAATCCGCCCGCATCACCAATTTTCACCCACCCCGGGCCGTACCGCGTCGCCGGTCGATAACTGTAATCGGCGGCGGTGCGGTATTCATCCAGCGGAGCGACGTTGCTGAGGCGATTCCATAATGAAGGGCACCGCTGAAGCGCCTGTTCAAACTGCTCTTGATGGGTGATTCCCTGCTGAACCCCGCTCTGTTTCAGGACGGCACCAATGCTTGTCGAACCATCGCGCAGCGGAATGCACCAGATCCAACCGTCCGAAATCAGATGCAGGGTTATGTAAGATCGCTCATCGTCCAAGGCGGGTGGAAAGGGGGGAAAGTAATTGTAAACGGCGAGATGACCAAAGCGATTGGATATATCACGGGCGTCGCTCACGCCGTCGGCTCCCCGGTAATTCAGACGCGACCGGCCGGCGGCAATGATCAAGAACCGCCCACTGTGTATCTGCTGTTGAGCGGTAAAGACCTCAGCATGATCCGCCTGTGCCTTCCAGGAAACGACCTGGCAGTGGTCTTGATAGCGGCAGCCCGCGGAAACCGCCAAGGATTTAAGCTCGGCGTCAAATTCGGCCCGCGACACCTGAAAGGACGGTGGAGTTTGGTCTGCCCCGGCAAAGCCGAATGTTTCGTACCGCTGGGTGGCCGAATCGCAGAAACGGGCGCCATATTTAGGCTGATAGCGATTGAGCATCGCGTCCATACTTATGCCGAGATCGGCCAAAATCGGCATGCTGGCGGGAAGAAGCGATTCACCTATGTGGTGGCGCGGATGGAAATGCTTCTCAAGAATCAGCACCTTCATCCCCGCTTTTGCGAGCCATACGCCCGCTGCGCACCCCGCCACCCCTCCGCCGACAATCAAAACATCCCATTCATTGCCCATATCAGGTAGTTTGCAGACTTCCATGCAAAGCTGCAACTCATTTGACCGCAGGGCGGGGGATTCGATAATGCATGCTACGGTAACGGGGTTGTTCAATGGGGTGGGTGTAAACTGGAATTCGCTCTCTTCCTTACAGCTAAAATCCTGATCATCGCAGGTCTGCTTGATCTGGCCCTGCTGGTGATGACGTCCGTCGGTGTCGCCGCCGCCGGACTCTCCCATACACATCCCGAAAAGCCCTCATCTTCCAAGTTTCGCGGCTGGATGATCGCATGTACCCTGTTGATGTTCGGTTCGGCGGCTTTTCTGGCAGTTGGCCCCGTCCATGCCCCGAGCCTGTCCATTTTACCCGACGGACTGCTTGCCATGAGACGCCTTACGGCCGCAGTCATCCTGTTCATCAGCACCGGCACTGCGTTAATATTCAACCTGCAATCCCAACGCGTATTCTCACTGCAAAATACTTACAATGCGGCTCCTTTGCTGGGGCTTCATCTGCTCGCCTGCTGTATCGCCATCCTTTCCGGAAATCTGCTGGTTATCGCGTCGGCATGGATATTTATTTCCGCCTCTCATCATCTCCAGACTTCCTATCCCGATGGACAACTGCTTGCTCCGTTGGTGGCATGGCGCCGCTGGCTCATTTCCATCATCGGAGACTGCGGTTTTCTGCTCGTGGCGGCGCTGCTGGCCACAGCTTATGGATCGACGCAACTTCGCGCTATTTATTACAATATCGCGCTCAATCCGGATTCCTTCTACACACTGCAGTTCCGCCAGCTTATTGCACCGCTGCTCATCGTCGTGATATTCATTAAATGTGCTCAATTTCCATTTTCCTACTGGCTGATTCCAAGCCGTCGCGACAACACGTCGTGGCTGAATCTGCAATTGAGCTGCGGGTCACCCCTGGTGGCCATTCTCATCCTGATGCGTCTCGCTCCCATATTGACCGGCTCCGGTTCGTCAACCCCGATTCTTCCCATGGTTGTCAATTGGGCGGTACTTTCCGCCGGAATTTACGGTTTTGCCGGAATATGGCAGACCGATCGGTTCAAGGCAGCATTTTTCATGGCTGTAAGCTCCATCTCTCTGCTTTTGGTGCTCGTCGGCAGCGGTGAGATGATGACGGCGGAGTGGGGAATGATGATTTTGTTTCCCTCCATTTTTCTGCTGCTTTTTGGATTGATGCTCTCAGCGCCGCTGAATCGTCGGCCATTTTTTCCATCGCGACGTCCGGGCTACAGATCGCTGCTGGCAACCGTGCTGATCATATGTGGCTGTATCAATCTCTGCATGACACCCGGTTTCTCCGCATCCATGACGCTCGGCAGTGACTTTGCCGCCTTGGCACGCGACCATCTCTCTCTCAGCATGCCGGACATAGGCCTGTTGTGGATGACGATCGTTTTCAACACCGTGACCGGCGTCGGTCTGGTTGCCTGGTCATTGCGGGGTCGTCCCGCAGCGGGGTCAACGGACCGTAACCTTCGGCCGGCCGCCATCCAATTACCGCCTCCGAAGCCCTCGATCATCAGTACCGGGTTGCTTCTGGCCATTTCGGTCATGGCGCTGTTGTCCTGCTCGCTTAAACTGATACCAAGCGAGAGTCTCGGGCGGCTCCTTCCATCACAGTTGTCAATCCGTTCAACTGGCGGCCCCACCTCACTGACAAACCCGGCGATCTCCATCGCGCTCGGTGGAATGGCGACTGTATCCGGGCTGATTTTGGGTGTGTTTATTCAACTGGCCGGCAAAGCCGCCGTTCGCGACCGGCTGACCAAACTTGTGGTCATCCGGCAGGCGGTGTTGCTGGTGCTGACCGTCGAGCAATTCACCGCAGGCTCGCTGGTCGCCTTGATCTGGGCCGCCGGTAAATTAATTGCCGCTCTGGACCGCTTCGGGTTGGACTCGATGGTGAGCACAGTCGCTTTGATTCCACATGTGATTGCAACCGTGGTGCGCGGCTGCATTCGTTCCAAGGGGCTGGTGCGCATGATCCTCCTGACTCTCGCCTCGTTACTGACTCTCCTGTTGGCCGGTATCGCGGCGGCTCTTGGTCGTCCAGGGGGAATGTAGGTGCCTTTATGACGATACTGGATATTGCATCATGGTCATCACTGCCGATCTGGCTGCCGCCGGGCGCCGCCCTCTGTTCATCTATTCTTATCCTTGCACTTCGGCGCGAGCTTCGTATGGCGCAACAGGTCTGTCTCGCCGTTGCCCTGATCGCGGCACTGGTCGTGGTGAACGTAAAATATGCCGCCGGAACGGGGCCGATCGCTCGCAGCGTCCCGGCGGTCCTGAGTCTGCCCGTCGCCGTATTAGGCTGGCCCGCAGTGTTCAAGTTAACTGGCGCGTCGCTGACTATTCTTATTTTTGTATTGATAGCGTTTCTGTTTTCTCTCTCGTGGCTCTTCAGCGCCAGGCCGGGAGGCAAAAATCTGTTCTGGCTCTCCGCGCAATTTGCCTTTATCTGGGGCTTGGTGACTGCATCCGATCTCGTCACCATTTTTATCTTTACCCAATTACTGATGGTGCCGCAATATTTTCTCAATCTGGGCCCCGGTAGCGCTCATCATCGCCGAATCGCCCGCCGCATGCTCATCGCCGGACTCGTCGTCGGCAGCTTGATTCTCGCTGCCGCAATCCTCATAAATCCCGTGACGCATCACCCTCGAGTGTCTCCCGATCATCGGGCGTCATTGACCGCCCTTATCTGCATCCTGACCGCTGTGTGGATCAGCCTCTCGCTCTTTCCTTTCCACAGTGTTCAGACGGCACGCATCACGTTGGACGGGCAGAATCTCCTGCCGCTGAATTCAAATGTCTGGGTCGGCCTGGCATTGATGATCTGGTTGCAACGTTCATTATTTGTCCCACAACTCGATGCGATGACCTGGCCCCTGGCGGCCGCGGCGACTACCGCGATGGCGGCCTGCTCCGTGGCGTGTTTCGCTCAGCGCGAACTTTCGCGTTCCATGGCGTATGCCGCCGCAGCGGTTTCGGCTCTCGCTTTTCTCGCATGGCTGAGCAGGAACACAATGGGCATTGTCGGATCGGTGCTAATTCTCGGCGTCCTGCCGGTCACGGTTTTTGGTTTTCAGCGGGGACTTGATCTGCTCTATCTTCAGACTCACGATATCTCCGCCTCACGCGACGGTCGCTCCGCTTCGCGTGGCGCTACCCATCTGTTGTTCCTCCTGCTCACTGCCGCCTGCATTGGGATGCCTGCCACCGCCATATTTCGTGGGGTGTGGTTTGCGCTCATCGGTATGATCAAGGTGGCAACCTCAGCCGGACGCATCGAGTTCCGAACTGTCATATTTGGGGTACTCGCCCTTACGGCTCTCGTGCCGATGATCTTGGGTGTCATATCGCGCAGCTTACTGGCATTTCGCGATCCGACGCAGAATATCCGCCAACCCGATTTTAGTATTTATGCGGGAGGTATCGGTACATCGCCGGATTCCGACTTCACCGCACCCCTTAATCTGAGTACTTATATCCGTACGGCCCGGCTATGGGCGATTTTTGCGATGGTGGTATCGCTGGTTTTGGGAGTATTTCCAATCCTTGCCATCGGGCCGTTGCTTGAGTCTCTGCAACATCCAGCCACGAGATCAACACCATCTCATCCAATTCTGCCGCCAGCGCCCCCCTTTCACGAGGTCATTGTGGATCACATCTCGATCCGTGCCGCGTCAATTGAGGCGTCATTGCACTGCCGAGGGAATATCGGGCTTCGGCACCGACATAAATCGGGTGTGCTCGAGGGGGACGTGCCTGTATGAACTTCATCCTGCCAATGACCGTTCTCCTCCCTATTGCAATTCTTGGATTGCTGCGCCGCGCGCGACCGGAAACCCGACGAACGATTACCGCCACCGCCATGCTTCCAATGATTTTTCTTTCACTGGGCAAATGGTTCTATTGGGCGCAGCGCGGAACGCTTTCGGACGGCCGGTTGATCTCCATTCTGGTCATCCTGTTTTCGGCAACATTTGTTTATGGCTGGTTACGGGCTACTCCAAAAACATCGATACATCCGCCGATACTGGTTCTTGCGGTTTCGCTGGTTGTTTTACTGCTTCGCGACGTCTACTGGCCACCCATCGTCATGCTGCTCAGCAATTTGCCTGTCCTTCTGACGCACCGACGCAGCGCCCTATCTCCTGCCGAAATACACAGAACGGAACGTGTGGTAACGCGTCAACGTCATAAGCTCTCCGGCAGTCTGATCGTGCCTGCCTCGATTCTCGGCGTGATATCGATGGTAGCAGCGATATTTATTCCGGTGGGGGCACATCAAGCACTTTCTTCCAGTGGCGGAGCGGCCACCGGTATGGTCGCCATGGCATTGATCTGGCAACTCCTGCTGATGATGATGAGCGGACAATCATCCGTGCCGGGCGCATCGCCCCACACCGTCAAAGTTTTTGAAGACATGACTTGGTTGCTTCAGCGACAAATGCGCATATTTGCAGTGGTTAGCATTTTTCTCGCCCTTTTTTATCTCCGATTTGACCTCCAGCTAAGCCCGTTTGCTCTGTCCATTTTCGTGGTGCTAGCTTCAGCCACGTTCATTATTGTCGGATCGCTGATGCTGATGGAACGGAATATCGTGGGCTTGCTTTCCCTCATGGAATATTTCTGGATCGGTGTACTTCTGGCCGCTTTTTCCATACCCAATTGGCAGACTACAATTTCCCCTGAGGCAATTCTTGTTGCCCTTGCTGTAGAAATGACGGCGGACTGCTGGGTTTTGCCCGTGCTCATCACCTCCCTGGGCAGCCACCTTGATCTGGATTCCATTATCGGCTGGCGATTTCACTATCCATGGCGAGCCACCACTCTGGCATTGCTGATTCTGGTGATGCAGTTTTTGCCGGCTATGCCGGGTTTTCACTTGCTGATTCCCATCCTCTTCACGCTGGTCGGCCGTCAAGCCTGGCTTGCAGTGTTGATCCTCGCAGCCGGTGGTGCGATGCTCGTCGCGGCATTTCGCGTTCTGGGGGCTATGTATTCACAACCATCGCAACTGAAAATCTGATCGGTGCGGAAACACAAAGAATTTCCGGGACGCGTATTTGCCAAGCGGCGGAAAAGTATCCCATCGTTGAGAACACTCTTAATGCCCCGCCGGTACAAACTGGACGATTTACACCAAGTCCTGACCATGTAGACGTTCAGTCCGTCGCGTGATCTGCCGCCTCGATCTTGAGTTCGAAATACAGCTTCCGGCCGCCGAAGACTGAGACACGGGCTCCGCTTCCCAGTTTTTGAAATTGTCTTTCAGCCGTATTCCAATGGTGTAACTCGCAGGCACCGCGGGCATACAGGCTCCGTACCCGTTCATCGAATGGATGATACATGAAGTACTCTTTCATGGCAGGATGAAGATGACGCCATATGTGGTATGAGTGGATAAGCGACTTATGCACAAGCTGATGCGATGCGGCGTTGGTTTGAGGATAGTTGAGGATCGTTTGCGCTCCATAAAGCAGCATCAGATTCATCGGACTCGACGGTCGGCGGTAATATTCCGGGGCACGAATCAACTCGTAAAGAAGATTATTATCGTTGTAGTACCATTTGCCATCATAGGGATCGGCACACATGGCTTCAAAATTCGTCGCGATACGGCACGCGGTGAGCGCATCGGGCCGGGCATTAAAAGCACGAATCAGCCACGTTGAATGAGCCGGCCAGATATTCCAACGCGCGTGACGGCGCAGGTGAGCCCAGAATTGGGCCGTTATGGCGCCGTCAATGGCGGTTATGCAGTTGGGGTTCATCATCCATGCTCGGTGATAATCGGCCAAGGCCTGGTGCATGTATGCAAGATACTTTCTTGCGTCACGCGGTTTGAGTTGATGAATACTTTGTAACTTGGGACCGTGCAACATGGCAAGTCCGATTTGCTCTGACTCCCACGCTTGGACAAGAAAGGTGAGGATCGGCTGGGTATGCCCGGCGGTGAGCGACGGTGCAAAAGCCAAGCTTGCCGCCGCTGGAGATTGTTTTTCCGTCGCGACGTCCGTCCATAATCTGCGACACCATTTGAAACGGGCCCCAAGCGGAATTCGGTTATCGCGGAGGAATTTTGGCAGCAGGTGCAAAGCATCAGTCAGAAAGGTACTGGCGTTGAAAACGCCCGAGGGGTGCTCCTCTTGGGCGATATGGGCCGCTATCACTGCAGCGATAAATTGATCGGTTAACGGAAAATGTCCTTTCAACAAACGAGAGGCGGAGGCGCATGCAACTTTCGAGTACAAAGCATCGGGCCCCACGATGGCAATCGTATTGTAAGATTTGAAAAAAAGGATCAATGGATTGCGACATGCGTCATTCATGGCTTTTCCGGCGGCACGAATCATCTGATCCCTCGCGTTGCCCCGGTCACGGAGACTTCGTGCCAGCACAATGGCTTCTTCGTGCATGGCCTGGTCTGCAACATGCGTCCAGATCGCTTTTTTGGGGCTGCTTCGATCCAGGGCCCTCGCGGTGACGCGGGAAGCCCAAGCCATGTAACGGGCGTCACGCTGCCGACGGCGAACCGACCACGGCGGCAGGGAAGAGGGATGTTGCACGCGAAGGATTGCCTCTCGGCACAATCTCAGCATACTGTAGTGAGTATTCCCAAAATACATGCTTGCCGCATCCAACCCGGCAAAACATGCGAGTGGTCTGAAACTTCGCGGCCTCGTGTGAGGGAGGTAAAACGGCTGTACGAATCGCTCCATGGCAGGATGTCGGGGCCCCTGTCCGTAAAATTTAAGCAGGCGAAATGCCTCGTTCCATTTATCCGCCCATATACACAAAAATATATCCACTCCAAGATCATGTCCGCTCGCTGGTCGATGTTCAAAGTAACCAAGTATGGCAGCTTTGGCGAGTTTCCACACACTCCGCTTTCTCCAGAATTGGTGGCCAACCACAATGTAATTGAGGTTATAAAATCCCGGCCGCCAGACGTAATTGTCATGGCATTGAATGGCGAACAGCGCGGAAAGCGCCAGGAGCGGAATTCTGGAATTCCAATGGCCGTAATGCACGCACCACTGACCGAACCTGAACATTAAGTTTGCACTGCCATACCAGCGTCGGTGCAGTGCCCACAACATTGCGTTGCAGGCCTGATGATTGTCGGGATCAGCCTGCATCGTACGTTGGAACCATTTGGTGATCCGTCGAAGGTGCCCCAGACCCAGGTCAACGGTCATCATTTCGCAGGGCGCCTCGGGCTGCTTCGGTATGAGCTCGTAAGCCTCGCGCAGATATTGGCGAGCTGAACGCAAACGCAGATCGTAGATATGTGATGCTTTTTGCGAAACGGTGTTGGCAAAACCGTTTCCGCGGATGTACCAAGCCCCGGTGACGAATGAGTAACCCCTGAAAAACAAGTTCAGATAGCGGATCGCAGGCGACGGGTGGTGCACATCCATCGCCCGAAGAATCATGGTGTTGGCATGCGACCAGGCATGATCTCGATCGGTAGGCCCGACAAGAGCCGCCAGATTACAAACAATTTCAGGAGCCAGAAAGCTCATGGGGACCTTCGGTTCACGAACCACTCGTGATATTAAATGCACATTTTCCCGTCCGCATGCCGCCGCCGCCTTCCAGTTTGATCCCGCCTCATAGCGATTGGCGGCGGCGGTGCTGAATTCGAGTTTTATCGCCGCCGAATAACGACTTGCCATCAGCGCCCGGAGGTCGCCTTGAATATTGCGTCTCAAGGCCCATAAGTGCCCACGTTTCCGCCAGAATGGATTGCAATCCAAAATCATGGCGATAAGCGGGTCGCGGCACCCCTCGTGAAGAGCTTTGATGGCAGCGTAAGCAACGCGAATTCGAATGAGGCGCAGTCCCTGTGAACACCACGCATTGCGAAGATCAAACGCAGGACGGGCCTGCTCCCTCGAAAACAGGAGCAGGGCGGTTTCCGCATCGGCATCCCATCTGGGATTATGGTCTCCAACCTGCCGGTAGGCATCGAGAGTCTGGCTGAGATACCAGCGGTAGCGGCGTTGAAATCGCGCGTCGGTGATGGTTCGCTGGCTGACGCGTTCAATCGCCGCCTTGATTGCGGCGCGGGCTTCAGAATTGAGTCCCACCGTCTGAAGTTCGCGTTTCAAGATGGCCAAATCTTCCGGGGGTAATGCCCGGAGTTGGCCCGCCGCCGTTTGACCAACAGTACCGGGTGTTTCGCATTGATGGGCAAGTTGATCGATTTTTTGCGCACCGGCGGGAGATGGTGAAGGCGAAACGCCGGGATTTGTCATCGAACCGGAGGCAAGGCCGACGATGGTCCCGGAAAGCATCAAACCAAGCAGAGAATTGTAGATTCGACTCTTCATGATGTTCTCACTTCAACTTATAATTTAGTGCAATGGCTTTCTCTATTCACTTCACTTTTGAGCGTTGAGCAGTATTTATCCTGATTGAAAAGTCTATCAAATACTGAAAACGAAGCAAATATCTATTTCCAAGCAGGCGCGAATCTTCCTCGCTTCACCCGGAGTCTGACGAAAAACATTGGTGCAGAAAAATGCCCGGAATGGGTCATCGGATATACCCCTTAAATCGGGACGCTGGGCAGGTTGTTGGCACCATTTCTGTACAATCCCCCGGCTTTCGCCGCCGCTGAATAAAATCTTGTAAAGACCCGATAGAACGCTTACTCTAATAGGCGTCGAAAAGTCCGCCGATGTAGCTCAACGGCAGAGCAACGGTTTTGTAAACCGTAGGTTGTGGGTTCGAATCCCACCATCGGCTTTTCATAAATCCCATGATGATTACGGCTTTATCTTGATTGCTCTTTCCTGGCAGCAGTTCGCCTGTCAAAAGACGATTTTGTAACGCACGATGGTATTCATAATTTGCAGCCCCGTTCCCGCGTTCATCCTTGCCTGCGCGATTTACAGGCTGTTAGCGAGACCTTTCAACGAGACTCGGCAACAGACGAACTGGCAGCATAGCGACTTATCTAAGCTCCGGTGCGATTTTGCACCACACCTGCAGTGAATCAAATGGAATCAAATAGATTGAGCATTATTCGGGATGGCGCGGACCTTGGGCGCTTTTTCAGAGTGCGTTCACGCGTCTCTCGATCTGTCTCGGTTGCGATAACGGTTGGAGCTACACGTATCGTCTGTTATCCGCGCTTTCTACGAATTCACCACACTATGGTGCAGGCAGCTTTGATACGTCTGCGCCGTAACGCCACATGCCTTGCTTCGGATTAATCGCACCAATATAGCCGGTGGATTTACCGAGGACCGAAACCCCACTGATGAGAGCCTTTCCCCGGGGAGTGAAGTTCATGGACTTCGGATCGGTCAGAACAGACGGATCCGCAAACGCGTGATTGTTGAGAAAGGTCTTTACCACGTGCGCATTGCCTAAGGTCCCGAAAGGGCATGACACAGCCAGATTGTTGACGAGGTGGAGGTTGGCGTCTTGTACCCTTACAGAGCGATTGACTCTGGAAAACGAGGAATTACCGCACTTGTAAAACGTGTTGTTGTAGTACCAGATATCTTTACCCGCGTTCGGACGGTGGCGCGAGACATTGTATTTCATGGGTTGGTCCACATCGATGGCAATGTTATTGTAGATATGAAATCCTGAAGAGCTGTTATCCACATAGTACGCAGCCACACCCCTGATCCATGCCCCCTTCGCCGGGCCCACGCCATTTCTGCAGACATTGTATCGCCATATGGAATTGGATGGTGGTGACGCCCCCTGCAGATTTTCGTAAAAGGCACCTTGGTCGACAATCAACTGACAGAAATTTTCAACGTAATTGTGCTCCCAGATGTTACGTTTGGCGTATTGGCCAATCCATCGACTATTGCCGCCCTCGATTCCAGCACCGCCAAGGTTGCGAAACGTGCAGTAGCGTACTACGTCGTCATCACCCCAGCAAAAAAGGCCGGCACAGCGTCTTGCAATCCAGTCCATGTTCTCGAAGAGGCAGTTCTCGATTCGGGCCCGGTTGCCGCGCAGCATCATCCCACACCACCAGCTATTGGAAAAGCGGCAATTCTTGGCGACAAAGCCGTCACCCTGCACATAAACTCCTGCCGTCCCGTCGGCTGGCGTACCCCAACAGGATACCAGGCTTTGCCCCTTACGATTCTGAGGCTCGTCTTCGGGATTCGCGTTATTCTGAAATGGTGAGATGTAATTGAACGAACAATGCACCAAGGAGTCGTCGTTACCTTTCACACGGGCCGTCGCTGCCCGAAAGCGGATGTTCTGGAGGCGCACGCCGTTACCCGTAATCACCGCCCCATAGAGACGCCTGCGCAGCTCATAGTCGCCTTTCCCTTTAACCGGCGGAATCACGATGACTTCTTTCCCATTGGAATACCACTGGCCGGGCGTGTCGAGTACCGCCCTGGCCCCGATGATATAGCCCAGCCCATGACCTCTTCCGAAACCCCCAAGATAACCGGAGGATGCTTCCTTTGTATTGACGATGATCCGTCCGTCTGCGCGTACGCCTACGATCGGTGCCGAAACCGAGTGCCAAGCCGAAAGCTTGCGACCTCGCTGACATATGCCGACGAAATATCCGTCGTCAAGATGTGGGAACTTCTTGCGCCCCAATCCTCGGAACTCGACATTCCCCGCAGAATCAATAGAGCATTGAGCCCAGTCTTCATTTGAGGTCATCGGCGATGTCTTGGCCGGATAACGCGCCAGCATCAGGTGCTGCGAGCCGCAGAAAACACCATACACCGGCCCGGGGATCTTGGCTTTCAGGGCTTTCTTTCCGTTGACCTCGCAGGGCTGCATCTGGCCCGCCTCATCGCATCCGCTGATCACAACCCTTCCCTGTCCGAGTAGAGTTACGTTGTTCAGTCGCACATGAATACATTCGCGATAGATACCTGCCTGGATAACGCAGACATCGCCATCCTTCATATGAGCCAGCGCCGACGAAATGGTCTTGTATGGCCTATTGGGTCCAACATAAAAACGCTCGGCCGCATTGGCCGACAAACCACTCGCCTCAACCAGCAGCATGGTGCAAAGGCAAATACTTCGATTCCACCGCATCAAGATTTGGAGGAGGTGCTTGGCTTTCATGAAGCAGACTATAGCGGCCGTTCGGAGGCAGCACAAGAAATAAACGGCTCGACTCATACCTGCTTTCGTGAGGGGAGATTTGGGTTGGATCGCAATCAAGTCGGGGTTGGTTCGTAATACTTATGGACAAAGGATTTTGGGCGCACCGAATTCGCCATAGGAAAGGAGTCTGCCATGAATCGCAAGGACGCGATTGCATGGGTGCTCTCGGTCTGCGCTCCCTGCCTTCGATTGTTACAGGCCAAAACGTTAAGTGAACTGGTCGAAGCCGCCGTGAGGTGCCCACGCATCAGCCTGCTGCGGGAGCGGACGGCCGGATGAGTACTCGGTGCAGCGTGGAACCGCCAGGCTGCTTCGTCATGTGGGATACCGCCAGGAACACTCTGTCCGGCAGAACGTGGTGATACGATGGAAAAAAGGGTTGTCCAAGCATCGGGACGAATGCTGATATCTGATGACCGATCTGGAGGGCACTCCAGCACAGATCAGCAACTGGTACGCCCATCGCATGGATATCGAAGAGTTATTCCGTGATAAGAAGAACAAGTTCAATGGATGGAGCCTGCGGCATACCCGCATCATCCGTGCCGATCGACTGGACCGGCTGCTGTTGATCCTGGCCTTGGCTTACATTCTGTTTTGCGGCTTGGGCCTGCTGGCCCGGAGTCGCTGTCGTCCGAGTTGCTGGACGCCCTCATCCAAAAACGACTGCAACAATTTCACGATTGGCCGCATCATGCTGGAGAAGCTCAGAAGCACCGCCAGGGAAGCTTTTCATGAACTCATCGACGCAAGCTTTGACGTCGTACCGACGTTCGCCACCTTTATCCCGGAGATGCCCTCATGAAACTGGGTATGAGTCAGGGTTTGAGCCAGTTGACAGTGAACTTCTGTGCGCAATATACTCCAGGGCAATCGCATACTAAATTTTCGTTTGGACTTGGAAATTTTGTTGTGGGGTGTTAGGATTTTGTTCAATTAAGCTGCGGATCCGCGTGGTTTTGTAAAAATGGACGACGAATGAAAGGAGCTT
>JAKAVA010000039.1 GCA_021827645.1 Planctomycetota bacterium
TCCGGCATCAATTGGTGCACATTGGCCCCTTCAAGAAATGCCTCGCGTGCCGCCTGTACGTCGTACCGTAGCGGATTGATAAGCGTGATCTTCTGCACGAAGCGCGGCATATTGGATATCGGTGTCGCCAGGCCCGACAAAAGAGCACAAGGCATCACCAGCACAAATGTGCCCAGAAGAGCCTGCTGCATCGTGGATGAAATCGAGGACACCAGCAGACCCAACCCCGCCGCTGCAATAACAAAGATGACAAAAATGAGTACGATTGCCGCCGCCGAACCGTAATACGGAACATCAAACCAGTAGCGGACGATCATGAAGATGATAGCAGATTGACCCAAACCGATCAGAATAGGCGGAATGGTTTTGCCCGCCATAATCTCCAGCGGAGTAAATGGCGTTACCAGAAGCTGGTCAAACGTACCCTGCTCGCGTTCGCGGGCGATCGACATGGCGGTAATCACCATGACCGCCAGCATGGTGATAAGGCCGATCATTCCCGGCACAATCTGCCATCGCGAAAGTAAGTTCGGATTAAACCAGGAGCGTATCTGCAAAGCCACCGGCGGAGCAATGCCGGGATCGTCAGCTGATAAATCCGCGTTGAACTGATTCTGAATGTCATTAAGGTAGCCGATCGCCAGAGCGGCCGTGTTGGAATTGCGACCGTCGGCGATGACCTGCACCTGTGCACCACGGCCGGTGACAATATCTCGGTCAAAGTATTGTGGAATCTGGATGATCAGCAATGCCCTGCGCGAATCCAGCAGGGGGCGGGCGCGGCGGATATTTCCCACCGATGCGATGCAATTAAAAATGCCCGAGCCGTTGATCCGCCCGATGAACCGCGTCGACTCGCTGGAGTGACTTTGATCCACCAGGACATAGGGCACATGATTAAGATCAAATGTGCCGGCATAGCCGAAAATAATCATCTGCAGGATCGGCGGTCCCAGCACAACAAATCGGCTGCGCGGATCCTTGAAGATTGCCGTGAGTTCCTTGCGGATCAGAGCCAAAATACGAAATATGATGTTCATCTCATCCAAGCCGTTTCACTGTCAGCCGGCGCGTCAGGCCCAAAAAAATAACGGCCATCAACACCAGCACCGCCGCATTGGGTAATATCACACTCCAGATATCACCCGCCAGAAACAACGTCTGCAGGAGCGCCACAAAATATCGTGCCGGAAGCAGGTAGGTGATAACCTGTATTGCTTCAGGCATGCTGCGTATATCAAAAATAAACCCTGAAAGCATCATCGCCGGTAGAAAGGTCAGCAGCAGCGCCGCCTGGCTGGCGATGAACTGATTTTTGGTTCGTGTGGAAATCAGCAGCCCCATTCCCAGCGCCACCAGCAGGTAAAGCCCCGATACCAGAATCAACAACACCAGCGAACCACGGATCGGCACGTGAAACAATACTCGCGCTGCCGTCACTGCCACCGCAAGGCCCACCATCCCCAGACAGAAATAGGGGACAATTTTGCTGATAATGATTTCGCTCGGTTGCACTGGCGTGGCGAAAAGCGACTCAAACGTGCCGCGCTCCCATTCTCTTGCCACAACCAGCGCCGTCATCAGCGCCCCGATCAGCGTCATGATCAGCACCAATAAACCCGGAACCAGAAAATAGCGGCTGTCCATACTGCGGTTAAACCAGACCTGTTGCTCGATGGTTACCGGCTGCGCATAACTGCGGCCGTGCGTCAGTTCCCACTGTGCAAGCCAGACACCCAGAACGCCGCGGGCATAGTTCTGAATTAATCGCGAGCGATTCGCGTCGATGCTGTTGACCGTAAACTGAATATTCGCATGCCCACTCCGCAAATTGCGGGAAAAGTCGTGCCGCAGACGCACAATCCCGTCTACGGTTCCCGCCGCCAGAAGCTTTTCCGCCTCAACCATCGAGTTCACCGCCTCCGGCAGGAAATATCTCGACCCGGCAAACGCTCCAAACACCGATTGGGCCGACGGTGAGTGATCCTCCATCACCACCGCCACGGGAACATGGTGGGCGTCAAGCGAGAGCCCGTAACCGAAAAGCAGGATCAGCAGCAGCGGAAGGACAATCCCCAGTGCAATGCTGCTCGGATCACGAATCATCTGCAGCGTTTCCTTGCGGCTCATCGCGACGATGCGCCGCAGCTTTCCAAGCGGGGCGGGGTGATTCATGCGGCACCTCTCGCCTTGGCGGCGGCTTTCTGCTCGTCCATCACCACCTGAATAAAGGCATCTTCTATCGTCGGTTCCTTTCGGTCGGGCGTGGCAGCGATCTTTCGTATTTCAGCAGGTGTTCCTCCCGCCAGCACACGCCCGTTCATCATGATCACCATGCGGTCGCAGTATTCCGCCTCCTCCATAAAATGCGTCGTCACCACCACGGTAACCTGTTGATCGGCCATGGCGGTAATCCGTTGCCAGAATTCCCGCCGGGCCAGAGGATCAACGCCCGATGTCGGTTCATCCAGAAATAATATCTGCGGCTCATGCAGCAACGCGCACGCCATCGCCAATCGTCGCTTGAATCCGTCGGGAATCTCACCGGTTTTGTTCGGCAGCACGCGGGAAAGTTCAAATTCCTCCACCGCCCATCCCAATCGCCGCTTTCGGCGGCTTCCCCGCAATCCATAGGCACTGGCGAAAAACGCGAGATTTTCCTCCACTGTCAATTGGCCATAGAGTGAAAATTTCTGTGCCACATATCCCACGGCTTGCCGCGCCGACGCCCGCGCGTGTCGCAGATCGTACCCGGCCACGCGTAAAGTGCCGGAAGACAGCGGCAGGAGTCCACAAAGCATGCGAAAGGTCGTACTTTTGCCGGCACCGTTAGGCCCCAGCAATCCAAAAATTTCTCCCCTGCGTATCTCGAAATTGACGTGGTCCACGGCAACGAAATCCCCGAATCGGCGCACCAAGTCCCGCACCGCCACAACGGGTTTATCGGAATGGTTCGCTGCCGGTGGCAGTGGGGGAGCGATATCAGGATTCGCCTTCGAGATATCACCATCGCCCACCAATTCGACCGCCGGTACCGTGGACGCCAGCGCCCGGCGCAGTACTACCATAAAACCATCCGCCAGATGCGGTTCGACTTCTCGTGCACCGCTCGGCGTCTTATCACCCGATATCTGTTCATCACCCTCAGTGCCCGCCTTAAGCACCAGACGCACCTCTTCCCCATTTGGCACCGCATCGGCCGTGCTGCTGATGCGCAGCAGCGACGCCACCATCTGGCGTGGTTTCAATCCTGGCGGTGTGCGAACTTGAAATGTCCGTCCGCGGGCATAATTCGCAACATCCCCGGGCGATCCCTGCGCCAGTATGCTGCCGCGATACATCACCACAGCGTGATTGCAGAATTCCGCCTCTTCCAGATAAGGCGTGCTGATTAAAAGTGTCAGAGATCGGGTTTTAACCAGACCGAGCAAAATCGCCCAGAGTTCCCGCCGAGAAACAGGGTCCACGCCGACGGTCGGTTCATCCAGAATCAACAACTCGGGCGATTGCACCAGTGCGCAGGCAAGCCCGAGTTTTTGCTTCATACCGCCTGAAAGACGCCCGGCCTCTCGGCCCGTAAATCGCCCCAGATTGGTCATGGCGAATAATTCAGGATATCGCGTGCGCCGATCTGCAGCCGGTACACTGTGCAGATCCGCATATAAATCCAGATTTTCCTGTACGGTTAAATCTTCGTAGAGGCCAAATTTCTGCGGCATGTAACTCACGTGCGATTCCGCCGCATGCGGATGCTGAATAATATTGTGCCCCAGCACTTCAATCTTGCCCGAAGTCGGTGCCATCAACCCCATGATCAGCCGGATCAATGTGGTCTTGCCGGCGCCATCGGGCCCCACCAGCGCCACCATCAATCCCCGGCGTACTTCCAGTGAAATGCCCGCCAGCGCGGCTGTGGTTCCTCCGCGTCCGTCGGGAAATGTTTTATGCACATCCCGACACGCAATGATCGGTTCCGAAACTGACCGGCCGGAATCCATCTCAATGCCTCGCCTCATGGAGCGGGATCGGCTGCGGTGTGATCGGAATCTCCACCGTCGCAGGCATCCCCAGTCGGAGTTGGTCGTGCGGATCTTTTACATAAACCCGCACTTCATAAACCAGACTGGTGCGAAGTTGGGTCGTCTCGACTGAT
The DNA here is from genome assembly GCA_021827645.1 of Planctomycetota bacterium. Classification (GTDB taxonomy): domain Bacteria; phylum Planctomycetota; class Phycisphaerae; order WQYP01; family WQYP01; genus JAJZGD01. The sequence goes on from JAKAVA010000039.1 coordinate 4,154, forward strand.
TTCGGGGTGAACTCCGCTATCGGCGAGATAAAGCCTACCCACCCGGCAAATTTCTTCCCGGGAAAACTGTCAACGGTGATCCAAGCCTTGGAGCCGAGGTGCACAAATCCTAAATCCCGCTCGGGTATGTACGCACGCACCCATTTGGGATTCATGATGGCGATGGTGTAGACCGGCGTTTGCGGACTGGCCATGTCGCCGGGTTCAAGAATCCGCGTTCGCACAACGCCATTTACCGGGCTTCTCAGATGGGTATCTGCGAGATATTGTTCCAGCAGGGCCAACTGCGCTTTGTCTGCTCGCAGCTTAGCTTCGGCCTCGGCAATATCTTCCACACGCGGGCCCAACACCGCCAACCGGAGCGTTTCCTTTGCCGCATGGGCTTGCTGGTTATCCACCTTCCACAAAGCCTTTTCGTTGTCATATTGAATTTGCGTAATATCGCCTGTGGCAAGCAGTTTTTCGTAACGCTTCACATTTACCAGATCATTGGCAGCCTTCGCCGCCGCCGCCGCATAGAGCGCCCGATCCATCGCAATTTCCTGCGGACGGCTGCCACGCTTCAAACGCAACCACACCTGTTTTTGCGCTGCCAGAACCGCCTTTGCCTCGGCTACCTGACGGATCAGCCAGTCGGTATCCAGTGTGGCGACCAGTTCTCCCTTTCTGACCGTTGCCCCCTCGTGCACCAGTTCCCGTGTGATGCGGCCCGATTCCTTAAAAGCCAGTTGCACATCCCGTTCATCCATATTTCCGTAGAGTATCACGCTTGTTAGCAGACCATGCTTCTGGTTTTGCTTCCAGCGGTAAATGCCATAACTCGCCCCACCAATCAATAAAATCACCACCAGAAGCCGAATCACTTTTCGCTTCATAATCATAACCTTTCAATGGCCCGCAAAACTTACATGTCGCCCGCTCGCGCAACCGATAAGCTTTGGTCCCCATGCAGCAGCCTGTTTGTTTTTGCCCAACCAGCCGAGAATTATTGTAGACGGCTACCGGCTTGCACGCTATCAGCCACAAAGTAGCCCTGCGACGGTTGAATCAAACGGAAACCAATCGGTTTGCAAAGAGCTGCCGCAGCCCGGCGAGGCCGACCGGTTCCCGAGAAAGCCATGGAACAACCGCCACACGCTTGGCCCGGCTTTCGACCATGGCCAACTTTTCGCGTTCCGCCTCAGCGCGTGCGGCCAGCAATGCATCTTTAGACCCCGCCGCCAGCAGACTGCTGTTAATAACCCACGCAAAGGGTTCAATGCCCGCCCGCTTCAAGTCTTCCTCCAGCTCACCGGCTTCAAGAATGGGCGTCGTTTCCGGCAAAGACACCAGCAATGTTCGGGTGTATTCCGGATTCTGCAATTTCATCAGTGCCGTGTTCACCTGCTGTTGCGCCTTACCGGCCAAATTCCGCATCACATCTCGGTGATAAGACCCGGTGGCATCGAGCAGCAACAGCGAATGGCCCGTCGGGGCGGTGTCGACAACCACAAATTTACCGGCCGCTTCATCAAGGCGTTGCGAAAATGCATGAAACACCGCCACTTCCTCTGTGCACGGCGAACGCAGGTCTTCCTCCAGCAGCGCCCGTCCATCTTCATCAAGCTCCTTACCCCTCAGTGCCATCACCATCTCGCGATACCGCTTCGTCTCCTGTTCCGGATCAATACGGCTTAGTGTCAGGCGGCCGTCAGAATCCCGCACCGTTTGTGCGATGTGGGCCGCCGGATCGGTCGTCGTCAAATGCACCTCATGCCCCCGATCAGCCAGTTCCACCGCTATAGCGGAGGCGATGGTGGTTTTGCCCACGCCCCCTTTGCCCAATACCAGCACCGCTCCATGGCCCGCGCGTTCAATGTCATCCACCAGATCCACCAGATGGGGGAGCGGTAGCGGACTTAAAGGTTTCCGCAAAACCGTCGGCATTGCCGGGCCGGTGCCCGCCAATGCCCGCAGTGCCGCCACGCCCACCGCGTTGAAAGATTGCAGCGCAACCCGCGATTGCGGCAATCCCCGCAGCGGCTCCGGCATCTCGGCCATGGCCGATTCGCCGCGTTGCTCCATCGCGGCCGCCAGTGGATCGCCTTTGCTTGTGGCCTGAAATACGCCGTTAATAATCAGCCTTTGATTCGTCATACCCAGCGCGGCAAGTTCCATGCTGGTCCGGCTGGCCTCTGCCAGTGCCAGTCGATCCGGCCGGCTTACAAGAACCAGCGTTGTACGCACCGCGTCATGCAGGGCCGCAACCGCCTCCGAATACTGCTTACGCTGCGACTGCAGGGCCGATACCGGCCCCATGCACGAGGCCCCATGTTGATTGCCATCAAAGAATTCCGTCCATGCGGAAGGCAGACTCAGCAGTCGCAGTGTATGGCCGGTGGGCGCGGTATCAAAAATAATATGGTCAAAGTTTGTCGCGGTCGCCGGATCCGTCAGCAGAGAAGTAAATTGATCAAAAGCCGCAATTTCAGTCGTGCATGATCCGGAAAGTTCCTCGATCATGCTTTTAATAGCTTCCTCCGGCAGCACGCCGCGCATCGGAGCCACCGCCCGTTGCCGGTACGCCTCCGCGGCGACCTGTGGTCGGATATTAATCGCTGAAAGCCGCGACACGGCGTCAATCTTCGTCGGCTCGCTTTCGCCGATGTCCGTTTGAAACACATGCTGAACATTCGATGCCGGATCGGTGCTGATCAGCAACACCCGCTGGCCCTGATCCGCCAATGCAACGGCGGTGGCGCAGGCCAGCGATGTCTTGCCGACGCCCCCTTTGCCGGTAAAAAACATATAGCGGGTCGGCTCGGGAACCCAAGTCGTTACCATGATGCACCTCTTTCAAAATGTCGGTACGCGACGTAAATCCGCCGTCGGATTCCTTGTTCCTTCCATAGAACACCGTCCATCGGACCACTCAGGTTGCCGACGTTTCCAGCATGGCAAAAATCGGTTCCGCATCACCGATAATTCGCGTGGCCATCGCAAAACGCACAATCTTGATGGTTTCCATGATTTTGCCCGGCGCGATACCCTGCACGCGTGCCTTGTCGGCCATGGCTCGCACGCATGCCGGGCTTGATCCCGCGAGCGCCGCCGCCATGTAGATCAGCGTGCGGGTCTCTTCATCCAGAGCGGGTGTTTGGTCCGGCATGGCGTAGGCTCGCGACCGCATATGTTCATAAACCAAATCCGGAGACACGCGCCCAAGTTTTTCTACCGCCGTCGGGACTGCGCCCATGTTTTTGCGCATCCCCGCAAATATTTGTTCGACTGTCGGTACTTGTTTGCTTTCCATGTTGCACATCCTTTCTAAAAAAACATCTTTGTGGCTGCGCCGTTGGCTCCAATGCGAACGGCCTCCGCGGATCGGACCGCTCAAATCGTCGCAGTCTCGCTGCCGTCTTCGATCTTTATTCCCACCATCGCGGCCAATTCCGTGCGATCAGGATAGCGCCCCTGACTCGCCAGCACCCCATCTACCAAAATGGCCGGTAACGCCCTCGGGCTGGATCTGATCAATAAATCTCTGATGACGGCCTGCTGTGCAAAACGCGTCGGCTCATGGGCGAGATTGTATCGCCACACTTCCACATGTTGCCTTTTCAGCCAATCCAAATCTGCCGCGAATCGGATCAATTTCGGATCCACATCCACCCCGCATACGCCGGTGGAACAGCACATCGGCGGATCAAAAATTTCCACTACTTTCGACATCTTCATCTCCTTATCAAAGATTCCTCACCCCAGCCCGTACTATTTGGCAAAAATGCCAAGTATTGGGCAAAAAAAATGCTTTACCCGATCTTGCAGCACGCTTTCTCCCGGCTTTCATCAAGCACCGCCTCCACGCAAGTCATAAAATCCAAGACACACGGCACACGCAATCGGTAGTGCACCCACAATCCATCCTTACGGTCTGCCACCAGCCCGGCCCGCTTCATAACCAGCAGATGCTTCGATACCGTCGAAACATCCGCTCCGACAATCTCCCGCAGGTCGCAGACGCACTTCTCGCCGTCCGCCAGTGCATGGAGCATCGCCAACCGGCTCGGATGCGCCATGGCTTTGATGATTCGCGCCCGTCTTTCAAAATTAATCGGACTGTTTATCTTCTGTCTCATACTATTTGGTACTATAGCCAAATAGTCGGCGAAGTCAAATACGGCGAGCCGGTTGCGATGTTGTTATTACAGCATGGCGACGGGCCAGGCGGGGTTGGTGAGAATTGCTTTACACCAGAATTTGATTTTGGAGTCGTCTGGATTCGCGGTTTCGATGCGGTTCAGGCCCCAT
>JAKAVA010000098.1 GCA_021827645.1 Planctomycetota bacterium
TTATGGGGCCTGAACCGCATCGAAACCGCGAATCCAGACGACTCCAAAATCAAATTCTGGTGTAAAGCAATTCTCACCAACCCCGCCCGGCCCGTCGCCATGCTGTAATAACAACATCGCAACCGGCTCATATACCAGCGACGATATTGCGCAGAGACTGCGACGGCGGGTTATAATCCTTGCTCGATGACGCCATTGATGAATGCCAACCAGATCAGCGAAGCGATTGAAGGCATAAAAAAGAAAATTCTCCTTCATCTGAAAACGGAAGCGGTCGAGCCATCAAAATTGGCACTGGTAGGAATTCGACGACGCGGAGAAATTATTGCTGGCCGCCTGAGCAGTCTGCTTCAGCCGCACTTGGGATTCAAGCCCCCGGTCGGTGCGCTGGACATTACCATGTACCGGGATGATCCGATGCGCTCACCGCTGACCATTCCGCTGGGAACTGAGATGAACTTTCGGCTGGATGATCGCCCCGTCATTCTTGTGGATGATGTGCTGTTCACCGGCCGGTCGGTGCGGGCGGCTCTGGATGCGATGGTCGATTTTGGTCGACCACAATTTATCCGCCTTGCCGTACTCGTTGAACGCGCGGGGCGGGAATATCCGATTGCAGCCGATTTCATTGGACGCAATACCGAGGTCGATCGCAATTCATTGATTCGGGTTCACCTCCGGCCGCTCGATCATCAGGATGGCGTCTTCATTGAACCGGACAAGAAAGGGAAAGGCGGACAACGTTGACCGAAGCCCGATACCATTGGAATCGTCCGCATCTGCTGACCCTTGAGGAACTTTCGGCGGACGATATTGCAGCTCTGCTGGATACCGCACGGGCACTGAAGGAAGTGTCCACCAGAAGTATAAAAAAAGTGCCCGCTCTGCGCGGCAAGGTGGTCGTGAATCTGTTTTTCGAGGACTCTACCCGCACCCGTACCAGTTTTCGGCTTGCCGCTCAGCGATTGAGCGCCGATGTCGTGGATTTTGCCGTCTCTACCAGCAGCGTCAGTAAGGGGGAATCGCTGGCGGATACCGCACGCAACATCGAGGCGATGGGTGTGGACGCCATGGTGATCCGACATCGCAGCAGCGGAACGCCCGAACTGCTGAGCCGACTGGTTTCATGCAGTGTGATCAACGCCGGTGACGGATCGCACGAGCATCCCACTCAGGGGCTGCTGGACGTTTTTACGATTCAGGAATCGCTGCAGAAGACCGACAGGCGGATATCGGATATTCATTGTGCGATTGTTGGGGATATCATCCATTCGCGGGTGGCCCGCAGCAATCTTTGGGCGCTCACCAAACTTGGCGCGAAGGTCACGCTGGTCGGTCCGAGCACGATGTGCCCCCGATCACTGGAAAAACTCGGTGTGAGCGTCAGCCATAACTTGGACGAGGTTTTGCCGCATGTGGATGTGATTAACATGCTGCGGGTACAGTTTGAACGACTCACATCCGCCGCATTTCCGTCGCTGCGGGAATATCATCATCTCTTCGGACTTACAGAAGCCCGGCTCGCCTGTTGCAGACCCGACGTGCTGGTACTCCACCCCGGACCGATGAATCGGGGCTTGGAGATCACCTCTGCCGTGGCCGATGGCCCGCGTGCAGCCATTCTGCGGCAGGTGACCAACGGTCTGGCGGTGCGGATGGCTGTGCTTTATCTCTGCGTGGGCGCAGCGGCAACGCGAGGATAACCCACTCGACCATTTACGTCGGCAGCGCATCGATAAGTCGGTCAATATCCTCAAATGTATTATAAAAATGTGGCGATGCCCGGAGCCGGCCCACACGCTGGGTGATGATGATGCGTTTTTCTTCGAGTTCCCGGACGACGGCATCATGAACGGTCGGACCATACGGCGATTCAAATGCGATGATGCCGCTGGTTTCATTTTGCCGGGCACTGGATATCACGCGATATTTTTTTTCCGACAATCTGTGGCGGAGATAGTCGGTCAGAGCGGCGACTCTCCGGTACACCAGCGGCAGGGATACCCGTTGCAGCAGACGGATCGAGGCGCCGAGGGCCAGAATGCCGGGAACGTTGTGTGAGCCGCACTCAAACCGCCGGGCGTCTGACTTGAGTGTAAAATTATGGGCACCAAAGTCATTGGCATTGATGACATTCATCCAGCCGACTTCCGGACGAAGCGCAGTGAGCAGTTCCCGGCGGCAGTAAAAGATAGCCGCACCCTCGGGCGCCAGCAGCCATTTGTGTCCGTCGGCGGAGAGAAAATCAATGTTCATCTCATGTACATTAACCGGAATCACCCCCAGCGACTGAATCGCGTCGACGCAGAGGAGGATGCCCCGGCTGCGACAGAAACGGCCGATGGCGGCGATGTCGTGCCGGAAGCCGCTACCAAACTCCACATGCGAGAGGGCAACCAAGCGCGTTCGCGGCGTCACGGTGGCCAATACCTGCTCGGTAGTAAATCGGCCATCGGTTTCGCGAAGTTCGACATGCTCTATCCGTGCGCGCGCCGCGAGGTCCATCCAAGGATATACCATCGTCGGGTATCCAACTGCCGTGCTGATCACCTGATCACCCCGATGCCAGTCCAGCCCGGATGCCACAAAGGCGATTCCTTCGCTGGTATTTTTGGCAAACGCGATCTCGTCGATGTGAGCCCCGATGAAATTTGCGGCTAGCTCCCGCACCGTTTCAATCTGCTTGTACCATTTACCGGTGAGATAGGCATCGTTAGCCGCCTGCTCGGCGAATTCAACTATTGCATCATGCGCAGCGCGGCTGATGGGTGCGACGGCGGCGTGATTAAGAAACGCCCACGACTGCACGACCGGAAATTCGGCCGCGCGCTTAAATTCCGACGGTAAATCGACAGTCGGCTCCATTTTGCCCCTTCTTTCGCCCGGCGGAAAACTTCTCTATGCCGGGAATGCAGCTTTGACTCAAAGTACCTGCTTCAAATCCAAATCTCCTGTATTCTCAACCACGCATGCCATGCACGAGTAAGGCAACGTTACGCGCCATTCTGGCGAATCTGAAGATAAAATCAAGAGTCGGGGGCCAATTGACGTATGCTGCATGCATCTGGGTGTTATCGGAGGAAACTGGACATTTTTACTTAGGCACCTTACTATTCTGCCATGGTTTCGCCGCTTATATTTCTGCGTGAACTGCCGTCGGGCGAGGCCCTGCGCAAATTGCTGCCTCGATATTCGGGTCATCAGATTGAAGCCATGGAGTGCTATCTGCTTCTGCTCCGAGCCGTCAATGATATGATCCAGCCGGTGGAAACGCTGCTGGCCGGGAAACGACTGTCCCGCGGTCGGCTCTCCGTATTGCTGCGTCTGCTTCGGGAGCATCCCGCACCTGTGCCGGCGGCCGTTTTGGCGCACGATTGTGGAGTGCGACAGGCAACCATGACCGGGCTGCTTCAGGGACTTGCCAATGCCGGACTTGTGCGCCGAAAGACCTGTTCGAGAGACAAGCGGGTATCGCAGGTCAATCTGACGGCCAATGGGCTCCAACTTATGGACCAGTTGCTGCCGAATTATTTTGCGCAGCTCGAGCGTTTATCAGCGAAGATGTCGTCCAAAGAACGCCATTGTCTTATAAAGCTGCTCCGCGACTTCATTGAGTCGGTGGCTGACATCAAGACGGATGATCGTAACAACGTAAACTTTTCGGCCACGCAGGGTGTCACGCATTTTCAATCCAGGCGGAAAGCTCGGAGTCGGGGATGAGTGCTGCTACGTCCGGCAGTTTAGCTGAGCGAGCGTGGATACCCTCATCCAATCCATGGCTCATCGCCATTGCAGTGATGCTCGGCACGTTTATGGAAGTGCTGGATACCTCGATCACCAATGTCGCGATTCCCCATATTGCCGGATCCATGGCCATTACACCGGATGATGCCACGTGGGTATTGACCAGCTATTTGATCTCCAATGCCGTGGTCCTGACAGCCACGGGCTGGTTCAGCCGGACTTTTGGCCGTAAGCGATTTCTTTTGACGTGCATTATTGTGTTCGCGTTGGGTTCGTTGTTCTGCGGACTGGCGCCCAATTTCCCAATTTTGATTATCTCGTTACTGATTCAGGGTGCAGGCGGTGGCGCATTGCAACCGAGTGCGCAGGCTATTCTGCTGGAAAGCTTTCCTCCGGAAAAGCGGGGCCAGGCAATGGCAATGTATACTTTCGGCGTCATTTTTGCGCCCGTCATCGGTCCGACGCTCGGGGGATGGCTTACCGACTCTTACTCATGGCGATGGGTATTTTATATCAATATCCCGGTGGCGATCTGCGCATTCCTGATGATCGAGGCGTTTGTTGAAGATCCCCCCTACCTGCGGAGCAGTAAAAAAGGCAAATTAGACGCGGTCGGCTTCATTCTGCTGGCAAGTTGGATTGCCGGCCTGCAGATCATGCTGGACAAGGGACAGGAGGTGGACTGGTTCGGTGCTGTCTGGATGCGCTGGCTGGCCATATTCAGCATCATCTGCTTTCTGGCCTTCGTGGCATGGGAATTAACCGACGGCAATCCACTGGTAGATTTAAAAGTGCTCGCGAACAGAAACTTTTTCAGCGCCACGGTCATGATCACCCTTATCGGCGCCGTACTCTATGGAACAACCGCACTTTTACCGCTTTATCTGCAAACCGTCATGAATTATCCGGCATTGCAGAGCGGCTTGGCGGTCAGCCCGCGCGGATTGGGTTCCATCATTGGAATTCTGCTTGCCGGTCAACTCATTAACGTGATTGACAATCGATTCATGATGGTAACCGCCGTGCTGGCGCTGGCCCTTTCCAGTTTCTATTTGAGCGGAATCGATCTGGAAATTGCTGAGTTCACCGTAACCATTCCGATCATTATCAATGGATTTGCCACCAGTCTGCTTTTTATTCCTCTCACAACCAATGCCGTCGGAACATTGCGCAGTGAACAGATTGGCAACGCGACGAGTATTTACAACTTGATGCGCAATATCGGTGGAGCTGTCGGCATATCCATAAGCACAACGCTGTTGGTGCGGATCAGTCAGCAGTGGCAGACCACTCTGGTGAATCGCGTGACGCCAACCAGCGCGGCATTTCGCTCGCGCCTGCATACGCTTCAGGGGGTCTTACAAGCCCATGGCCCGGTCACAACAGCTAGCCAGCAAGCGTTGGGAATGATTTATAACGGCGTTCAACAGCAGGCTTCGGTGTTGTCCTATGTGGACGTATTTCGATTTCTCGGGATTCTCTGTCTGCTCTGCCTTCCGCTTGTACTGCTCATTAAGCCAGTGAAGCGGGCTGGCAAAGTTGCCGTACATTAACGCAGCCCTAGGTGACGCTCGCCCCTCGGCAGGTGCGAGAAGTCACTGCCGACTCATTCCCAGCCAGCGTGCGATATCCATGTGATCGAGGTGACTCAGATCCGGCACGGCCCAGTGCGCCCATTGGTGAACCGATTCAATACGACTGGTCGTCGCAACGCCGATGACACGAAATCCCGCAGCCTTGGCTGCCGATGCCCCACCCTGCGTATCTTCGATGACTATGACGTGTTCGGCCGTTAATTCAGGCTGCAATTCTTTCAGGCGTGAATATGTTTTCAGATAACCTTCCGGATCAGGCTTGCTGTTTTGCACATCATCGACCGATACAATGCTACAGAAATGCGATTCGAGCCCGAGTGCCCCGATGAGTTGTATGATTTCGACACGTCTTGCGCCGCTGCAAATGGCGCATAGGCAACCATTGGACGATAGAAACTTCAAGAGTGGCCGGATACCGGGAAGTGGCTCCGCTACCGCTCCAAGTTGCGATTCCAAGAATTGATTTTTCAGCTGGCAAAGTTTTTCAATTATGTCTTCCTGCGGGATGATCCCCACATCTGAGAGCATATGGGCGAAACCATCCCGGGAACCGAAAACGATATAACGATTGCTGTATATCTCCGGTGTGATATGGATTTTTCGTCCCAGCGATTTTTCAGCCGCACTCAGGGCGTGGTTGTATCCCTGAAGGTGAATATCTTCCGTGTTGGCGATGACACCATCAAAATCAAAAATGACAGCGCAAGCCGGCATGCTGTGTTTTTCCTTTCCAAAGTTCATCAATCAGGCTTTTGGCAACGTACCAAGAAAAGCCAAATCGCGGAGAAGGATAACCGAATTTTGGGTGAACAGCGGTATGACTTTGTTTTAAGTGGAGAACAAATCCGGCCGATAATTCTGTCGGTGCCCTATTGCCCTGGGGCGGTCGACGTTTTACAATGTAATACGTTGAATAAAGATAGGTCAGCAGGATTGATCATGATGACTACCCAAGACAAAGGAAATGCCGATACCGTGGATCAGCATGAGCGAAATCGCCCCTTGAAGGATCAGATCGTTGCTTTCAAGGCGGATGCCCAACTGGCAGCACTTTTATCGGGCGTCAAGAATAAAAGTGAGTTGATTCGCGATGCCGTTTATGCATTTCTTGGTCATCTCTGCCCCCTTTGCAATGGAAAGGGAACCATTGACGCCAACCGCGGACACGAGATTGAACTTCTTCTTAAGCAACTGGAATTTGCCAGTTGCTCCGGGTGCCATACTCCGCTACCGGTCATTCCGAAATTGCGGGCTATCGTTCGGCAATTACCGAGGGCGGACCGGGAGCGCCTCAGCGAATATGAAAAGACGGGAGAATTGCTCTGTGTAAGCTGTTATGAAAAGGCAGATCAATGTGATGATTGTGGACAGCATGTGCCCCAGGGCAGCCTACGCCGTCATCAGCATGCACATCACTCCCCCGCTGCTGAGGTATCAGAAAGGAAACGCTCGTCATGATCGAGCATCTTCTGCTGCTTGGTAATTTGAATCTGTGGAATCCGACCGGCGTAGGCCTGGGAATCCTTGGGATTCTCGCGACCGCATTTCTCCTCGGGATGGTTCACGGCATTACCCCGGATGAACACACTTGGCCGATCACATTCAGCTACGCGGTCGGCAGTTACAGCTGGAAAGGGGGTATGCGAGCAGGCCTGTTGTTTTCGCTGGCATTCACTATCCAACGATCGATTATGTCGGAGATTGCTTACTTTGCCCTGACAGATTTTGCCAAGCACGCCGTTTTTAACTTCTGGGTGTACATCGTCATCGGTATGGTCATGGCGGCCTCTGGCTACTACGTACTGAAGCGCGGCAAGATTCTGCACATGTTCCATGCTCATAAGATGGGAAGCGAATCGGGCGGCGCCACAACTCAAACCATGCCCCGTTATATGCCACTGGTGCACGGTTTTATCGCAGGTTTTGGGACCGGCGCCTTTGCTCTGATTACCTATACGGCGCTCGCGCCGCATATGGGATCGCCATGGCTGGCATTTTTGCCCGGTACCTGCTTCGGTCTGGGCACGATGAGCATGCAGGTTATCGCCGGCAGTCTGTTCGGCCAATGGATAGCCAGACGCAAACTTCCACCGACCGCCCGTGCAACGCTCGCACGCCTTATGTCGGGTCGTACGCTCGCCTGGGCGGGGTCAGCATTTCTTTTGGTCGGTGTGGCGGGGCTCATCTGGCCGCGACTCTGGAATATTTCCATCAATACGCATATCCACATTCACAATCTGCATTCGCTTGGGGTGGGATTTTTCCTTGCGTTTATCGTGCTGATCCTCGTTGCCTCGGCAGCATTTATTAAATCAATGCACGATGTTTCCAAAATGGGGATACCCCCCCAATCAGCGGGCGGTTGCGAGGGGCATCCGGAAGCGGCTTACCCTGCTTAAGCCCCCGTTACCATAAAATTCCCCGCAGAGCACCGCGAGTCATGCGGCATGCCTCAAACCTGCCCGCCTTCGGGCAGATGGGCGGTTTTGGACTTGCATTTCCCCCCCTTGATTCCGACCGACGCTCAGGTGTTGTCTAAATTTCAGCAGACGGATAAAATCTAACCTGTCGACTTGCGGCACCGGGATGCCATTTACGCGTTTCGGTTTGGCGCGGCTGTGAGATCAAAATCTATTCAGTCCGGCCGATAGAGGTAATCGGCGGGCTCTCTGTCACCGGTTTTTTAATGAAGGGTAAGACGATGATTCTTCCTTATGACTGGCGGGAAAAGCTTAAACCTTCCAATTTGCGGACTACAATTAATGAAAATTCAGCGGCGGTAAGCATTGTGGCGGCGGTGATCGCCGTGCTTGCCATTGTGTACATCTATCACAGTGCATCCGGCGGAGGAGGTAGTGGGAAATCACCGATGGCTTATTATTATGACACCAGCACCCAGCAATTTTATACCTACCGCAGTTCGCGTCTTCCTCCACTTAAAAATGCACAGGGTAAGCGAACGATCGTACTTGCCTACATGTATACCTGCGCCTCATGCAAAAATAGGAAAATTGCGTGGCTGGAGAAATATACCAAGCAGGCGCGGGCAGCGCTGATGTCGATGCTTAACGCTAAGCCGAAACCGGGACAAAATCCAGGTCCCCCGCCATTCGCCGCCGCCATGTATGGTAGCGGCATCCTCGTTCGTTCACCGGTGAAAGGATCGCAGTGGTATCCCATTAACTCTCCGCAGGGAAATGCGATACAACAGTTACCCCGGTGTCCTTCCGGTACCGCAAGAATTTGTATGCCTTCATGACGATCACCCCGTCTCTGGAAGATTTGGCGGCTTTGACATGAATCCGTTTGCTCCGGTTGAGACCGTCGTCAATGCCATCCGCCGAGGCGAAATGGTTATTCTTGTCGATGATGAAGATCGTGAAAATGAGGGTGATCTCGTTTGTGCAGCCCAGTTTATCACGCCGCAAATCGTTAATTTCATGCTGCGTGAAGCCCGAGGTGTTCTATGTGTAGCGCTGACAAACCAAGATTGTGAGCGTCTCGGCCTATACCCTCAGGCGACTTTCAACACTGCTCCTCTGGGCACCGCATTTACCGTTACTGTAGACGGGCATCCAAGATTCGGCATCACCACTGGGGTTTCAGCCGCTGAACGCGCAAAAACGATTCAGATACTCATTGATCCTGCAAGCCGCCCGGATGATCTGTGTCGGCCCGGGCATATCAATCCTCTTCGCGCCAGACCGGGCGGCGTTCTGGAAAGGGCGGGACAGACTGAAGGGGCGGTAGATCTGGCAAGATTAGCCGGTCTTCATCCGTCCGGCGTCATCATCGAGATCATGTCGGATGACGGTACCATGGCACGCTTACCACAACTTCAGGCTTTTGCATCCAAACATCATCTCCACATCGCCAGCATCGCGGACATCATTCAATACCGCCTCCGCCAGGAGACGCTCATCCGGCGAATTACCCAGCAGCCATTGATGACCCAGTGGGGTGGATTTGATCTGATTGTGTACGAGACCATGCATGATCCACTTTTGCACATTGCGCTGACCTACGGTGGAATCGGCGTGCGCGATGCTAATACCGGGCGAGTTCCGCAGCAGGATGATCCTGTTCTGGTGCGGGTGCACTCGGAAAATCTTCTCAGCGACGTATTTCAATGCATCGATTCTCCGAGCGGGCGAGAACTTCGCGCATCAATGCAGAGGATTGCGCAGGAGGGAAAGGGCGCGGTCGTATATCTGCGGCAGGAATCACGTGGCCTTGCGCTGCTATCCCGACTCAAAGAATTTCAGTCTTTAGCGGAACGCGATAGCACCGAGCAGATTGCCGTTCCCATGAGTCGGCGTGATTTCGGTGTCGGCGCGCAGATATTGCGGGATTTGGGACTTACAGTATTGAAAATTTTAACCAATCGACCGAAAAAACTTCATGGACTTGAGGCTTTCGGCCTTCAGGTAGTCGAGCAATTACCCATTGAATACTGATGTGGGTATGTCGCGCCTGCCGTGGTCCGCGACGGAGTGTTATTCCACGTCGTCATCGTCATAATAGACATCATCGTCATCGAGATCATCATCATCGTAATCGTCGTTCAATGATTCCTCACCAAAATCCTCCTCGTCGTCATCATCATCGTCTTCGTCAAGATCGTCATCGTCGTCATCATCAAAATCATCATCTTCCTCATCCTCCTCGTCCTCTTCTTCCTCATCCTCATCCGAGGGACGACGTTTGGCAACCTTGAGATCCATGGAAGGATCAAAGACTCCGAAATCGGCAGTCTCATGAAAATCCAGCCTAGAATCGAACGGCAACTCATCCGACGCCACGTCCATCAAAATTTCAGACCCTTGGGTACGGTCTTCGAAACATACAACTTCAACAGATGACAACGCCACCAAAAGCGTCCGCCTGCGAGCAACGATAGACATCACCGACTCTCCTGCTAAAAGACACGGAGCATCAACTCCGGACTAAAAATCGATCTGCGTTACAATACCAACCATAACCGAGTTGGCAACCTCCGTGCCGCACGGGGGCCATCCTCGGCAGACGCCGGTAAAATATCGGCAATTTCGGCTAAGTCAATGACACATGTAAATGCCGTATCGGCGAAAGGCGGGGGCGGCAGAGACGGTGCAATGGCAAACATCAGCGGCAGGAGTTGAATGAAGTTGAAAATGCAGGAAAAAATCGCGATCTTCCCCGGCACGTTTGATCCGCCGACATTGGGGCATCTCGATGTCATTGAACGCGGACGGCATCTTTTCGACCGACTTATTGTGGCCATTGGAGTCAACTCCGATAAAACGGAGCTTTTTCCCGTTACATTACGGCAGGAACTGCTGAAGGAACTCACGCACGACTGGCCGAACACAACCGTCGAATCTTATACGGGATTGACAGTCGATCTGGTCAAAAAGCGCTCTGCGGTGGCCATCCTCCGCGGCTTGCGCAACATGACCGATCTGGAATACGAATTTCAACTCGCGCTGACGAATCGAGCAATCGCGTCAGTGGATACGGTCTTCATCATGACTAACGAGCGCTTTGGTTTTACCAGCAGCAGTCTTATTCGCCAGATCGCCGCGCTGGGTGGCGATCTCAATAAGTTGACGACTTTGCTGCCCGATCGTGTGATTAAGGAATTGGAGCGTCTGCGTCCAAAACTGCGTCCGGAGCAGATTTGAGTCAGAGCAATAAGACCCGGGTGCCAGATCGGTCGGGCATTCACAAGTCCGCCCGACCCTGCTGTGGGTGATGATCTCGAATGGAGACTTAAACCGCGGCAGCACCCGGCACCTGAAAGCGAAAACAACCGGGGGATGAAAAAGTTTCCAAGGCGCGTAAACTAACGCGTCGATGGTCGCCGGATGTATGGGCGAAATTTATTCTCGATGACGAGGAGACGACACTAATGATCAATCGACCGCGCAGCGTGGAAGTTACAGACGGGCCGGAAAGGGCACCTCAGCGGGCTTTCTTCCGCTCGATGGGATTGACAGACGATGATATTTATAAACCGTGGGTCGGTATTGCCAGCACATGGAATCAGGCCACTCCGTGTAATTTGACGTTGGATCGGCAGGCAAAAGCCGCTGCGGAAGGCGTTCGTAAAGCGGGTGGAACTCCGCGGGAATTCGTCACCATTGCCGTATCCGATGGAATCGCAATGGGGCATCAGGGAATGAAGGCTTCGCTGATCTCCAGGGAAGTGATCGCGGACTCGATTGAATTGATGATGCATGCCCATCGGTACGATGCATTGGTCGGTCTTGCCGGCTGTGACAAATCGCTCCCCGGAACGCTTATGGCCATGCTGCGCCTGAATCTTCCGAGCGTTTTTGTGTACGGAGGCACCATTCTGCCCGGCAAATTCCGTGGGAAGGACGTAACCATCGTGGACGTTTATGAAGGAGTCGGTGCCCACGCCTCGGGGAAGATGTCGGATGCCGACCTGCGGGAACTTGAATGTGCTGCGTGTCCGTCGGCGGGCTCGTGCGGTGGCCAGTTTACCGCCAATACGATGGCATGCGTGGCTGAAGCCATCGGAATGGCGCTTCCCGGCTCCGGTTCCCCCCCCGCGGTAGAAACATCACGTGATCAATTCTGTGAAAAGGCGGGCGCCGCGGTGATATCACTCCTCGAGCATAACATTCGCCCGCACCAGATCGTTACCCGTGAGGCCATAGAAAACGGCATCGCGGTTGCAGTCGCCACCGGGGGCAGCACCAATATTGCACTGCATCTTCCCGCCATCGCCCATGAAGCCGGCATTAAATTAACACTGGACGATATCGATCGCATCAGTCGGCGGACACCGACGATCGCGGATCTCAAGCCCGGCGGCCGCTATGTGGCACTGGATGTCTATCGTGTCGGCGGCATACCGGTGATATTGAAAGTTCTTCTTGACAACGGCCTGCTGCACGGGGATTGCCTGACCGTAACGGGTAAAACCATGCGGGAAAATCTGAAAGATATCTCGCTGCCGGGCGATCAGGATGTTGTACTTCCCGCAGAAAAAGCTTTGAGTCCGCATGGCGGGCTGAAGATATTGAAAGGTAACCTCGCCCCCGAGGGGTGTGTGATCAAAACGACGGGCGTTAAAAATCTCAAACATCGCGGACCGGCGAAATGCTTTGATTGCGAAGAAGATGCCATGAAAGCGGTGCAGAGTCTTAAGATCAAATCCGGTGATGTTGTGGTCATTCGTTACGAGGGCCCCAAAGGGGGACCGGGCATGCGCGAGATGCTTGCCGTTACCGCTGCTATTGCCGGCCAAGGCCTTGGTTACGATGTCTGTCTCATCACGGATGGACGATTCAGCGGCGGGACACGCGGCCTGTGCATCGGCCACGTCGGCCCCGAAGCGCAGGTCGGCGGCCCTATCGGGCTCCTACGCGACGGCGATATCATCCGTGTGGATGCGGAACTCGGAACCATTGACGCGGAAATCTCGGAAGAAGAATGGACCGCCCGACGTGCAGCATGGAAACCGCACGACAATGGCTATCATCGTGGCGCGCTGGCCAAATATGCGAAACTTGTCGGACCGGCATGCCAAGGCGCTGTGACGCACTGACTCCGGGGCAATTGACGTGAATGGAGATGAACTTTCCTCAAAAGCCAGCTGAGTTGACAGCCGCGCTGTGTCCTTGGACTGACCAACTCCCACACCGGTGGCCTACTGCGAGGGCAACTTGACGTTGTGCGGATCGAAATTGCCGGACCAGTTAAGACTCCAGAGGTCCTGAAGCGGTACGGTTCGCGCGGAGCCGTCGGTAAACGATACGTTAATGGCGCCGAGATGGCGATCGATGCAGAAACGCCCCATCTGATCGTTTGCATTGAGCGTCTGATCGCCGGTTTCCAGATTCGTCGGCACCGCATCGGTGTCGGACGGACTTGCGTCCACCCAGATGCTGTCGGCAAACAGGGGTTGATCCTGAACGATTGCAGTACCATTGGCCCGTGGGTCAAATGACGGCGGCGGTGCCTGCTGAATATATCCCTTGCCATGATCATCGTAGTAGCCACCGACGACGATATTGCCGCGTATGGCGTGCCCGCCTCCGCTGACAAAGTTTCCGGCGGCGTAGATACTGCCATCGAGATTCAGTTGTCCGTGGATGGTCACATTTCCCAACGTCACAATATTCATGTCAGCAGTACCTTGGGATGGGAATTGCCCGTCAAAAGTGACATTTCCAGATACCACAAGCGTTCCGGAACCAATAACCTGCAGCTGTCCACTGGCGTCGAAATCCCCGTTGACCATCAGGTAGGGATTATTGGTAAAGTCAATGGTATTGCCGCCGGAGAAAGTGGATGGATTATCGTTCTGGATAATCTGGTTGTAGATATCGGTCACATTGGGTGGTTGCATGCCGGGCATATTCGGCATCTGCGAGCCACCGACGCTGATGTTGCCGTTGAGCGTAATGCTCCCTCCGGACTCAATACTTCCCGTCACCATGGCACTTCCGTTAGCCAGAATGCTGGTGGCGGAGGCCATACTGCCGTAATAGGCGGTGTTACCTCCAAAGGTCGCCGAACCATAGGCCGCTACAACCGGAATGAAACTGTAGCCACCGGCGTGTGTATTAAGCCCATAGCTGCAGACAACGCCGTGGAGCCAACCATAAGCACCGTTCGGATTCACATAACCCCAGGCCTGATTGGCTGAGCCGATCCCCAATGTTGTTGCCGAAGGGTCTGCGGGCGTAACGGCGTCGGGGCAAATCGCATTAGCGGCCATGTTGTTGTCGTACGGTTTAATTTCCTGATACCAGTAACCTGTGGGAGATTGATAATCGTTGGGGAGTTGCCCCTGATGAGCTTGCTTGAAAGAGAGCGCCGCCAACGACAACTGGTGGAGATTTGAAAGACATACGGCGCGACGTGCCAACTCGCGAGCTTGGCCAAGACCTGCCACGATCAGTGATATAAGAATAGCAATAATGGTAATGACCACGAGAAGTTCGGCGGCACTGAAACCGCGTCGCTTCAGGTAGCACTTTTCACCAGCAATTCGCATGGGTACCTCCAAAGATCTCCCCACCCCCGCCTCACGGCCTCTTTCCAATGCATTTCATGTCGGCAAGGCTGGACATTGAATATAAGCACTTATTAGAGCGTCCGATTAAACACATGTTTCCAGCACGGATTTGATATCGCCTGTGAGCTTCCCGAACGTCCTAATATATTTCCAATTCTCCTGTGATGAGGCGAGAACACAGACCACCTGGAGGACAGTTAGAATCTGCACCTTTAAGAAACTCTTCAGTCGATTTTATGGGCGGCAGAATCCGCACCAGGTCAGATTTACGGCTGGGGCCCAAAATCGGAAATTCATCCGATAATATCTTTAATAGCCTGATGGGTTACCGGCTCATGGGATGCATCTCGTCAATTCGTAATCGAAGTCATCGTTAGCCGGTGAACTTGGTTACAACACCTTGGGTTATCATGAATTGTCATCTATAATCGTGCGGTTAACATTGGCTCGCTGGGGCGGAAAAACCGAGAGGGTCAAGGAATTTGACGGAAACGTGCAGTGAAACAGGTATATCTTGAGACTTTCGGTTGTCAGATGAACGTGCTCGACAGCGAGCTTGTTGAGGGCCAACTCCGTGCACTGGGCTATCAGTTTGTCTCCAAACCGGACGCCGCCGATATTGTTCTCTACAACACCTGCTCAGTGCGGCAGAAATCTGAGGATAAAGTTCTCTCGCGTCTCGGACTGATGGGCATTCGAAAGGAATCAGAACCGAATCTTGTAGTGGGAGTCATCGGGTGCATGGCCGAAAGGGATGGCACCGCGCTGCTTAAGCGGATGCCGCAGGTCGATATCCTCTGTGGTCCCGGAGAATTGGATCGACTGCCGACCTTGCTTGAGAATGTATACAAAACCGGCCAACAACAATCGGCGCTGGCAGGCAATCAGTCGCGGCGAAGTGCGGTGACTGCGGATTTGGAAGAGGATCATCTTGAAGCGCTCGATCTGTCGCGATCCTTCTCGCCTGAAAGGAATAAATATCAAGCCTACATCAGGATCGTGCGTGGATGCAACAAATTCTGCACGTATTGTGTCGTTCCATATACCCGGGGACCGGAATTGAGCCGATCTCCAGAGGCTATATACGATGAAGCCCGACGCTGCATAGACGCCGGGGCGCGGGAGATCACTCTGCTGGGGCAGACGGTTAATCACTACCGTTATCGCGATCATCGTCGATCGACAAGCAGCGGCCCATTGGAGCGGGTCATCACCTTCGCCGATCTTTTGGCATTTCTGCACGATAAATTACCCGATTTGCCGCGCCTGAGATTTATTACCAGCTTTCCTGCGGATTTTGGTGATGATATTCTGGATACCATTAGGGCGTGTCCGCGAATTTGCCGTTATCTGCACATTCCGGCGCAATCCGGCTCGAATCGTATTTTGAAGCTCATGAACCGCGGATATACGGTTGAGCAATACATCGATCTGCTTGAAAGAGCGCGGCAGCGCATGCCGGATATTGTTGTTGCCGGGGACATGATCGTCGGTTTTCCCACCGAGACGACGGAAGATCATGAACTTTCGCGAGTCCTGCTTGAAAAAGCACAATATAAAAACTGCTTCATTTTTAAATACTCTCCTCGTCCGGGGACGGTGGCTATCAAGCGGTATACCGACGACGTACCCGAGCCGGAAAAACGGCGTCGTAACAACGATCTGCTGCAGTTGCAGGATCAAATATCGGAAACATTAAATCGGCGACTCATCGGGCGAACGGTCGAGGTGCTCTGCGAAGGGCCGAGCGGATGGGATAAGTCGGCGGAGTCTGTAATCGCCGGCGAGCGATCCGAAAGGGCCGCTGGAGGGGGAATCGAACTCGGTGCAACGCTCACGGCGGGTTTGGCGAAACGCAACCGATCTTCATCTTCACTTCGGCGGCAGGATCCTGTACCGAATATCCAGCTTTTGGGTCGTACCCGGGGCGATCAGATCATTGTTTTCGATGGCCCCCCTGCCATGGAGGGAAAAATCGTAATGGTAAAAGTTCAGGCTGCTCATGCGATGACGATATTCGGCTCGATGGCTGATTTAGTACCGCCCGACGATTTTATCTCCACACCAAAGATGGAGAGGTCCGGGCGAGCACCACATCCGGAAGGTGTTTATGGCGATGGCGGCCTTATGGGACGGTCGGCTTAACCAAAACTTCACGGTTTTTATTTGCATTCTTCAGGTGTTTTTCGATAACATATTGGTCGGCGGTATTTACCGCTCCGTCGCGGACCTTTCTGCCAGCCGACCACGGCGAGAAAAATAGAAGCGTTCGGTAGGAGAGAGCCTATGGCATCGGATTCAGAACTTGGCGTGTACTTGGAAGAAATCAGCAAGTTGCCTTTGCTGACACCTGAGCGAGAGAAGGAATTGGCCGCGCTGATTCTCGCCGGCGATCAAGCTGCTCGAGATGAAATGATCCGTTCCAATCTCCGGCTTGTTGTCAGTGTGGCGCGTCGTTTCAGTCATCGCGGACTTTCGCTGGCAGATATGATTGCCGAGGGTAACGTGGGGCTGATTCGCGCCGTTGAAATGTTCAATCCAAAATTTCAAACCCGCTTTAGTACCTATGCGACCTGGTGGATACGCCAAGCCATTCGCAAAGCCATTTCGACAACGGCAAGGCCGATACGTATACCGATTTACATGCAGGCTAAACTTGGTGAGATGAATGAAGCGGCGGCCCGATTTAAAAATCGAAAGGGACGCGCACCCGATCATAAGGAATTGGCCGACGCAATGGGTACAACCAAACGCCAGACTGCGCTGGTGGAACAGGCCAATAGAACTCGGCGCATCAATCTGCGAGCCGACGGTCCGGATAAATCTAAAACATCCGTTCACGAGGTAATCGTGGACTCGAAATGTCCGTCTCCCGGAGCCGAAATGGAGACTGCGGAAACGATCTCACTGATAAGGCACTTTGTGCGATATTTAAGCGAACGCGAGGCGTCAATTCTCACATGGAGACATGGCTTGGACGGCAATCCTCCCTGTACCCTTGATCAGATTGCCAGGCGAGTTGATCTCACTCGCGAACGAGTCCGACAAATTGAAAATCAGGCCACGACGAAACTTCACCACCTGATGCATGATCGAGAATATATGCTGGAAGAACCCAACCGCCGTGTCCGCGGGGCCATGCGAAAAATGGGATAGCATCTATGAACCGGCGTCAAGTCTTTCAAGTTTAGCGAATGCAATCACAAGCGTCTTACGGCCCACTTTTCGGAAATCGATAACGGCCTTCGAGTTATCCCCATTTTCAAAATATTCCTCTACGCGCCCCACACCGAATATCGGATGTCTTACCAGCATCCCACGGTGAAACGCCGCTGTGGAGGTTGTTGAGCCTCGGAGAGTATCAGGCGTAACCGATGGAAGTCCTTGCGGACGCCTGGGATAATATTGGACATTATCCCGAAAGCCGGGCGATCCGGCAGGACGCGATTGTCGAAATGCATCAAATAATTCAATGCAATCTTTTGGCAACTCCGCCACGAAGCGCGAAGGGTTCCGACTCTCTCCATAACCGCGTGTCATTCGACTCAGGGCGCCGGTAAGGATCAGACGTTTCTTGGCCCGGGTCATGCCAACAAATGCCAATCGGCGTTCTTCTTCCATGTCGGTATCGTCACGCCCCGATTTGGCAAATGACCGCGACATCGGCAGCGTTCCCTCTTCAAGTCCAATCATGATCACCAAGGGAAACTCTAATCCTTTGGCGGCGTGGAGGGTCATGAGAGTGACTGCACCGCGTTCATCTTTAAGTTTATCGACATCCGAGACCAGCGTAACCTGCTCCAGATATTCGGTCAGTGTTCCAGTGGGATTCTGTGTCGTAAACTCGGCTGCCACATTAATTAATTCCAGCAGATTATTGACGCGCTCTACCTCCTCGGCCTCGCGCTTATCATGATCAATAAGCTTGAAAAGACGGAGCAGCCTGTCCATCAACGCCGCCACACCATGGAGTGAACGACTTTTTCCGCGTGATGAATCCGGATTCTGAATTTCATCCGCGTCAATTGCGCCGTCGAGTCCAATTTCCTCCTCCTGCGACGACGCAGATACGGTCGGAAAGGGTTCGTTCACGTCAACATCCGCTGCAAAATCGGGTACCGGTGCATCAGCATCGTCAATGTCATCAGAAAATTCGGCGCCATCGATATTTTCGACCGAAGAATCCTCGGCCTGATTGATGAGGCTCGAAAATTCAGCGCGGCAGGCAGCCATGTGGGTGGCGAAGAGTACGGCGGCAGCGGCGGCTTTTTTGGTCAGGCCGCCAATCTCCTGCGCATGCCGACACGCCTCCACCAGATTGATCTGCTTTTCCTGCGCGAAGGAGATGATGCGATCGACACTCCCGGGCCCGATACCGCGGGTGGGCACATTAATAATTCGTTCAAAACTTACACGATCCGACGGGTTAACCAGCAGACGCATATACGCGAGCGCGTCTTTAACCTCCTTGCGGGCGTAAAATTCTGTTCCGCGCACAATCTGATAAGGAATTGCCGCCTCCATGAGTGAATCTTCCAGCACCCGGGAGAGGGAATTGATCCGATAAAGAACCGCCATCTCATCCCAGCGCATCTTCTGTTTGTCGAACATGTCACGCAGTTCCCGCGCTACGTTACGGGCTTCCTCGCGTTCATCGGCGGCGAAGATAATTTTGATCAAAGCCCCCTGTTCATTATTCGTCCAGAGGGATTTGTTTTTGCGTTGGACGTTGTTGGTAATCAGTGCAGACGCCGCCTTGAGAATCGTCTTGGTGCTGCGATAATTCTGTTCCAGCCGGACCACTTTGGCGTTGGGGAAGTGCTGCTCAAAGTCGAGGATATTTCCGAGATTGGCTCCCCGCCAACCATAGATGGATTGGTCGGGGTCACCGGTTGCGCAGATGTTTTGATGCTTGAGGGCAAGCATGTGGCAGATGAGAAACTGAGCGTGGTTGGTATCCTGATATTCGTCAATCAGGATGTACTGAAACCGATCCTGCAACTGCGTGCGAATCTCTGCGTTATCGCGAAGCAGCATCGCCATTCGAAGCAGAAGATCGTCAAAATCGACTGCCTTATTCTCCTTCAGCAGCTGCTCATATGCGGCAAAGGCCCGGGCGATGTTGCGCGACGAAAAGTCGGTATTCTGGGCAGCAAATTGTTCGGCCAGCTGAAGACGGTTTTTGCTCTTGCTGATTGCCGAAAGCAGGCGGGCGGGCGGCAGAAGTTCAGCGCTGATACCGGCACGATCCAGCGCCAGTTTGGCAATTTTGGCCTGATCCGATCCGTCCAGAATATTAAAGCTTGGATCAAGTCCCGCGGCGGCTGCAAACTCGCGAAGCAATCGGGCACAGAGACTGTGAAATGTCGCGACCGTAACATCGGCTCGCTGCCGCCCGGGCAGAAAAGTCAGCAGTTCGCCAACACGCTGGCGCATTTCTCCGGCGGCCTTGTTGGTAAAAGTGACCGCAAGAATGTTCACCGGCGCGATACCGACTGATACCAGATAGGCCACTCGTCGGGTAATGGTGCGCGTCTTACCTGATCCGGCACCCGCCAAAACCAGAAGCGGTCCATCGACATGCGTGACGGCTTCAATTTGCTCGGGAGTTAAATCTGCAAGGATATCTATCGTGTCCGCCATTGGTTATCCGGGTAATCTCCGTCAAAAACCGAATTCAGCAATATAACACTTTTCTCGCGAAATCGCAGGCGGTTTAAGAAAATCCAGACGCTCAATCCGTAAATCGGCCTGATTATCTGTCCAAGACGGAACGATAGAATGAATTATGCTGCGGAATCACTATCCAAACTAAGGAATTCGATTTTTATCACGAGCTAATGCTTCCAAGTACGCATGGAAAAGAATCCTCCAAGAGGAATACATCGCGTCCACACTTTGACTATCCGTCGCAGGGTGCAGGATTTTAGGTTACGGTTTAGCGAGTTTTTAAGGAGTTGCGGATGCGATATCGGGTGCTTGGTTCGACAGGCCTGAAGGTTTCGGTCATTGGCGTGGGGACTTGGCAACTCGGCGGCGAGTGGGGCAAGGCTTTTACGACCGAAGAAGTGACGGATATGCTTGCGGAGGCAAGAAATCGGGGCGTGAATTTCATCGATACCGCAGAATGTTACGGAGATCATGTCGCGGAACGGCTTATCGGCGCCGCCATCGGCAGAGCGAGAAAGGACTGGATTATTGCAACGAAATTCGGTCACAAATTTCACAGCCACATGAATCGAATTGAGCCGCGATCGGCAGGCGAGATTGCGGTTCAACTGGAGGATTCACTGCGTGCTCTGGGTACGGATTATATCGATATCTATCAGTACCATTCGTGGGGGGATGAGCAGTTTGATGATATGGCGGTATTGGAATTTCTGAAAAAACAACAGCGAGCGGGGCGAATCCGTCACATCGGCGTATCGATATCCAAGAATACGAACATGCATCAGACCGGGCAATGTGCCTCCCGCGGGATTGAAGTATTACAGGTCATTTATAACCGCCTGGATCGCGCCCCGGAAAAGGAAGTCTTGCCGAGCGCCAGGGGCCAGAATGTGGGTGTGCTGGCGCGCGTTCCGCTGGCCAGCGGCCTGCTGAGCGGCAAATACAAGCCGGGGGTTGAGTTCCCGGCGGACGATGTCCGGGCGGGTCATGATCGGGCCCTGCGTGAAGCGCGTCTTGCCGAGGTGGAGAGAATCGCCCGCGAAGAGGTTCCGGCCGGGATGGCGATGTCGCAGTGGGCGCTGGCGTGGTGCCTGAAGAATCCGGCGGTAACAGCGGTGATTCCGGGGTGCAAATCGGTGGAGCAGGTGCGGGCCAACGCCCGTGCGGGGGACATTGAGCTTCAATAGTCATACGCTGCGGTAAGTCGAACCGCCAGCCCGGAAGAGTTTTGAGAACGCGACGGTGGACCTCTCCCACCCACGGTGTTGCACCACTTGACATATTCCCATAATGGAATATAATAATGTCATGGCTCGAACACCCACGACTTTCGATGTTTTTAACGCGATCGCGGAACCCAAGCGGCGTGAACTGATGAATCTGCTTCAAAGCGGCGCCCGAACGGTAAACGCCATTGCGGAAATGCTTGGCTGGCGGCAGCCGCAGGTTTCCAAGCATCTTGCGGTGCTGCATCGTGTCGGGCTGGTGCAGTCGGAGGCGCGCGGGCGCGAGCATTATTATCGCCTCGATGCGGCGGGACTCAGGGAGATTCATGAATGGACAGCGACATTTGAAGAATATTGGGAGCACCAGTTGGTGCGGATCAAACAGCACGCGGAAGAAAAAGCCCGCATGGCAAAGCGGCGGGATTAATGTTTGATAACGCTTTGCGCAGGATTTTTTGGAGTGCTTATTTATGGAAACGATCACATGGCCTGAACGGTATCTGCTGCATGTTGAAAAGGAGATATTTATTCAGGCGCCGACATCCGTCACATTTGAGGCCCTGCTGGAACAAATCAGCTCGGGCCTCGATCGACCGGACGGGACGCCTGTACCGACAAAACTTGAACCGTGGCCCGGCGGGCGGTGGTATCGCGATCTGGGGCAGAATACCGGGCATTGGTGGGGCCATGTACAGGTGATCAAACCGCCTACGCTGCTGGAACTCTGCGGGCCGATGTTCATGTCGTACCCGGTGGCATCGCATGTGCAGTTCCGACTGACGGAAGTGGGCGGTGGGACACGGCTGGTGGTGGTGCACCGGGCGATGGGAGAAATTTTGCCGGAACATCGCGAGGGGGTTACCATGGGATGGCAACATATACTCTCGCGGGTAAAGGGGCGCTGCGGCGGGAAATGAGCTTCGATGTGCGGGTTATGATAGGCCAAATATTTTTTCAGGAGTACATTCATGCTTAAACATCTCATAGCGGACATGCTGGAAAAACATCAGGAAAAAAATGCTCATGCCGATGCTGGCGGACATTCCGGCTGAGAAGATGACAGCCCAGCCAATTGCAGGAATGAACCACCCAGCGTGGCTGCTGGGCCATCTGCTCGGGCTTGAGCAGAAGGTGATTACGGGCGTGATGGGCAAAACCGTCCAAGAACCCCTCGATGCCAACTGGTGGGATATTTACGGGATCGGCTCGACGCCCAAAGCGGAGCCGAAACTTTACAAACCCAAGCCATTTTATATTGAGGGGCTTAAGGAATCGGTCGGGAAGATCGCAGCATACATCCGCCAATTGTCTGATGCCGATCTGCAGAAGCCCATGCCGGATGCGGACTTGGCCAAGCATTTCCCCGCCATAGCCAATCTGCTCATCGTGCTGCCGACGCACCGAGCCTATCATACGGGCCAGTTGGCGACATGGCGGAAAGCGGCGGGACTGCCACACGTGGGCATGTGAAAAAGACCCGCAGGGAAGATCGCCGTGCGTGGGCGGATGATGGAACACCGGAGGAGCATCAGCAATGCCAGGGATGCCTACCTTTGGAATGCTATTTGATGGGATACTCTTCATCCTCGCGCTTTGGTGGTTGAAGGAAATGTTCGGCCGGATACGCGAAGATTGGAGCGAGGTGCGCAATCCGGAAACGGAACTCATTCCGCGACTGGTCGTGATCGGGCTCTGGCTGCTGACGGCGCTGGTGGCAATGTTTGCACTCTCAGTACTGATCATGATCGTCACCGGCATCGCTACAGGGCTCAGGTCCATGTTTTAACCACCATCTCCTGCGGGGACGTAAGGGGGCATGGAAGGCGTAAATCGGTTATTTTTGTAGCATGAACAGGGATCTATACCTGATTGACGGCCACGCCCAGATTTACCGGGCCTACTTTGCCCTGATGAATTTGAAGAGCCCGGGAGGCGAGCCGACCAACGCCACCTTCGGATTTATTTCTGCCTTGCTGAAACTTATCGCGGTCCGCCGGCCGTCCTATCTGGCTGTGGCCATGGATGCGGGATCAAGTCAGCGGGAACAGATTGACGCCCAATACAAAGCCACGCGCAGTCCGATGCCGGACGACATGCCGGTTCAGATTCAGCGCATTGTTTCCATGCTCGGTGCAGTCCCCATTCCCGTTCTGCGTGTCGACGGATATGAGGCTGACGATGTGGTGGCCACGGTGGTGAAGCGAATTCAGGACGACCCTGCGCAGCGGGAAAGTCGCATTTTCATTTGTTCCCGGGACAAAGACCTCGAAGCCCTGATCAACGAGCGTGTATTCCTCTATGACATTGAACGGGATGAGGTGACGGATTCCGCCGCGCTGGTGAAGAAAAAGGGGTATCCGCCGGAGCATGTGCGCGACATTCTGGCCCTGACCGGCGATACCTCCGACAACATTCCGGGGATTCCGGGCGTAGGGCCCAAAACGGCGGCAAAATGGATTGCCCAGTATGGATCGCTTGATGAATTGCTCAAGCATGTCGATGAGATCAGCGGCAAGGTGGGACAATCACTGCGAGATCATCTCGATGTGCTGGAAAAATCGCGGCAACTGGTGCAATTGCAGACGGATGTGCCCCTGAACATCTCCCCCGCCGACTTGAAATTTCAATCTGAGGGACTGCGCCATCTGCTGCCGACATTTGTGGATTTGAGCTTCAAAAGTCTTATACCGCAGACGCAGAAGCTGCTTCCGGAATCGGGGCTCTTGGGTGACGCTCCCCCGTCGACCGGATCCGGCGCCGCGAGAGAGAATCAAGCGGCATCCGCCATCCGGCCCGGTGATCTACCCGGGACACTGTTTGCCGGGTTGACGTCGGAAAGGACGAAACCTGCGACTTCCGAGGCCGCTACCGCCCCACCGGCCACGACATTGACGACGGAAACGCCGTCACCTGCTGCGCGAAACCTGTTGCCGGTCGAGGGGACCTACACGTTGGTGAACTCATCCGAAGTGCTTCATGAGATGGTGCAGGAAATCAGGGCGCAGCTTGCGGCATCGCCACTGCGGTGGCTGGCGGTGGACACGGAAACCGACGCCCTGAGCAGTGTCAGTTCCAAGCTGTGCGGTATTTCTCTATCCGCCCAAGCCGGCCGGGCGTGGTACATCGCGGTCAAGGGGCCGGGATGCCAGCTGAGTACCGATGAGATTCGCGCCGCCATCGCCCCCCTGCTCTCCGACGCGAGCATCACGAAGATCGGCCAGAATATTAAATATGATCTTAACGTGCTGCGACGGTACGGGTATGAATTCGCCGGCCCGCTTTTCGATACCATGATTGCCAGCTATCTGATCGATTCAAGCCGCCGGAGCCATTCGATGGATTCGCTTGCCGCCGACCTGCTCGGGCTCTCGCCGATCCCCATTAAGGATTTAATTGGCAGCGGCGCGCAGCAGAGGAGTTTTGCGGATGTTCCGCTGGATCAGGCCTGCCGATACGCGGCCGAGGATGCGGACGTTACCTTGCGACTGGCTGCGCTGCTGGCGCCGGCGATTACCGAGCGCAAGCTGACGGAATTGATGGACGGCTTGGAGATGCCGATGGTGCGGGTACTGGCGGATATGGAATTGGCCGGTATCTGCGTCGACCGCGCTTTGCTCCAATCGCTGGACAGGCAGATGGGGGAGGATATCGCGCGGCTCAAAGATCAGGTGATTGCCGAGGCCGGGGTTTCATTTAATATTGATTCACCGAAGCAGCTTGCGGAGGTTCTGTTTCAAAAGCTGGGTCTACCCGTGCAGCGCCGGACACGGACCGGGCGGAGTACGGACATTGAAGTCCTGCAGGCTTTGGCGGATATGCACCCTGTGCCGCGGCTGGTGATGGAATACCGTGGGCTGACCAAGCTTCGAAGCACCTATGTGCTCGCCCTGCTGGCGGATCGCAATCCGGAAACGGGCCGGGTGCATACCAGCTTCAATCAGACAGTGGCGGAAACCGGGAGATTATCGAGCAGCGATCCAAATCTTCAGAATATTCCGATACGAACGGAGGCGGGAAAAGAAATTCGCCGGGCCTTCGTGGCGCCCGCCCCTGATTGGTGTCTGATCAGTGCCGACTACTCGCAGATCGAGTTGCGGGTTCTGGCGCATTTCTGCCGTGAACCGGCCCTGCTGGAGGCGTTTGAAAATAATATTGATATTCACCAGTACGTCGCGATGCAGATATTTCATGTGGCGGCCGATCAGGTGACGTCGGACATGCGTCGCCTGGCCAAGACGGTGAATTTCGGTATTGTTTACGGCCAGACGCCATTTGGACTGGCCCACACGCTGAAGATATCGCGCGATGAGGCCGCCCGGTTCATCGATACGTATAAGGCGCGGTTCCCCGGGATCAGCCATTTCACCACGCAGTGTGTGTTGGATGCTTCGACAAACGGTTTTGTGAGTACCATTCTGGGCCGCCGCCGATATATTCCAGAATTGAAATCTCCCAATCAATCGATTCGGCAGTTCGGGCAGCGGGTGGCGGTGAATTCGGTAATTCAAGGTTCCGCGGCCGACCTGATTAAAAAAGCGATGGTGAATATACACAAAACCAACCCGGTTGTGGGCTTGCGGATGCTGCTACAGGTGCATGATGAGTTGGTATTTGAATGCCCGCTTTCGTCTGCTGCCGCGGCCATGGAATTCATACGGCATGAAATGGAAACGGCCATAACGCTGGCGGTTCCGCTGCGGGTGGATATCGGGAGTGGCCCAAACTGGCTGGACATCGAGTAGATCGCGTCATGATGGTGATGAGAGCCTCGATTTCATTCGGGGCGCAAGATGGGATAAAATTAAAGGTATCAGAGCCCAGTGCGGCACGCTGATACGGAGATGAAAATGAAATCGATCAAATGCACGAAATGTGATCGGCCCGCACTTGTTCATATTACTGAAGTGGATTACGATACGGATAGCGAGAATAAAACCGTCCGTGACGTTCATCTGTGCCTGTTTCATGCAGCCGATGCAGGAATGATCGCGGGTCTGCCGAAGGCGATTCTGGCTAATCTGGAGGCGGAAGGGGCGGCCGTGATTGCAGGCATCACGGGCGAAGCGCCGACCGGCCGGAAAAAACGGCCGAGCGGTGGAAAACAGCCGACGTGTCCGATCTGTGGCAGTACCTGGAACGATTTCGAGCAAACCGGCCTAATGGGGTGTCCGCATGACGTTCAGTTTTTTGAGGTGAAACTGCTGCCCGTGGTCAAAGGATTGCAGGAAGGTCGTCTCCAGCATGTGGGAAAGATTCCGCTGCGTTCCGGCGCTTCCGGTGCAGGCGTTCAGGCAAAAATCAATCGCCTGAAGGAATCATTAGCGATCGCCGTTGCCAAAGAACAGTTTGAAGAGGCAGCCAAACTCCGCGATGAAATCAAGGAGTTGGAAAGCCGTATTAAATCCTGATGATCCCCTCCAGAAGTTCGGGCCTTCGGAGCGAGTTCAGCGAATCACGAAAATCATCACTTTGTGCAGATAACATGTCGCGCGTGCCTGCTGGCGTCAATTCGACGGCGCAGTGACCGGTTGCCGATTCCAATGTGCTTCGAGACTTTCTTCCACGGCACGGCGGGAAAGAACGCGCGACTTTGGCGTGCGACGCGACTGTTCGACGGTTATCGGGGCATTGCCGGCGGCGAGGGTACCTTCTGGCGTTGCGGCAGGCGCATTGGGCAAACCGGGTGGGTCACAGCCGGTAGGCAACGGCACGTCCAGCGGTATCGGATGGCGATGATTAATCATGATAATCGGAAGTCCGATGTGCACGAGGGTGAAGAGGTGCACCGCATCCCAGTTGGTCATTCGGAAACAGCCGTGAGAACCCGTCAATCCGATGTACTGCGGCAGCGGATTACCGTGCATGCCGACGTTTTTAAGATTAAGCCCCATCCAGACAACCCCGACGGGATTTCTGGGCCCCGGCGGTACCACCAGCGGATGATGAATTCCATGCACTGTGGGCCAGGAAGCTGGAAGAAAAGTATAATTCGGATTCATGGCAAAATCTTTTACATAGGCGTCGGTCGTTGGCAGGTCAGATTTCAGCGCGGCGACCGAGCAATGAATAAGACCGAATTGTTGATTTTTGTCGTTGAAGAGACGCATGATCCGTTTTTGCAGATCGATCTCGATATACGCGAGATGATGGTACGGATAAAATGCCCGATCTTTTTTGATGGCGGAACTCAATGCCCCCGGTAGACCAAAATCATTGGGTCCAGGGAAGGGGCGAATGTTCGGGACGTTGATGCGCTGGCCGGGTACAACAGCTCGCAGATTAACTCCCGGATTGAGCAATTCAATCAGCTTGCGTGTGCAGTGAAATTTTTCCGCCAGGCAGTCAAGCGTCGAACTGTACGGCATCCGCGTCGCCGCAGCCATAGCACGCCAGTGGATCGGCAAGGGGCCAACGGCTTCTAAATCCTGCTTAGATACGGTATAGGTCGTCAGAACGTGGGCGGGATTAACGCCCAGAGCGCGATAGACAATTGCGGCCCCTTTTTTTGAAAATGGGTTGAGGCCCGGAAATTTATATCGGGCATATTGCCGAAGCGCCATTTTCGACCATGGTCCGAAGATACCGTCGAGAATCCCGGGTGAAAAATTGTGTTCCGCCAAAGCAATCTGCCATGCGAGATTAATCTTGCGCTGTTGAGTGATGGCGGGAATTGCAAGGGGTGGGTAGTTCGTGGTTGTGTTACCGCTTGCCGAGGAAGTCGGCGGTGAATATTCCGATCCGCCATGAACTTCCTGGGCCTGAAGACGGCCATGTGAAACCAAAATCGACACGGCAATTGCACATACGGAAAGCATCCAATGCTTCATATTCGCCTCACCGCCTGATGTCAGCGTGCCGCTCCGCAGCACTTTACCCATACTACGCCGTGATATCGCCGATGTTCAACTTGTCCACCCCTAACATGGAACGCCGGACACGATCCGCAATTGCAGTTGCAGCAGGGACTTCTGCCGCCACAGGCAACAGACATCCATCAAACCGCTTCACGAGGCCTCGGCGTATCAGTATCTTCTCCGGTGGCGGCAGATCGTGGTTGAGTGCCGCCGCTGCTCTCGCGCAGGGTCTGCACCTGATCCAACGGAGTCGGTTTATCCGGGTGCATTTTCCGCCACACCTCATCACGATCGATGGTAACATCCCGCGGCGCTTCGATGGCAAGTCGAACACTGCTTCGAGTCCACTTGACGATTTTCACCTCAATCGTGCCGTTGATGATAATGCTTTGCCCTTCACCACGACTTAACGCCAGCATAGCAGAGTTCCTCTCAATGTTGTGGGGATGGAATGAAAGCAGGCGTACGTGTCGGCCGTCCGTCCTATGTCCATCCATGAACCGCAACCGTCCATCAGGCCGCAACATTATACGTCAGGAGCCCTTGAATGGTAATGCAAAATGGGTCGGAATTTTTTGGCGTCAGGGTAGCGTTACGACGGCTGCGAAACGACTCGGATGCCAAAACGTAGAGTACTTGGCGGTACAGCCGCATTGCGTAGGCTGCCCGAGACTCGTTTTGCGGCACACGCAGGAGATTATTTACTCGGAGAACAGGGCGTCAACAAAAGTTTCCGGGTTGAATGGTTCAATATCCGCAGGAGTTTCCCCAAGGCCGACAAACTTAACCGGCAGCCCCAATTGATTGCGGATGGCGACGACGATCCCTCCCTTGGCGGTACCGTCAAGTTTCGCCAGAAATATGCCGGTGAGATCAATGGCCTTGCGGAATTCATCCGCCTGTCGGATGGCGTTCTGACCGATGGTGGCATCAAGTACCAGCAGCGACTCGTGCGGGGCGTCAGGGATGACTTTGGCGGCGACACGGCGAATTTTCTGCAGTTCACGCATCAGATGATCTTGAGTGTGAAGCCGCCCGGCGGTGTCGATGATCAAGACATCGCGTTGCCGGGCGAGGGCCGCCTGGCAGGCATCAAAGGCAACGGCAGCGGGATCGCTGCCCATCTGATGCTTCACAATGTCAACACCGACACGCTCCGCCCAAATGGTGAGCTGTTCCACGGCGGCGGCGCGGAACGTATCGCAGGCAGCAACCACGACTGTCTTATTTTGATCCTTGAGCCATTGGCCAAGTTTGGCAATGCTGGTGGTTTTACCGGCACCGTTGATTCCGGCGACCAGTATGACGGTCGGCCCGGATGACGCCCACCGCAGCGCGCGGCTCTCAGCTGGCCAGTAGTCACGCATTTCGCTTTTGAGAAATTCAAGCACTTCATCTCCGGAGCTGATGCGCCCCTGCTTCCACGCATCGGTCAGATCATTCATGATCTGATCCGTGGCGCCCACACCCAAGTCTGCGGCAATTAAACGGGTACGGAGTTCATCAAGCAGGGCCTGATCAAGCCGCCGACCGGTCAGGATGGAACGGAGCGATCCGACGAGAGCGGACCGCGTGCGAGAAAGGCCTTGGCGAAGTTTTTCGGTGCCGGCGCCGACGGCTTTTTTAATGAAACCAAAGACCATCATCACTCCGAGGTATGTTCCGGACGGCTTTCCGCTGCGCTGGTGTTAGCGGCAAATTCGGTATAAGCCGCACCAAGAACGCCGTTAACGAATTTCGATGATTCGGCAGTGGAGTATTCACCGGCCATATTGATCGCCTCATCAAGGACAATCTTGGGCGGCGTGCTGCGTTCGCCGGTCATTTCCCACAACCCCAGACGAAGAACCGCCCGATCGACGGCCGCTATGCGCGAGAGCGACCATTCCTTCATCAGGCGCGAGATCCACTCATCGGAGACCTTGCGGTAATCCCAAGCGTGATTCACCATGTAAATGGCACGCAGCCGGACTGAGATATCGTTGGTAGACTGAGCGATGAATTCAGCGAGGCCTACGGACAGAAAATCATCTCCCTGGGCATCAACCTGAAAAAGGGCCTGAAGCGCGAGTCGCCGCGCGTGCGATCGCTGAGGAATCGTCAATGAAGATGTGTCGAGAGTGGAATCGAGAGAGTTTGTCATTTGCGGGAGCCTTCGACTATTTCCGCCATAAGATTGGCCATGTGAACGGCCGCCCGAGCACTATGACTGCCCGTGTTGCCCATTTTCAGCCCGGCGCGATCCATGGCCTGTTCCTGAGTGTCGGCAGCGATGATGCCGAAGATGGCCGGTACACCCGTCGTCGGTCCGACGGCCGCAATGCCGGATGTCGCTGCGGATGCGACATGATCAAAATGAGCGGTTTGGCCGCGGATGATGCAGCCAAGGCAGATAATTGCGGATACCCCCCCTTTTTTCGCCACTGCCATGGCAACGGTCGGGATTTCAAAACTGCCGGGCGTCCAGAGGGTGGTGATTTGGGAGGGACCCGCCCCGAGCTTACAGAGTTCTTCGCGGGCTCCGAGTTCCAATTGCGAAGTAATCCATTTGTTGAACTCGGCGGCTACGATCACAAAACGCTGCGAAGCCTTTACCGTCAGTAGTCCCTGCGTTACACCCTGCATCCAGCGATATCTCCATACAAACCAACGTCATCTCAACAAGTGTAGCCGCGATTACCCCAATCGGCCAATTCAGCCCAGATGGAAATAACCGACGATGCGAATAACTCACATCGAGCGAACTTTTTGCATTTAGAACTCTACATATTGCCATACCGAGGCTCATCTCCTTTACCTCGGTGATGTTGGCATAGAAGTCGATATGAGTCAGCATGTCAGAACGCTTGCATTTATAGGGCATTGCGTGTCTAAATAGGAGAGTCGGTGCAGATGTTGTCGTCTGCCGGGGCAAAGATGATATCCAGCTAAAGGAGCTATCAGTGACAAAGAAATTTACCAAAACCTCAATCCGAATCGCGGTCGTAACAGGCGCATCCCTGGGCATGGCATCACTCACCGCTTGCAGCCAGGCGCCCTATCAGCAGGCGATGAACACAAGCAGCCATGCTTCGATGACGGTGGATCAGGCTCACGTTGTCAGCTCACAGACGGACGCCCTTGTGGCAAGCCTTCAACAACTGCAGTCGTCAACGGGTGATCTGCAAAAACCATACGCAGACTTCACCAAGTCGCTGGGGAGTTTCAAATCCAGTTACAGCAGCCTCAAGAATGATCTTTCTGCGATGCTCAACGATCAAAAGTCGTATCTCGCTTCGTGGAACAAGGAAAACAATTCCATTAAAAATGCATCGATAAAAAAAGTGGCGATGGGCCGCTATGATGCGGCAACGAAGGACTTTGCGTCGGTAAGAACCTCTGCAAACAGCGTTACAACTTCCGGCGATGAATTTGTCGCCTACATGGATGACCTCAACACTTACCTGTCCACCGATCTTAATGCGGGGGGGCTGGCCAGCGGGGCCCCGCTCTTTTCCAAAGCCGATGTAAAGGCGGCTGCACTCAAGGCAAATCTTAATAAGCTTGGTTCAAGCATGCAGAAGGTGGCGAGTGATTTTGCAGCCAGTGGTCAGGGCAACGCATCCAAGACTGCCGCGCAGTCAACCAAAAAGTCCTCTTGGTGGTGGTGAAGAAATGCAGTTTAGCCCGACGTCAGCCCCATGATCGGTGATTTCTAACGCAGCCACAGCATTTTGGCTGCATTGAAGCCATTGTCGTTGCCTGAATGATGCCTTCCGCATGGAACTGCTTAATCGATGTCGAGTGCGTAGATTAAGCCGCAAACCGATGGCGGGGGAGGATTTGTCTTCAACCCGGAGCCAGCCAGGGAATCCCTGAGCACGATGGGCTCGATTAAAATTAAAACGCCAGGCGATCCAGTGGCAGGGTTGCAGGATTTGCGAGCGTCCATAGAATCCCATATGTGGATAAGAAAACTGAAAAATCGAATGTGGGCTGGCTGTCCCGCTCGGTGTTGCTGATCTCACTTTCGGCATGCTTCGCCGATCTTGGATATCAAGCCGTGCTGGCCATGTTTCCGCTGTTTTTGGTCCATGGACTTCATGCACCCGTATGGCTATTTTCAGTTGTCATGGCTGTGAGCTTTGGGCCAGGATCAGTCTTCGGTCTGTGGGGAGGAAGATTGGGCGATCGCATCGGACATAAAAAAGTTGCGATTGCGGGCAATGCGTGCATTCCCTTGCTGTCACTCTCCGGACTGGTCAGCATTCCCTTGGCCGCTGCCGGCTTGTTTTGTGGTGGCTGGTGGGGACGCAACTTCCGATCCCCCCCCCGCCGAGCGATGCTCACCGAAGTAACCACGCGGGAGAATCGCACCAAGGCGTTCGGTTTTCTTCATGCACTGGATATCGGCGGCGGTTTTCTGGCAGCGCTGGGAACAGTTCTGCTTCTCACGGCCGGTTTCAAATTTTTCACGATCTTTCTACTCACCCTCATTCCATTGATCCTTTCAACCTTCACGCTGGTGCTGGTTCGCGCAGGCGCTCGGCGTCCTGTGGCTCCCCCGGCAAATAGGGCGGCGGCCCCAACTGCGCACGCTGCCTCAAACCAGAAACTTTATCGACGGATATTGCTGGCAACCGGCCTGTACGGTTTCAGTTCATTCAGTTTCGGGTTTCCCATTTTGACGGTTTATCAAAGATACCACAGTGATGCGGCCGCCATCGTATCCTATGTGGTCTTTTTTGGAATATCCGCACTGACGGGCCTGCTGATCGGCAGGCTCGCAAAGCGCGAGGTTGGGTTTCTGGCGTGGGGTGGATATCTGATCGGTGGAGTTGCAAGCATCCTGATGGCGGTGATTGCGGCGACACATCAAAACCCGAATCTCTTTTTCCCCGTCGTGGCATTGATGGGATTTTCGCTGGGCGTGATCGAGACGTTGGAACCCGCCATCATGTCCCTGATCAGGTCGGCCGAAAAGACCGGCGGCGGGATGGGAGCA
This sequence comes from Planctomycetota bacterium, assembly GCA_021827645.1. Classification (GTDB taxonomy): domain Bacteria; phylum Planctomycetota; class Phycisphaerae; order WQYP01; family WQYP01; genus JAJZGD01. The sequence continues at coordinate 33,108 of JAKAVA010000098.1, forward strand.
CTAACGGCCACGCGAAGTTTCGGACTTTTCGCCGCTAATGCGATGATGGGCATTTTGCACCATTTCGGTCATGGATGGCTGTGGGCGTATGGATACGTGGGACTGTTGGGAATAGCTGCGGCTTTGGTTTTGGGAACAGTCGGTGCACAGGGTCGATTATCTGCACAATAAAATCGGTCAGAAAACCAATATCGCTGAGGGCTAAACTCCACGTGCCGAGTATAGAGTTGAAAAAAACACGAACGATGATGGCAAAACGCTGAATCCACGTCCCTACCGCAGAATTTTCGGGCTAATTATGCGGGTTTGCGTGCGACCGATCATCTGATACCGAATCCCTCTCCATGTGATGGTTTTACCGAAACCCGCGAGAAGAAGACAGAACATGTTAAAGGCCTGAACGGCCGGAAACAGCACGGTAAACCATACCCAACATCGGCCGATGGCGTCGCTGTGCTGGGGAAGAAGAATTTTGCCCGCCCGCATGAGGAACCATCCGCGAAGCATGCTGCCGGCCCAAACGAGCAAAAGCACCGCCGGTGGAATGAATCGATACCACCCCTGTGCCCAGATACCTGCGGGGGCAATCGACAGGATGGCGGCCGAGAGGATAGTTGCCAGGTACACCCCGGAACCTGCGACTGCGGTGAACCAAAGTCTTGCGGCACATCGCCGGGTGATGCGATATTGTCGGACGGCAAATTCAAGAAGTGCCTTGGTGGACATATCCGCTGGTGATGCGACCATGCACTGCGGGACGAAGTGGATACGCTCACCGGCATGTTTTTTGACCTGATAACTGAGGACATAATCATCGCTCAGGGCGCACTGCCAGGCATCGTAAATGCCCAGCGAAAAGAATTTCTCGCGTGATATGGCCATGGAGCCCCCCCACGCTACGGTGCGGCGATACGGGCCGAGCATGGCAGCAACCATGGCATTGCCGACAGACAGGAGCGCATTGGGCGCCGAAGGGTGCTGCGGAATGTAAAACCGGTAACCAGTGGTGGCTGAAATGTGCGGATAGGTCAGCGGTATGAGAAGAGCGTGAAGCCAGTGGGGTGAGGGGGCGGCATCGGCATCAATAAATGCAAGGAATTTGTCGTCGGGAGTGGTTTGATCCACCGCCGCAAGTTGATTATGAATTTTTTGTGAACGCGTCTGGGCCGGTCCGGCAATCACCAGGGATATATTGCGGCCCGGAAACTCGTCGATCAGTGAACGGATCAGCGGGCATACGGGATCATCCGACGACTGTACGGAGAAAATATAGCGGACATGCGGATAATCCTGATTGAGCAGCTTTTCGATGTTGGACCGTGTTGAGGGTTCGAGCCCCTTGACCGGCAGGATCACGGCGGCGGGAATATCAATCGGAGCAAGCGGATCGCGAATGACTCTTCCCATGCGATAGACAAAGAACTGCGCCACGCGAAGGGTCCAGAGGGTTAACATCAATTCCGCAGCCCAAAGTAGAGCCAACGCACAATCTGGAATCGTCACGAGATGTTCGCCCGCATGCATGGCGGAAAATGATACCGCAGAAAATCAACGGCGGCATTACTGATATCAGGCGCGGCTGAAGGTTGAAGCGATCCGATCCTGCAGGGAAACAAGCGTTTCATCGCTGCTGACCGGGATGGATGATTGAGTCGATATCGATTGCATCAGGGGTACCCAGCTTTTACATCCCGCGTATTCAATGGAATTGGCAACGGTGACGGGTTGGGGAAGAATCCAGGTTCTGATGAGGATCAGATAGAGGGGATAATCGGGGCGGTAATTAAAACGCATATCGATCAACGGGGCATCAAAGACGTGCAGATCATCGAGCGCATCGAGTTGCCGGCGCCCCGGCACGCAGTAAATTTTTTCCACCTGAGCCCAACCGGGAATATGAACGGTATCCGGCTCGGTCTTCAGGGCCGACACTTCCTGGCGAAATGGGGGTTTAAGGCCGGATGCCTGCTGATGGACAAATGTGGGAAAGAGGAAGAATTTATCATGTTCCAGCTCAAACTCCCCCGCCGCTTCGTGAATGCCACCTTTACGCAGAAGCACGTGCTGCTTTCCGGCACAAAGAGCTTTGCAGACGACATCCCATTCTTTCAGTGCGACTTGAAGCGACGAATCATTCATTGCTTCATTATCGCCGAAACGGAGAAAATTTCTGCCGTCCTTCGGTCTGAAGTCATTTCAGGTGCCGAATATACCGATCCAGGGCTTTTTGGGTACGGCGAGCCGTAGCCTTTGCATCACGTTGGGTGCGCTGCTGCGATCGAATCTGCTTGTCGAGAGCAACGAGCTCGCGGGCGAAGTGTTGCGCCTGAGCGGGCACCGATTTCGCCGCAGCAAGATTCTGGCGAATTCGATTCTCGTTGGCCGAAAGTTCCGCTATACGATTACCGATTTCAGCCATCCGCAGGTGAGCCGCGTTCAAGTCCTTTTTCAGACTGATGATGTGGCGTAATGCAGCGGCTACGGGCCGTTCGAGCCCTTTCAGGGTCAGGAGTGTGGCCAGATAGTTAGCATCGGCCGTATTCAGATTTACCGCCTGCTGCTGCTTAGTCAGCCGGGTAATGAGATAGGATTTATCGCTGATGGGCTTTACAGGAATTTCTACTCCCATTCCATGAGTTAAGCGAATGGCTTTCAAATTGGATAGGGCGAATTTCCATCCCATCTCGGGTCCGAAGCGTGCGACGACGGTGATCGGGTGTTGATGGAGGCTCTTGATCGTGATATTTGCTCGTTTTGTAACCGCATCATGCAGGTATAAATAGCCGTGATTGAAGCTTGCACTCTCAAACTTACTGCTCTGCGACAGCTGGATTTCGGCGGTTGCTGCCAGATCGACGGCAAATGGCAGTACATGCCGTGAATGAACGGGAATTGCAGGGGCGCTGATTTCGCCGGTGTAGGCGCTGCCTTGAAACACGGTCATTGGCCCCGCGGGCAGGTAGTGTTTGGAATTATTAAACATAAGCACAGCACGTCGCAGATGAGCCTTCGGTTCCTGCACGTTGAATGTCGATACCACGGAGGCGGAAACGGGCGCCGCGAAGACCGGGAATGAGGCCGATCGTTCACTGCCAATGGAAATATTTTTCGCCACGAAATTGAACGCCGGGTTGGAAGTTTGCGGAGCCGCCATGGATGAGACGTTAATGGACGGGGTTGTTTCCACGGCCGCTGCGCTCCGGGCTAATGCAAGCTGAGGCATGAATGCCTTGGCGGCGAAAGCATTACCTACCATGGCATGTGCGGCAGGCTCCAGCCGCGCATACATAGGCAATGCCGCCTTGCGTTGGTTTGACGCAATCAGGTTTGATTGCAGGTAAAAGAGACCGTTTTGCGGAGTTACGGCGGTATCGGCAGGCAGCGGCAGGACATGGCGACGACCGTAGAGGGGTTGCTGCAGGTCTTCAATAAACGATTTCGGCCAGGAGCCGTTGATTTGCAATGTAATATGCCGCCACGGCGTCGAGGTGGTATTATGCACGATCACATCGGCAAGAAGACGGGTCGGCTTTGTATCGTTCTGCGGCGCGGAAAGATCCGGCAAAAGCAGGCGGTAAGTCATGCGCCACAACGGCGTCTGCGTGGCGTAACCAAATTGAACGTTGCGGCGACCATGGCCGCGAAACTCGATGGCGATATCGGCGGAGCCGGTTCGGCGATTATCCGCGATGTAGCGCAGGGCCCGGCGGAGACTGGCACGGAGTTGCCTGTTACGAACCTGAAAACTGATCATATCGGCCAGTGCAATGCGTTTAACGCGCCCATGATGATAAATTTCCGCAAAGCGTGAAAAAGGAAATATGGCCGGTTGCCCGTTTTGAAGTCGAGGTTCCGGGACTGGATGGTTCATGGGAAGGATGGGCCATTGGGATTTAATGGCAATCAGGCGGCCACATATGCTTTTGCCATTTTTCAATTTCAAGCTCACGCGCCGCCCTTTGAGTTGCTCCAGCAGGGTGATCCAAGAACCGCCGGATGTGGGGGCCAGAGGGAGATTGGCGAGTTTCACGGAAAGCGGGATGGGGGTGTTGAACGTTAGCTCCGGCGGACTGTTGGAGTTGTCAAAAAAGACGATTGTTTTCAGGAGATCATTGACCTGATTTTGATTAATCGCAACATGCACCGTCTGCGTGTTATCCACGACGGTGCGATATCCGATGTACCCCATTCCATTGGGAAATAAATCAACCTGATTAACCGTCGCCCCGGATGACGTGGAGGATTGGTCGGTCTGGCCGGAAAGCCACGGATGGTGCATGGACTGGCAGCCACCAATCATCGCCGCCCCCGTCAAAATGAGCGTAGAAGTCAGAAATCGTCGCTGCATGGCAAAGCTCCTTACCGTCAATCAAGTTGTCACTGCACACCGGAATGGTGGCCCACAACGGATACGTTGCCGGAGTCAGCGAATACCTTTCAAATGTCCGGATGGCTTGCCATGCGGGACATGTCCCGCGACAATTCTGGTTCAGTCGGTGAGATGGACTCCGGCGGATGAGTGTACGGTCAAAGGAAGGCCCTTAATCGGTTGATACTCCTGAAGGCTGAAAATCTGGTAAAGCGTTATGGCGGACGAACGGTCGTTGATCATGTTTCGTTTGAAGTCGGGGCGCGCGAGGTCATCGGATTGCTGGGACGCAATGGCGCCGGCAAGACAACCACATTTCGCATGACGATTGGAATGGTGCGACCGGACGGAGGGACCGTATTATTCAACGGTGCGGACATTACGCGTCTGCCGATGTACAAGCGAGCCCGGCGCGGAATGGGTTATCTTTCACAGGAACCATCCGTCTTTCTGAGGCTTACGGTCGAGCAGAACCTGTTGGCCATACTGGAATATACGCGTCGATCACGATCGGAGCGGCTGACGGAAGCGAATAAACTGCTGGCACAGTTCGGGCTTGAACGCAATCGTCGGCAGAAGGCTTATTCGCTTTCCGGCGGTGAACGCCGCAAACTTGAAATCGCCCGCGCTCTGGTCACCAATCCCTCGCTGATCCTGCTGGATGAACCCTTCAGCGGAGTCGACCCCATCGCGGTTGAGGATCTTCAGCGGGAGATTCGTCAGTTGCGCGAGCAGATGGGCAAAGCCATCCTGATTACTGATCATAATGTTCAGCGAACATTGGAAGTTTGTGATCGGGCACTGATTATCTCGGACGGCAAAGTGCTGGCACAGGGACCGCCGAAGGAATTGATCAACAACGAGCTGGTGCGCAAAACTTATCTGGGGCATACATTCCGCGGGGATGAGTTTGACTGACGCCCTATTCGGGATGTTGGTTACCGGCAAACCGGGAAGATTCAATCCACCGTGCGTTCAACATATTCAAGTATCAGATGCAGGATGACTTCATGGGCCTCCTGAATGGAGGCGGTACGGTTCGAATTCACCACCAGCGAGAGATCGGCAATCTGCTGGACACGCCCCCCGCCGCGCCCCAGCAACGCCAGCGCCGTACCGCCATATTTTTTCATGGTATGGCAGGCGCGTACCAGATTTTCGCTGTTTCCGCTGGATGAAAACACCATCAGCACATCACCCGGTTTGCAGTACGCTTCAATCTGCCGTGCAAATACGCTGGCAAAATCCCAGTCGTTGGCGATGCAGGTCAGGGCGGTGGTATCGGCGGCGAGGCAAATGGCGGGCAGCGCGCGGCGGTCGCTGCGGTTGTACTTGCCGGTGAGTTCTTCCGCGAGATGCAGGGCTGCGGCAGCCGAACCGCCGTTGCCGGCCGTGAGTAATTTATTTCCCGCCAGAAGCTGGTTGGTAATTTTTCTGCACAGGGCGTCGATTTCCGGAAGTTGAAATTTCAGTCGTTCGATCACCGATGCGGAATCGGCGATCAAATCGAGCATCCATGCCGGATTATCCGGAGAAGAACCTGAGTCGGTGGAAGTCAAGACGAATGACCTCCGCCAGCAATTATCTGATGCGTCAATAAAAAGCGACTAATCATTAAGAGCCTCAAATTCTTCCAGCTTAAAGAGAATATTTTCGGCGGCGGCGGAACTTACGACCGATTCCTTCCGGCTGGCACCGGGAATGGGAATGATGTGCGGCGAAAGGAGCAGCATCCACTTCAGGACGACCTGCTGCGGAGTTACGCGGTGGTGGACGGCCAGTGTTTCAAGCAGAGGTTCGGCAGCGGCGAGACCTTTTGCGGCCTTAATACCTCCCAGGGGGCTCCACGGAAGAAATGCCATGTTGTGCTTACGCGTAAATTCCAGCACGCCATCCTGCTGAGGTTTACGGTGATTGCGTGCGAATTGATTCTGCACGCTGACAATTTTTGCAACCGACATCGCCAGCTCGATCTCAAGAACCGAGACGTTGCTCAGTCCGATATGTTTGATTTTGCCCGCCTTCTGGAGTTCCGCAAATGCACCGACGCTGTCCGCAAAAGGAACACGGGGATGGGGGCGATGGAACTGATAGAGATCGATGGAGTCGACGCCAAGATTTTTGAGTGCGGTGTCGCAGGCGGCCTTGATGTGCGCCGGTGAACCGTCCGGCTCCCAGCGGCCTTCCGGTCGAACCAGACCGGCCTTCGTCGCAACGACTATTTTCGATCGGGTTGAAGAATCGAGCCGCGAGAGAGCTTTGCCGATCAGCCTCTCATTGTGCCCCATTTCGCTCTGATCGCGGCAATAGGCGTCGGCAGTGTCAAAAAAGGTTATGCCGACCTCAACGGCTTTGAGTATGACGGCTATGGCCTCATCTTCGGAAGGCCGATTTTCAGGCACCGAAAGCGGCATGCATCCCATTCCGATCGCGCTGACCATCAAGCCGGATGAGCCGAGTTTACGCATTTCCATACGATCAACCTCCAGTAAAAGTGCACGATTTTACCGTGCGACGTTACCGTTGAAAAACGCCGAATGCCTCTACGTCGCACGACTTCGGCAGCAGCTCCAACTAATAGTCAACGCGGAGAAACACGCCCACGACTGTCGCGTCGCTGTGGGTACCGGCCGGTTGCGCATAGCGCGTCGCCGCAAAAATACTGTTGACTGAAAATCCGATCGTGTAGAGGCCGTCGGTTGGTCGTATCTTCAGGAGCCTGTTGAGCGGATAAGTGAGCGTGGTGCCGACGTAAGTTCCCAGATAGCCATCGCGGTAACTGACACGATTCACGTCCAGGCGCTTTTCTCCGTTGATGAAGGAAACGGAGAAAGGAGAATAGATGGTCAGCCCGCCGGTATGCGGCACGCGGAAAACAGGGTCCATGCCCACCTCAAAATATTGGCCGGCGCTCTGCGTGTAGTAGGCACCGGCGTAGTCGAACCCGACCATGACAAAGGGATGGAACGCGAATTGGTGCAGGTACCGATCATCATTGAGCGAAACACGAAAAAAAACTTCCGGGCTGTTGGTCTGTCCGTGTGCCAGGCCGACCTTCGCGAGGGGATCCAGATGCGGCACAAAATACTGGGTATTGGGTGTGATCTGATCGGTGAAGCCGGTTTCAAAGTGAATCAATCGGTCGGCATCATAGGAATAGCCCAGCGTCAGATCCGCTTCGGAGAAGTTGCTATCGGGTACATTTCCCACGGCCCCGCCGGGAGCTGCGGATCCGGCGATCCCCTGTGAGAGCGAATTCAGATAGGGGTTTTTAATATCATACGACCAATTGGCAAAACTGCGAAAATAAAGAGACCCCCATTTTTTCATGTTCAGAGAGATGCGTGTTATATTTTCAAGATTTGGCCGGTTCGGCGATATATCCAGATAGCGATACCAGTAATCATTGTAGTAACCGAACTCCGTTGTGATGTGTACGGCCTCGCCGTGCCGATGCGTCTCGCTCCACCAGGGTGTGCCGCCATTGGCGGTCGCATGGGAGTTCATCAGCGGGAGAAGGTAGGACTGATTGGATGCGCCGGAGTCATTGGCAAAAGCTTGAGCGGTCTGCAGTCCGATGGCCAGGATCATAAGCCCGATGAGCCTGCGCCTACGGGTGGGGCTATAGACCGACGTTACCGGTGGAACCACTTCATCTGGATGATCTACAAACATGTCAATACCCATTGCGTCACCATCTCAACTCCGGACGAGAGTACCTGGTACAACCGGTTTCCGGGCCGAGTTTATTTACCGGGACAAAGCATAACGGCAAAGGCGGTATGGAGTAAAACGAAATGGCTGACAGATGATAAAGAAAACTCAAAAGGCGAGCGAATGTTGAACGTTACATGCGACGATTTCTTAAGTCGGCCCCGTACGAATTTCAGCGGTGAGGCACCCTGCGCCAAAAATTAAGCGATGACAATCTGCGGACGAACTCGTTCTACATGGCTCTCGGCAAGCGCCCGATCCATGCCCGGCAGAACGTAATCGCGGGCCACGACTTCCCAGCTCATCTGACTTGCGAGCCGGTAACCTTCCTTGAGCATCTTATCAATGGCGGCATCACCGACGGGCAGACCGGCCATGATTTTGTCGGCCACCTGTGCGGCGACGGCGCGTTCGATCTGAATTCGATGATTTTTGTCCACTGCGAGACAAGCTTCAATGGAATTGAATTGAGCGTGGGGCCCCGTGGTGTAATCCACCTCCAGGACATTGGGCGTTCCTTTTGGACCGGCCGCTTTGCGTGCGAAGCCCGCACAGCCGCAGAGAGATGTAAAGACGCACAGTCCGCCGAAGGAGATCGGCTCAACCTGAGCTATGCCGAAGGGTTCGTAGACCGATTGTCCGAATTCGACATCCGATCCCTGACGGATATCCATGAAGTCCATATCGGCGGGCATGCGCATTCCGCAGGTTCGCCGGTCGAAACCAAATTGATTGATGTAGATAACCTTACAATGACGGCTACGCGCATTAAATTCCTGAACGCCTGTATAAAACGCCGCTTCACCGCCGGTCAAATCCGGGTGTCCCTCGCGATGGGCAACTGGCCAACTGTAGTTTGACTCCATGTTGACGATATCGTCGGTTCGGCGGGCGGAGGTTTCCGTTGAGAGAACGATCAGTACGGCGGAGAGTTTTTTCTCGGCCATGCGCGATTCTATCTGCTCCATCACCCGGATGTCGCGCCAGAGCCCCTTGGAAAGCACCATGCGCGTTACATGGGCAAATACGTAATCGGGCTTGAAGCCCAGGAGAGTCTGGCAATAATGCTGCAGACGACGCCGGGAGGCGGTTTTTTCATCGAGTGATATATGAAATGCCGGAACGCCGTTGTAGGCCAGATCGATACGCCGTCGCTGGAAAGCCGGGTTCAAAAACCTGAATTCATCGATGATGTAATCGCCGACGGCAAAAATATTATCGCAATACCGGGCGGCGTCCACGAGGGGATACTTGTAGAAAAATGACTGCGACCCGAACACATCATCCACGGTCAGGTTCTGCTGCCGCCCGAGGCGCATGGCATTATAAAAACTGATATCGTAGCCGGGATGAGCCTCGACAATCCGGCGCATCGGCGCGACCTCATGGGCGTAGAAGATGGTGCGGAAAGATTCAGGGGCGTTGAGTTTGGCGGCAAGGGCCGTCGGCATGCCCATGTATTCATGGGCGAAGATAATGGCGGGATGGGCTGGCGAGCCGACGCCGATGGCAGAGAGTGCTTCAATCGCCGGCTCTGCGAGACGCACATATTGTTCGTAATCCCATATCCACTCATAGCGATTGGATTCAATGCGGAATTTGTCGTAGAGTTCCCATTTGAACGCGGCGATGCGTTCGGCGGAGTAATGATTCAAATTGATGAGGAGCACCTCGGGGTGTGAGGTTACCTGAGTGAATTTATCGTAAAAGGTCTTGCGGCCGTAGACTAAGCCGACGTTGTACTTCTGCTCGACAGCCTGCAATGCCGCAGCGAGGGGATGCCGGACAATTCCATCCATCGAGCTGTAAAGTACCTCCCCCCCCATGCCTAATCTGGTTTCGGCCGGACCGTCGGTGCTGAAGAGCGGGCCAACGAGAATATCCCGATCAACATGCTCGCTGTAATGCTTTGAGGTAAGCAATCCGTGCAGAACCGCACCGATACCGCCGATTTTTTGAACAGCTTCGTGAGTTACGTGAACTGCCGTTTTCATTTCAATCTGATCCTTTAGGAATTTACCATTGGGCGGAGCACCGTCATAAGCGACATTTTCTGGCTCATACCGGCCCTGACCCTGTACTTTATACCCGCAACGTCCATATCCGGGTATCGGAATACTATCCCGGATTATTCACGGTCATCGCGGCAGTGCTGAGATATGCATGGTTGTATATACATCGGTGGCATGGCTGCAGGTTTTTTACGGTTGTGGGCAGAAGGCCCCCTTACCCCCATTGGCCGATCGGGT
>JAKAVA010000006.1 GCA_021827645.1 Planctomycetota bacterium
TCGTCAGGGATAACCGGCTGGATGTGCGACGAACCGGCCATCTACCGGGCGGCAGGACGCCGCCCGGTCACCCGCTGGTTCCGAGCATCTTCCCCATGCCTCGTCAAACGCAATCGTGCAAAGCCCGTAGTCCCTTAGGCACCGGGACTCATTCTCCTTTTCAGGCTGAACCAGTACAAATCCGCACTGGGCCCGTGACGGATTGAGCCAAGTGTGGCCGCCCAAACCATTGGTGAATTCGTCAACCTGCGGAGGGGGCTCCGGGAATATGCAAACCGCGATTTGGGGCGGGGCCGCGGACACGAGAAATTTCCGATGGGATGAACCCATCGGCTCGCTCCAAAGTCGCCCGGATTATTCTTTGTTTGCGACCGCGCCCCGTCGTCCGCCCCCTTCGCAGAAACGCTCTCAGGCCCAACCGCACTTTGGCGGCCGAACTCGGCAGGTTAAAGTTCGAATTTTCCACCCGGTTTGAGCACTACCGGTTTGACGCCTTTGATACGGACATCTTCGGCGAAGGCTTCCGGATTCTGCGCTATCGGCGGGAAGGTATTGAAGTGGACAGGCATGACCTGCGGCGCCCCGATCATCTCCGCCGCCAAGACGGCATGCCCCGGCCCCATGGTGTAATGATCGCCGATGGGAAGAATGGCGATGTCCGGCTTCCAAAGTCTGCCGATCAGCGCCATGTCACCGAAGAGAGCCGTATCACCCGAGTAGTAAATCCGCCTGCCGCCGATCTCAATGACCATACCGCACGCAACTCCGCCGGCCGTCCCATCCGGGAAGGTGCTGGTGTGAAATGCTACCGTCAGCGATAACTTGCCGAAGGGGGTGTTGCAGGTACCGCCCTGATTAAGCCCGACAACATTTTTCAAGCCCCGGCCGCTGTAATACTGAGACATTTCAACATTGCAGTAAATCGCGGCCGAGTTTTTTCCGGCGATTGCTTCGGCATCGGCCACATGGTCGAAATGGGCGTGTGAAAGAAGGATATGCTTTGCATTGACGGCATCGGCCTTGATGTCCGAGAGCGGATTTTGATTCAGAAACGGATCGACAATCAAATGATGATCACCACTGTGAACTTCAAACGTTGAATGTCCGTGATACACAATCGATACCGACATTTAATACCTCCTTAAAAAAATCATCAGCGATATTCCTGAGCCGATTTTAGGCATGGCGTTCGGTGGATCAAGCCCAGCAGAAGGCCGATGGTACAACGGTGCCCGAGATCATCGGGCGGAAGTGGTGGATGCGGAGGCGCTGGTCGCCGGCCTGCCGATCAAATCAGCGAGTGGATCGACATGCGGATTCGGAAGAGCGAAACGCTCGATCAGGTGAGCGATGGCAATCTTTGCCAAGGCACGATGAATTCGATCCCATTGCGTTGATTTGGCTTTTCGGAAAGCAATCAGATCGTTAAGGGCGGCGTAAAAGGAGCGATCTCGCAGAATGCTTCGACCCAATCCGTTACAAGCGATGATGATCAGCTGCGCCCGCCGATATTGCTGCATGGGCGTGGGATGCTTCGCCAGCAGCAACTCGCCCAGCTCATGGACAGCCGAGTGCGGCCAGTGTCGGATGATCTGCCGGATTAAACTCGGTTGCGGCTGCACGTAGGCCGCATGCAGCAGCACGTACATGGCGGCCTGAGCGTTCTGGTTCACCAGCGGCATCTGGCTGCCGACAAAATTGATTTCCACGATACTTTGGCGTGTGAGGGCTCGAACCGTGCCCATCTGACTCATGAGCAGGGCGTTTCGCCGGACACGGTTGGTCTCAAGAATGGGAAGTTGCGCAACGATTTTCTCCGCGGCAGTGTACTGCCCGATGCGGAGCAGATCCATCGCGAGTTGGACGTTCGCTTTTTCGGCGAGAACCGCCATATGCGATCGGACGGCATAGGGCGTTGCGCCAAGCCAGGCAAGCTCATGTGCCATCGTCCAGACCGGAGCCACCCGCACGGGGTTATTAATATCAGCCGGTGCGAGATGTCGCAGATAGGTGTGCAGGGCGTTGACCGCCAGGGGCGATCCGCTTGTATGTTGGAACGTTTCCGCAAACGCCCGCAGGGCCAGCAGCCGTGCGTAACCATTGCGGTGGGTTGCGGCGGCACGGGTTAAAAGATGGTCGGCAAAAGCATTTCGTTGTGAATCGAGTTCCATGAGAAGTTTTTTTTCACCCCGGCCGTATTTGGCGGAAAATTGACGCCAAGCGTGACGGGAATAGACCGGTTTGAAGCCGGCAAAGACGTGCGCCGGTCGGCGCTGCTCGGTATCCAGATTCGGCGCCAGCGATGAGGCCTTCCATTGGGCGGGCAAGAGTGACAGCGCCCCGGGCGTGAGCGAATCACACCAAGCCATGCTCGGGCCGCACACGAGTGAGGCGGTCATTAACAGCGCGATCGGTAAGCGATTTCGTTTCAACACAGTCGTCACATCCCTGCAACAAATTCTGCCGAGATTGAGTATACAGGAAATCCGCCGACGTCAGCAGCCAACCGTGACGGGTAACTCCCATATTTTTCCGGTCCATGCCGGACTTTATCTATCCGCAGGAAGTTGGTGAACTATCGAGGCTATAATCAGGACGTTATAGAGTCAGGAGTCACCCGCATCATGCACTATCGCTACAGCGAATACGACGGTGAGCCGTTTCCCACACCCGAGAGCCTCTGGCCCTATGACAAGGTCTTTGACTTCATCCTTGCCTATGGCGAAGACGCCATCGATGCGCTCAATGAACTCGGGGAAGATCAGGCGGAACTGCTGGAGCAATTGATGCAGGACGGACTGCTGGAAAAGGCCGCCGGCAGGTACCGTCTCACTCCGCGCGCGGTCAATCAGATGCAGCGGCGTGCCCTGATGGAAATCTTCGCCCATCTGCCCCGCACCGGGCGTGACGGCCACCCGACCGCCAATGCGGGTGCGGGGGCGGAACGACTGGAAGGCACCCGGCCCTATCAGTTCGGCGATCCGGTAAGCGAACTGGACCTGCATCAGTCGCTGCGGAACGCCATGGCGGAGAAGGCCAAAACGCCCGGCTCCCCCCTGCTGCCGATTGATTTCAATGAAAATCATCTGGAGATGCACCTTCATGAGGGAACCACGAGTTGTGCGCTGTGCATATTAATTGACATGTCGGGCAGCATGATGCGGTACGGCCGGTTCATTGCCGCCAAGAAAGTGGCGATGGGCCTCAGCGCGCTGGTTCAGCAACGTTTTCCCCAGGATACCGTGGACATCGTGGGATTTTACAGCACAGCCAAAATCATCCGCGACAGCGAACTTCCGCTGCTGATGCCCAAACCGGTCAGCACGCATGAATATTCGATTCAAGTGCGTGTGCCCCTGCGTGAGGCGGATAAGACCCATCAGCATTTCACCAATCTGCAGATGGGGATGCAACTCGGACGCAGGCTGCTCAACAGACGCAACGCAGCGCAGAAAATCATGTTCATCATCACCGACGGGCAACCGACGGCTCATCTGGACGGTGAGATGTTGAATCTGATTTATCCGCCGAGCAAAAAGACCGCACTGGCCACATTGCGAGAGGCGTTGCTCTGCGTGCGCAGTGATATTCGGGTTGCCAGTTTCGCCCTGATTGAAGATTACTGGGATATGGAATGGGTGCAATTTACGGATCAATTAACCCGGCTGGCACGTGGGGTGGCGTTTTACTGCACGGGGACGGATCTGGCGGGCTGCGTCATGGAAAGTTATCTGAGCGGCCGACGGAAAAAGGCGTATTTAACCTGAATCGACCGGCCTCGGGACGGAGTGGGCCTGTCGTGCACTGCCGGTGGAAAAAGACATTAAAGTTCAAGGCGCAGATCAACACCGCGGGCATCGGTGGCGGTAATGACAACCGAATCGCCGGCGGCCTGTTCATCGGCGATGATGTTGATTTTGCGGTTGGTTTTATCCTCGGCGGCGAGAAGCTCGCGGCGTTTTTTATTAAGTAGATAATCAGCGACCGCGGTATAGACGCGCACCTCCAGCACCGCCACTTTGGCGTGCATGGCCGCAGCGGCGATTCGCCGAAGCACATCGAGCGAAACGCTTTCGGGATTCTTGATCAATCCCGCGCCGTGGCAGTGCGGGCAGTCCATATAGATGCTGCGTTTGAGGCTCGGTTTCATGCGCTGGCGGGTAAGTTCCACCATGCAGAACTGGCTCATGCGGAGAACTTTCGTTTTGGCGCGGTCTTTCTTGAGCTCTTCACGCAGCATGTGTTCGATTTCGCGCTTATGCCGCTCTTCGCGCATATCAATGAAATCGATCACAATGACCCCACCGAGATCGCGGAGTTTGAGTTGCCGACATATCTCCCGCACCGCCTCCTGATTCACCTTAAAGGCGGTCATTTCCGCATCCCGGTGCTCGCGATAGCGGCCGGAATTGACATCCACCGCCACGAGGGCCTCGGTGGAATCAAAGACCAGTGAGCCTCCGTTGGCCATTTCCACGCGCCGCGAATTGATCTTTTCGAGTTCACGTTCAACGCCGTAGCGGCTGAAGAGAGGAGTGGAATCGGTGAAGAGTTCCAGAGAGCGTTTGGAATCAGGTTCGACGCTGGCGATAAATGCGCCGATGCGATCCAGCATCGTGGGGTTATCCACAATAACACGTTCAATTCCGTCAAGATCAAGATCGCGCATCGTCCGCGTCAGAAGATCGCTTTCTTCATAGAGCAGTGCCGGGGTCGGCTGAGTTTCGATGCGATGTGAAATATCGCGCCAGCGAGCAAGAAGTTGGAGCAGATCCGCCTTGAGTTCCTCGGCTGATTTATCCGCACCGGCCGTGCGAATAATGAAGCCAAGGTTTTTCGGTGGATTAATCTCCTGAAGCAGTTGCTTCATTGCACGGCGTTGCTGGTCATCGACCACCTTGCGCGAGACCCCCAACTGGCTCATTCCCGGCATCATGACCAGATAACGGCCCGGAACACTGATGTAGCTGGTAAGCGACGGACCTTTGGTACCGATTCCTTCCTTGGTCACCTGCACGATGATTTCCTGTCCGCGGCGCAGACATTGCTGGATCGGCGGTCGACTGGACCGGGGTGTCTTGCGACCGACTTTCTCCATCGGGGCGATGTGATCATTTTCCACCAGAAGCAGATCGGTCATCTCTTCCGATTCGGGTTGGCCTTCAGCTTCATCGCCGGAGGATTCGGGAAGGGTTCCGTCGGCCATGGGCTGGGGTGTATCTGAAACGGAGGCTTCGGGCGAGGGGGTGCGGGATGCACTGAGCGTGGTTTTGTGCCAGCGCTGCTGAAGATGTTTGGGAAAATATTGCGGATGGAGATCGCTGATATGCAGGAACCCATTTTTATTGATTCCAAAATCAATAAATGCAGCCTGAATAGCCGGCTCCACGTTGGTGACGCGCCCCTTGTAGATATTTCCGACGTGCAGATCATTACTGCCGCGTTCGATATAAAACTCTTCCAATATTCCCTGCGACAGAATGGCGATTCGGCATTCGTCGGTGTCGGCGGCATTGACGAGCATGATGCGATTGCGACGGGTGGGGGCTTTTCGGTGTAAGGGCGCCGCGCGTGCCCCGGCAGAACCGGGTTCAGATTCCGACGTCACCGATTCCCGCCTATCAGAAGCGTCCGGATGATCCGACGGGCTGAGGGTGCCATGGAGAGACGAATCGTCCGATGAATCACCCCCGTCGGCGGAAGAACCAGGCGAGTTGCCATCAGCGGCAGCATTTGGCGGAATAGGGTCTGATCCTTTTTGTCCACCGAACCCATCGGTACGGCGCTGAATTTGATCCGGTGGAACATCTTCTCCGGACCGAGAAATCGGCACGGGGGGGTTGATGTCGGCGGGAGAACGGTTAACGGGGGAAGTTACCGGGGAATTGGAATTCGCATCGCCGGCGGATGAAGAATCGCCAACCCGGGGCGGACCGGAGGGACGGAACTGCTGCCGGTAGACGGATTTTCCACCGAATGATCGTCGGCCGAATTTACTTGGGAGTCCAGGCCCCATCCTCACCACAGGCCGCACACCGCCGGGAAGTTTTTGCGGGGGCGGCGAAGGGTGAACCACTCCGGTGGGACGGGGGGATTCTGCAGCCTGAGGCGCAGTTTGCGACTCGGACTTGGCGGGCTTATCTGATGAAGCGACCTCACCAGCCGATGGACCGATGGGAGGTTTAACCGATGCGCTGATGGGCGTTTCGCTCCCGGACTGCGAAGATTTGTTCGTGGCAAGCGATGGATTATCTCCATCTGCAGCCCCGATGTCCGCCCCCGCAGAGGATGGATCTACCCATGCGGCACGATCGGGCGCAGCCATTTTCCCTGCCGCAGGCGCTGCACCGGGGGACTGCTGGCTTTTTGATGACGGCTTGCGACGATCGCGCGGTGATCTGGAAGCACGGGGCTTGGCCGGTCGGCTGCCGGAACGCCGGCGCGATCGCGGTTTGTTCTGCCGTGGAGACTCAGCCGCGTCAGGGCCGGTAACCTGCGCCGCAGCGCTGGGTTCAACATTCAATTCGTGGACACTGTCACCGACTGCGGCCTCTGACGGCAGAGGCGTTTCTGAACTTGAAATAATTTGTATACCTCACCAGCAATATCATTTATCACGCTTACACAAGCGTTCTCTCAACCTTGACATTATATTATCGACTTCCATGGCATCTGCCAAACAGCGTCAGAAAGTCGGTTTTATTGAGCGGTCAGGTCATAGGTACGGAGCAATTGGTTAAACTGGCGGTGGTAATATTTTCCCCCGATGGTGGAGCCATAGATCGCCACCAGAGATTTCAGCGTATGGATGGTTTCTTTCTGATAGGAATTGCTCCGGATGTTGGTACGAATCAGGTACAGATAGGCGTTCCAGTAAAGTGAGGAGCCTGGTTCGAGTTTTGGGATGATTCGCACGTACAGGCTGTGCGACAGGCTGTAGTTGGGAATGGCGTAGGCAGCGCGGGCACCGCCGATGAAATTACCCAGATCATGGGGATTCTCTTTTTCGAGTTTTTTGTATATGGCCAGGGCTTGTTCAGGCTGACCGGCGAAAATGAGCTCGTGCGCCCGCAACTGGCTGTAGACGTAAATCTGCAGTTTATTTTTTACCGGATCGCTGGACATGGCCACGATCAATTGTTGGAGCAACGAAGCGGCGTTGGCCGCGAGGGATTGTGATTTGGCAAGATCGGTATGGCGCAATCGGCGGCTCTCGCGGAGATACTGACCGATGAGCCCTTTAATGACATCATCGGCATTTTCACTCGAACCCCGCGCATAGTGTCGAATCAGCGGAAGAATCTCATCGGTTTTACCCAATAACTGATATTGACGAATGCGATATCGCAAGACGATCCCACGCTCAGAACTTGACAATGATTTACCCATGGCATCCAGTTGATCAAGAACGTGGCCCGCCGCCTGTGGATCGCGGAGGGGGTCGAGTTCGGTACTGGCGATGAGCATCAGCAGTTCCGGGCGATCGGCACGGGTTTGCTTTAAAACATCCGCCGGAGTTGCTGCCGGTGGATGACCAAGCAACTCGAGGAGGTCTCGGGCTGCACGGATCACTTTGCGAGCGACGCTATGGACCCTGATCGGGTCTTTATTGGCAGCCATAACCCGCGTCAATCGTCTGGCGCTGATGCGCACCATTTGATACCGGGCCGGGATGTAATACGGATCCGATGGGCCCACGGCAGCAAATATCTTTTCCGCCTGACGGTAATGATGAGCCTGCTGGAGGGAGACGCCGTAGGCGAATCGCCACTGTTTTTCGTGAAAAGTCTTATAAGCCAATGCGATAGCCTGCTGAGTCATATCGGTGACTTTGGCGCTGACCGTTTTTCCGGAGTTGAGTTGCTGCAACTGGGACAATGCAATGTTCAAGACCGGTCGAGCCTGTTTGTTGGTGGGGTGTTCCGTCGCAAAGGCGAGATTGATCTGCGCGGCTTTTTCGATATCTCCTCTGCCGGCGTAACAGATACCGGCGATTAACTGCGCCTGGGCTTTGAGAGCCGGCGGCTGGTCGGGAAGATGAAGGATATACTCTGCGGCCTTAAGCCCCGTCTTGAGGGCGGTCTTACTGTTCTTCTGGGCATCGGTCCAGGCAATGGCCAGAGCCTGAACCGGTGTGATTTTCTTGAAATCCGGGACGGCGGGAAGATCGCTGGTGATATGGGTAAAAATCAAAGGTTGATATTGGGGTGCCTGGGCAATAATCGGAAGCAGCAGATTCATGGCTTTGGTCATAGCAGCCTGCCGCTGGGCCGGAGCGTGGATCGACCGGGCCTTAGCGGCGGCTATGCGATAATTAAGCAGCTGCAACCCCATCTGGGCATTTTGAGAGTCGAGCGATTTGTGGCCGGACAACCATGTATGAAAATCGGCCAGCGCACTTGCCGCCTGACCAAAATGTCCATCCCGTAACAGGGCCACTACAAGCTGGTAGTGCGCGTTGTAAACCAACCATGCGGGACTCGAAGGTGCGAACGCCCGTTTGAAGTCGGAGACGGCATCGGATGTGAGGCCGGCTCTCATATTTGCCTTGCCGCTGAGCAGCAGCGATTGAAATTTCACTCCACTGGAGGCCGGTCCATCCGCCCATTGGGCTACTGCCTTCACGGCGGCAAGCATCATGGCATTGCGTTTGGAAGCATGCCGCGGGAGGGATAATCCGCGATAGTAGTCGGCGTAGGCTCCAAAATATTTAATCTGGGTAAGTCCTGCGGAGGCGTTTTCGTACAGTTTTTGATCCTCCGACGTAAATTGGGTGGAGTTATTGAGACGATTGATGATCCGTTTGTAGGGACGACCTGCAATGGCCAGGAGTTGCCTGGCGGCTATGGCGAAAGGGGCAAGTTGGGCGCGTAATTGAGGCGTTCCCGACCAGTACTCGATCTGGTTTACGCTGGGAATCGCGAGTTCAGCGAGAATAAATTTGGCTTGATCCGTAAGCCAATCACCGCTGAGTTGGTCGCTTTGCTCTTTGAGAAGCGCCTGCACATCCGCCATGTACTTCTTTTCCATGGTCATGCGTGCCTGATAATGTTTTTTGTAGTTCGACCAGTTGAGGGCAATCGCCGTCACACGATAAAGCTGACGGGCTGCACCGGATGCGGATTTGAGTCCCTGCTCGACGGCAGCCGATTTGCCCGCAGTCTGCTCTGCCGCAAGCTGCGCCGAGAGTTGATGAAGGTCCGTGGAAGGATTTGCCGCCGCCACAACTCGGGGCATCACCAGCATCCCGGTCGCCAACAGAGCCAGAAGAGCTGAACGTGTCGGCGAGGCGCGGTATGTGCAACCTCGGGTGTTAATCTGGTTATTTTCATCTGCCTCGTGCAGAAACATGACTACCCCTTTTGAAGAATTAGGTCATCCCCGCGGTGATCATGCTGATATCCGCAGAGGGTGCGAGTCGTCCGCAGCCGCCCTTACCGGGTGGGCATACCGAAGGCAACCTCATGATATCGGGCGCGGACACAGTCCCCATAAACCGTAATGACATCCTGGTAAGGAACCCGCTCATGAGGCTTGATGATGACCTGCGTTTTTTTTCCGAGAATTTTGCGTCGCTTATCAAGCCATCGAAACAGGGTGCCGCGCAGATTTTCCGTCTGGAAGGAACCGACCGTCGCCATGGTGTGGGTCCCACGGAGATCAAGCTTGATAAAGAGTTTGATCGGTGGGACTTTCGACGTCTTGACATTGCTGAAGCCACCGCGAATGGCGGGCGTGTTATTCGTGAGATACCAGACCGGACTGGTGAAGGAACTGCCGAGCATGAAAAAAATCAGAATGACCATGACCACATCGACCATGGGTGTCATATTCGGACCCACATGAGCCGCGGCATGCATGCCGATTTTAGAGCGTTTTAAGGCCATATTGAATTCCCGTGTGTTTCTAACCCTGTCGTCGCGTCATGAAGTGAACGCTGACAATTTTCGCTTTGGCACAGGCAACGAGCACCGGTGCCAAATATTTATAGTCTGTGTGCATATCCGCACGAATAACGAGTTTAAGAGTGGGATGGTGTGCTTTATATTCGCGAAGCACGCTGGCCAGATTATCGTAGGTGTAGTAATGTCCCCAGATATATATCCTGGGACGTCGCTGTATGCCTTGGACCTCACTGTGCCTGGGCACAAGATTGATGATCAACTCATTACTTTGATCACCCAGCGACTTACCGGTCACAGTTGATGGGATACGAATTCCCTTGACCGACGCCTTCTTTGCAATATGTCCGACCAGGAGAAAAAAGATAATCAGACACATGACGACGTCGATAAGCGGCGTGACATTGACGTGCTCTCCTTCCATCGGTTTGATGCCGCGTAATTTCATGAATCCAATTACCTCTTTCTGAGCAATCCACGGGCACGCTTTCCCGATGCGCCCGCATGATCCTTTGCTGCCGCGATACGGGGTTCCGATGCTGCTTCACGATGCCGGCGTATCGGCGCGGCGCGGCACCGGCCGAGCGGCGGGCTTGGGCTCCGGTGTGGGTGAAGATGCCGGAGCGGCAGTTTTTCCTTCCGGAGTTCGCAGCGATTCGAGCAATTCTTCTGTAAGGATCGAAGCGCGAGTGACCATTTTGTCGAGCCGGGTGCGAAAGAAACCAAATGCCACCAGAGACGGAATAGCGACTGCCAAACCACCAAATGTATGCCAGAGGGCGGCGGCAATACCTGCGGAGAGATCGGTTACCTTGGCCTGTCCTCCGGTGTGGTGAAGAGCATTAAACGCCATGATCATACCGAGAACGGTACCGAGAAGTCCGACCAAAGGACCGATATTGCCGATGATGTTAAGCATCTCAATCCTGCGAAAGAGATTGGCGCTGTTTTCGGAGGCGGCATTTTCGAGCCCTTCGCGCATTGCGGGATAGCCAAGACTGGCCCGCCGCAGGCCCGCGTCAAGGGTCTTGCCGACAAAGGACGTATCCGTGGCGGTGAAATCGGTGAGTTCCCGCAATTGACGCGCGTTGATCAATGAGCGAATGTGCTCGATGGTATCCACCGGCGCAATTTTTGATTCGCGGAGGTGAATAATGGCGTCAATGATCATCGCGATGCTGATGAGTGAAAACCCGATTAAAACGGCTGCAACGGTGTAATCCAATCCGATGAGAATCGGGCTGGGACGGTAGACACTCTGTGCTCCAACGCCGCCGGCCGTCTGAGCCATAGCGGAGTGCACCATCAGTACACCGGATGCGACCAGCACCCCCGAGAGGAGCAGAATGCGAAACTTCGATCTGGCGTAGGAACTGAACATGAAAATCTCCAAAGAGTCGATAGAACCGATAACTTCTGCCGACGATTACCATCGGCTGTATTTAGCGTCCGCCTGAATATTCATCACGCATGTCTTCACGGATCACCCCCCTACCATCTGCCGTGAGATGAACTTATATTTTCCACCATTCTGCGTGGCGATTTTTTTAAGTAACATGGCCCCGACACCATGGCGATGCCGATCCGCGTATGCAAAAGTGTAGATATGCACAGCATGGTTTTTATTGAGGGTTGCAACCAGCTTGATAATGCGAGGGTCAATGGAGCCGTTGGCGAGGAAGTAGATAATCTGCGGCCGGAGCTGGAAGGCCATCTGGAAGGGGGTCGCAAAATAGGAATACCGATCCATGTTCGGCTGGCCGGGTGTGAGGACCTTCAGCTCCTGGCGCAGTGCTCTCTTATTCGCATTCGTCGCGTGGACAAAGCCCGGCGGCAGCAATCGGCTGTGAGCGGCGAAGACAATAACGCCGAATTGCTGGATCGGAACCAGACGACCGACCGAACGGTTGAGTGCCGCTTTAATTTGCCCCAGACCGACGAGTAGATTTCCACCATGATCGATGACGTAAACAATTCGAGTTGCATTTCCTCCCCCGGTTCCCATGAATCCGGTTGGCGGACCACTGCCCATGCCGCCACCGGGCACGCCAAATGACGCGAGCGCCCCACCGTTTGCAGCTCCTCCCTCGGCGCCACGTGCGATGAAATCCAGTGAGTGTGTGGCACTGCTGTTGAGAAGGCTTTTAACGGACGTGCGTGACATATGGGTATGCTGACTCATGAGTTGTTTAATATCCTGACGCACCTGCCGGAGCGGATTGTGCGCGCCTGCGTTGCTCATCTTCCCCGGATGCAATGAAAACCGCTGATTCATGGATTGCGGAACGATAATCGGGTGCGGCTTGAGCAGCTTGGGTTCGGCGACGGCAATGATGAGGAACATGATAAGCAGCGCCAGTGCCAGATGTATCAGAATCGATGCGATCCACGGGAAGGCCCGATCCAACCATTCGGGGATATGCCCCGCCGGAACAACTTCCTGATCATCTTCAGGGTCCGTTCCCTGTGGATTCTGCGGTGACCCTGATGGTTTACCGGCCTGCGACATACGGCCATCAACCTCAGCTTTGCCACGACGGGATTTTTTCTCATCGACTGGGCCGAAACCTGATCCCGCTGCCGACTGACTCATTTACCAATACCTCTAACCAGATCATCTACGAGATAACTCGCAATTCCGCCGTAGGATCTTTGTGTAAACAATTTTCGTGCCAAACAATTTGTCTATCGCAATTTACCGCAAATGTGCCGCTTTATCGCGGTTCAGTGAGTCGCGGGAGAATAGCGGCTCCGGATAGTTGTGACAAAAATGACACCAACACACTGGGGGAGTGACAGGCTTGTCACTTGAGCTTGTATGGTCACGGCGTCGCGTAGTGTACGCACGGGCGTCAATGGCGCGATCATTACGATGCACGATTTCCCGAGGCAAGCATCTACCGGTATGAAAGGATTGATGCCGTGGACGTCTGATACTCGAGTGGAGTGCGAAAGAAAAGAAGCTTTTACGGGTTCATCCGATATCCAGATCGACGGAGCCGACCTCGGGGAACAGACCGGTAGCGCCGGAAAAGGTGCGTGGATTATTAAATTGATTGTCGTAGCCGGGGATGATGATATCGGCAATTTCATATATTTCCGCCAGGCTGGCCAGTGCGGCCTTTGCGTCGTAGCAGTCGGGCGGGACCCGGCCGGAGAGAAAATGTTCACGGGTGGCGACTGCACCGCCCGCAATGACCAGCGTGCTTTCGGGCAGGGCGACAATAAGCCCCGTCTGGCCGGGGGTAAAGCCAGCAAGCGGGAACAGGTCCACACCGGTAGCGAGTTTGTCGGGTGCATTCGCGGTGCGGGCGAGTTGAGCCAGGTCCTCATCCACCAGAGCACGCGCCTCATCGCGCTGGGGGCCTATTTTGGATGACGTCGTTTCGAGCATCTGCCGGGCGGTGGCCCGTTCCGTCTCCCCCATCCACCAGCGCGCATCGGGAAAAAGTTTCAGCGCCCGACGATGGGCCGGGCGCCAGCAGGTGAGAAATATATCGGTGATATCGGCGGGCTTGAGGCCGGTGCGTTCGGAGAGCCGCTGCTCCAGGGCGAGAGCCGGAAGGGCCGGATCGACAAGAATCCGACTCTCACCTGCGGAAATCAGTATGGTGGTGGCGTGGGCGGTGCGGACGGGTTGCTTTTCCTTCCACATGTCGTTGCAGGCCATGGCCCCGATGCTGATGACGGATACGGAAAAAACAGTTTCACTCATGCCGGGAAAGTATAGCGTGAATTGCTGCCGAAGGCGGGAGCAGATGGTATTATCGTGCCGGGTCGCCGAACGTATTCTCTGCGGCCATGATCAGGACAGGTGAGGAGCGAAGTATGGAACCACGAATCGGGATTATCGGCGGCTCGGGTCTGGGGCCGGAATTGCTGAAAGATTCCGGCATCACGACGGTGGAGATGGATACACCGTTTGGAAAGCCCGCAGCGGCACCGATGGTCGGCCAATGGCAGGGAATTCCGATTGCCATTCTGGCCCGCCACGGCATCGGCCACACTTATAATCCAACACAGGTGCCCTACCGCGCCAACATTTATGCGCTCAAGGCGCTCGGCTGCCGCTGGATCATCGCTTCCGGCGCAGTCGGATCGCTGCAGGAAGATATTCACCCGCGTGATCTGGTGCTGGTGGATCAGGCGATTGATCGAACGGTGCATCGCGCAAGAACTTTTTTTGAACGGGCGGCGGTGCATATCGATTTTGCGCAGCCCACCTGCGCGCGGCTGAGAGGCCTGCTGCTGGATGCGGCGGCGGATATGCCCACGCCCATCAACGTTCATCAGCGTGGCACCTACGTCTGCATGGAGGGGCCGGCATTTTCCACCCAGGCGGAATCGCGGATGCACCGAAACTGGGGAGGCGATGTGATCGGGATGACGCTGATGCCGGAGGCGAAACTGGCGCGTGAGGCGGAGATTGCCTATGCGTCGATTGCTTTGGCGACGGATTATGATTCGTGGCGTCCGCACGATTCGTCGATTGCGCCGACGGAACTGATGCTGGAGATTATTTCGCACCTGAAGCAGGCGACGGAACACGCCATGAAACTCATTGCCGCTGCCATACCGCGGGTTTGGGAAATCCGGCGTGAAACCCTGCCGGCGCATAACGCACTGGCACTGGCGATCTGGTCGGACAAAGCGATGATTCCTGCGGAAGAAAAGGAGCGGCTGGCGGTATTGTGGGGCAAGTATTTCTGAAGCCGTTAACGGGCTTCAGGCACGGCAAAGAATTTTTCAATGGCGGTGAGGATCCGTTTATGAACCGTCTGCTGACTTCCAACGGCGCTGACCAATCGATAGCGGTCTGGAAACTGTGAGCATTGCTGGATGAAGCCTTCGCGAACGCGCTGATGGAACTGCGCGGCCCGCTGTTCGATACGATCTTCAAAGAGGCCGGCCTGATGGATATCCCCTTTTTTTGTGGTGCGCCGGCGGGCGTCGGCAATGGGGAGATCGAGGATGATGGTCAGATCAGGCCATAGATTTCCGGTTGCGGCAGCGGCGACCGCCATGATTTCATCCTCGGCTATGCCTCCCCCGGCGCCCTGATAGGCGAGCGTGCTGCTGGTGTACCGATCGGCCAACACTGTAATGCCCGACGCCAATGCGGGGCGTATTTCCTGATAGACCAGTTGGGCGCGGCTGGCCATGTAGAGAAGCATTTCAGCGCGGATGTGCATCCCCTCGCCGCGTTTGGTGAGGAGGATATTGCGAATATCTTCTCCGATCAGGGTTCCACCCGGCTCGCGAAAGCGTTTGAATTTGACGCCGTATGCGTTGAGATCATTTTCAAATTCGGTGAGCTGGGTTGACTTTCCGCAACCATCAACGCCATCAAAAACGATGAATTTGCCCGCCAGTGGATGAGTATGACCAGTCGATCGATCCGCATTATCCGTGGGCATGTCAACAGCCATCAAACCCCCAAAAAACAATATGCCGATGCTAAAACACACTGGGACGACGGTCAAGAAACAGCCCGGAGCGCATCGAGCGTGCCGGCCGTGCCCGCAGGCTGGGCACCTTTGCTGTCGGCCCACAGCCCCATCCGACGCACGCGATCGTCACCGGAGCGTGACGGTTACCGCTCAACACAGAGCGGCGGACTCACCCCACTGCTACGGGGCGCGGGGTTCGGGTCAGAACAGCAGCGGGGCCGCGGATTCTTACGCGGATGGAATCATTGAGTTGCTGGAGCTTGGCGGGAATGGCGGGATCCGCCCGCACGAGCAGATTGGTATTCAATGCCGCTCGCCAAGGCGCTGTTGCCTCACTGTCGAAAAGCATAAATTTTACGGGTACACGGCCACCGGAGTAACCAGTCAAAACATTTGATACCGCATCGAGCACGGCCGGATCCACCAGCGCAGCAGGAACTTCAATCGTCAGCTCGCGAGCGAGTTTCTCATAGGATTGCTCCAGTGTGAAAACATCGGTCACCCGAAACGTGGGTTGCTCGCGTGAGCGGTCCACCTTACCGCGGATCAGAAGAATGGCATCGGTCTTGATCAGCGAGCCGAATTTTTGGAAATCGGATGCGAACAACTGCACTCTTATGGAGCCGAGCAGATCTTCCATATGGACGGTCGCCCATTTCTGCCCTGCATTGGGGCCGGACCGGACGGTGCGCTGATCCACCTGGGTTATCAATCCACCGATGATTCCCTCCTTCTGATCAGGTGCCGAGGCGAGCGATTGGGAAGTCAGGGTGACAAAATCGCGCAGGTGATTTTCAACATCTCGAAGGGGATGGCTGGTGACGTAGAAACCGAGGGTTTCCTTTTCGTAGGCCATTTTCTGTCCTTGCTGCCAATCAGGTACTCGGGGGAGTTGCAACTGGGCGGGCTCTGCCCCGGGGGCGGAAAGGAAGAGATTGGACTGACCGGCGCGGAGCGCGGCCTGATGGGCGCTTCCGGCCTGAATGGCATTTTCAAGGGCTGCCGAAAGCGCGGCACGATTCGGATGAAGAGAATCAAAGGCCCCGCTTTTGATCAAAGCTTCCATAACGGCTTTATTGACGCAGCGGGTGTCGATACGTTCACAGAAATCAAAGAGGCTTTTGAACGGCCGCACTTTGCCGTCTGCCCCCCCCTGCCGGGCTTCAATGATGGAGGCAACGGCCTTTGCGCCAACACCCTTGACGGCGGCAAGTCCGAAACGAATGGCGCCATCGACGACGCCAAAATCGCTGGCGCTGACGTTGATATCCGGCGGCAGGATGGGAATTCCGACCTTGCCGCCCGGGACGGGCAGATAGCGGCATTCATCGATGTATTCGGCCATTTTGTCCTGGCTGACCATTTCGAAGGTCAGCACGGCAGCCATGAATTCCAGCGGGAAATAGGTTTTGAGATAGGCGGTCTGAAAGGCGAGGATGGCGTAGCGGGTGGAATGGCTTTTATTAAATCCATACTTGCCGAACTCCTCGATGAGGCCGAAAAGCTCCTGGGCCTGCTTTTCGGGTATCCCCTTGCCCGAGGCGCCCCGGATGAAGTGTTCTTTTTCGGCGGCGATCACCTGGGCGTTTTTCTTGCTGATGGCTTTGATGATTTTATACGCCCGTGCCAGCGGGATATCCCCAAGCTGGTTGAATATGCGCATCACCTGTTCCTGATACACCATGATGCCGTAGGTTTCTGAGAGAATGGCGTCCATGATGGGATGCACTTTCGGAATCAGCTTGCGGCCGTGCTTGCGGTCGCAGTAATCGGGGATCAGGTCCATCGGGCCGGGGCGATAGAGGGCGTTGGCGGCGATGAGGTCTTCGACCCGGTCGGGCCGCATTTTCATGAGAAGCGACTGCATACCGGGGGATTCAAACTGGAATACGCCGCGGGTTTTGCCCTTCTGAAAGATCTGCTGGTAGACATGCGGATCGGAGAGGTCGATCTTTTCAATATCCAGCCGGGATGGGTCGGCGGGGGCGGCGGGATGTCTCAACGTTGCTCCGTCGGCGGTTGACCCGCGGTGCGGCAGACCGGCGGGATGTCCCGCGGCGATCAGGTCCAGCGCCCGCTGGATGATGGTGAGGGTGCGCAGACCAAGAAAGTCCATTTTGAGAAGCCCCGCCTTTTCGCAGGTAGGGCCGTCCCACTGGGTCATGATGTCGTCGCCGCTGCGATACAGTGGCACGATTTCATCGATGGGCTGATCGCAGACGATAACGCCGGCGGCATGCATGCCCGCATTGCGGCAGAGCCCCTCCAGGCGTTTGGCCACGTCGAAGAGTTTGGTGATGTGCCCTTTTTCGCGGTACATTTTTTTCAGGTCGGGCACCTGCAGTGCATCGTCCAGCGTGACATCCAGCGTTTTGGGGACCAATTTGGTGATGGTATCGACTTCAGCGAGGCTTACGCCGAGTACCCGACCGACATCCTTGATGGCGGCGCGGGCACCGAGTGTTGAAAAAGTAATAATCTGAGACACGTTACCGTATTTCTGACGGACGTATTCAATGACTTTTCCGCGTCCTTCCTGGCAGATATCAATATCGATATCGGGCATTTCCGAGCGGCTCGGGTCCATGAAGCGCTCAAAGAGCAGATCGTAGCGGATGGGGTCCACATTGCAGAGCCCCAGTGCGTAACCGACAAGCGTGCCCACGCCGCTGCCACGGGCGCCGACGGGAATCCCCTGCCCGCGGGCGAAATTGCAGAAATCCCACACGATAAGAAAGTAACTGGAAAATCCCTTGCCTTGAATAACGCTTAATTCCTGTTCCAGCCGCTGCTCAAGAGTGGGCGTGAGTTCGCCATAGCGAGCGCGGATACCGGCCAGACAGAGCTGGCGCAGATATTCGTCAGCTGACGATGCCTTTCCGGTGGTTGCATCGACGGGTGGATTGTAAACGGGGGCATAGCGGCGGGAGAAATCAATGGTGACATCGCATCGCGAGGCGATTTCGAGCGTGTTGTCGCACGCTTCAGGGATATCGCGGAAGATATGCCGCATCTGCGCGGGACTTTTGAGATAAAGCTCTTTGGAATAGTGGAGCCGATTTTCGTCGGTGAGCGTCTTGCCCATGCTGATGCAGCAGAGCACATCGTGGGCGTCGTAGTCGTCCTGTTTGAGATAATGATGATCGTTGGTGGCGACAACCGGACACCCCGCCCGGCCGGCAAGGTCCAGGAGTTGCGGAATCATGCTGATCTGCGCCGGGTCATCATGATTCTGCAATTCAACAAAAAAATCCGAGCCAAATATATCCCGGTACTGTCCGGCCACATCGAGAGCTGCGGCGGCGTCGCCTCGTTGCAGACAGGCGGCGATTTCGGTACCGAAATGGCCGTTGATGACGATAAGTCCTTCACGATAGCGATGAAGCAATTCCTTATCGACGCGGGGCCGATAGTAAAAACCCTCGAGGTAGGCCAGGCTGGCAAGTTTAATGAGATTTTTATATCCCGCCGCATTCTTTGCGAGCACCACGAGGTGATAGGCGGCTTCGCTGATGCCGTGGGCCTCTTTTTCAAAGCGGGAGCCAGGCGCGACGTAAAATTCGCAGCCGAGAATCGGTTTGATGCCGGCGTTTTTGGCGCTGTTGTAAAAGTCCACCATTCCGAAAAGATTGCCATGATCGGTCAGCCCCAGGGCCGGCATGTTCAGTTCCGCCGCTCTTTGACAGAGTTTTTCAACGGTAGCGCCGCCGTCGAGCAAAGAATAATGGCTGTGGCCGTGAAGATGCACAAAGGAATCAGAACCGACCGACGCTGAAGAGCTGGAAATCATCATCACCCGCGATGCCTCCGTGCAAGGTGTTATCCCGAATCGTTTACAGAGTGTAACGCAAAATTTCAGGTGAACCAAACCGCACCGACATCCATGGCAAACCGCCATGTTTTCTGCTAATCTCAAGGGTTTGTTGCTTCGGCCGGGCAGCAGGGTACGTTACCTGCCGCCTTGAAAGAGCCGACCGTTGTGATTGATATTGGGAGCCGCAAATGGAAATTATGATCGCTGATGTGATAGCCCGGGAAATTCTGGATTCCCGTGGCAACCCGACCGTGGAAGTGGATGTGATTCTGAGCGATGGAACGATGGGGCGTGCCGCGGTACCCAGCGGTGCATCGACGGGTGAAAACGAGGCGGTGGAACTGCGTGACGGGGATGCCAAGCGATACATGGGCAAGGGAACGCTCAAGGCCGTACAGAATGTGAACACGATCATCGCACCGGAACTCATCGAGGCGGACCCACGGGATCAGGAGGGGATTGATCATCTGATGATCAAACTCGACGGTACAAAAAATAAAAGCAAGCTGGGCGCCAACGCGATTCTGGGCGTTTCGCTGGCGGTGGCCAAGGCGTCGGCCAATTATCTCGGCCTGCCGCTGTACCGGTATATCGGCGGCACCTCAGCAAAAGTGCTTCCGGTACCGATGATGAATATTCTCAACGGTGGCAAGCACGCGGATAACAATGTGGATTTTCAGGAATTTATGATCCAGCCTTGGGGTGCCAAAAATTTTTCGCATGCACTGCGAATGGGGTGCGAAATTTATCACACGCTCAAGAAGGTGCTGCACAAAAAGGGGCTCAGCACATCGGTGGGTGATGAAGGAGGCTTTGCACCGAGTCTGAAATCCAATGACGAAGCACTGGAAGTGATTGCCGAAGCGGTTAAAGCCGCGGGTTACAAGCTTGGCAAAGATGTCTTTATCGCGCTGGATCCTGCCGCCAGTGAGTTGTGGGATCACGGCAAGAAGAAATACAAACTCTTCAAGAGCGATCCGACCAACTACATGTCGAATGATCAACTTATCGACCTGTGGGATGGGTGGTGCAGCAAATATCCGATCCGCTCGCTGGAGGACGGACTGGCGGAGGGGGATTGGGATGGTTGGAAAAAACTGACCGACCGCCTGGGGGATAAGATGCAGTTAGTCGGCGACGACCTGTTTGTCACCAACACCGAATATCTGCAAAAAGGAATTTCCTTGGGTGTGGGGAACAGCATTCTGGTAAAGGTAAACCAGATCGGCACCCTGACCGAGACGCTGGAAGCGGTTCAATTGGCGATGCGTAACGGATACAGCGCCGTGTTGAGCCACCGCAGCGGTGAGACGGAAGATGCCACGATTGCGGATATCGCCGTTGCGACCAATTGCGGGCAGATCAAGACAGGAGCCCCGGCCCGATCCGACCGAGTCGCCAAATATAATCAACTGCTGCGGATTGAGGCGGAGCTCGATTCCGACGCGGTATTTGGCAGTGCATTTTGGAATAAATAAGATCGGCGAGCGGCATCAGGGCGGCGATTATCGGGCACGCAGCAGATTCCCGCCGGTGTGCGCCGGCGCTGGCAGGATGCTACAATGTTCACAGATGGAGTTACCGGGCGGACGGACGCTCAGGTGATGGCAGCGGATTGTGTAAGTCGGACGTAACACTCCGGCAGGATCGGATGCATGACGGTAGCAACTCAAGGTACAACGGAACTGGAGCATAGCGCCCCATGCACGACTGCCGCGTCGCCGACGACCCTTCTGGGTGATATCGCCACCCTGCTGAAACTCCGGCTGACGGGAATGGTGGTCATCACCGCACTGGTGGGCTACTTCCTCGGATCGGGTACGGCGGTGAACTGGCTTTCGTTGGTTGCACTGAGCCTTGGCACCTGGATGCTTGCCGGTAGCGCGTCGGCGCTGAATCAATGGTGGGAAATCAGGCTGGATGCCAAAATGCAGCGGACGCACAACCGTCCATTACCGGCGGCACGCATTGCCCGGTCCACCGCGATGATGCTGGCCATCTTCACCGGCGTCTTCGGCACGATCTGCCTGTTGTTGGGTACGAACGTACTTGCAACCTGGCTCGGCGTGGGGAATCTGGTCATCTATGCCTTTATATATACGCCGCTCAAACGTCGCACGACGCTCAATACGGTGGTCGGAGCCATTTGCGGCGGCGTGCCGCCCCTGATGGGGTTTGCTGCGGCTGCTGGTGGGCTGGCGGCTCCGGCCTATCTGCTGGCGGGTATTCTGTTCATCTGGCAGATACCCCATTTTCTTGCCTTGGCTTGGATGTATAAGGATGACTATGCCCGCGCGGGGTTTCGAATGCTGCCGCTTATTGATCCGACGGGCAAAACCACGGGGAATATGGCCGTGCTTTACAGCCTGCTGCTGATACCGCTGGCGGCCGGGCTTACGGCGGTGAATTCCGCCGGCTTGACATTCCTTATTCTCGGCGTGTTGCTGAGTGCTGGCCTGGTTGTTCTATCTATCGGATTTCGACGGCGAAGAAGTCGGCCTTCCGCCCGCAGACTGTTTCTGGCCAGCGTGATTTACCTGCCGCTGCTCCTGGCCGTGCTGGTGGTGGATCGTGTTCCGTACCATGCGCATCGAACCAGTGCCCGGCATCCGCTGCTGCTGAAAATCAGCCGGTATTAATTTGCGGCATGTACCTCCGTCCACTTGCGAGGGTCCACCATCCATGCGACGTGCGATAGAAAAATTTTTCTCCTCGGGACGCTGGATTATCCTGCTGGTAGCGGCCATCACCGCAGGCCTGATCGTCAAAAAGATCATCATTCCAATGGTTCATGGACAGGTGCGCCCGATCATCGGCGACGGGGTGCACGTATCAAGCTATCAATTTCCGCTGACGCCCTGCCTGGTGCCTCGAAAACTGCTCCGGGCCGGCGGCAATTATAAGGACGGTCTGGCGGCTCTTGACCACCCGTACACCATCAAGCCACCGGAGGTATCAAATATCAACGCCGGTCTGGCGGATTCCGGCGGGTACATTCAGGGACCGGACCGGGTGATCGGGGTTGTGATTCATGGTCAGGCGCGTGCGTACCCGATTCCGATCATGAACTGGCATGCGGTGGTTAATGATCGCCTGGGTGGAAAGCCGATCGTTGTATACTGGGATGCCTTTTCATCCTGCGCGATGGTTTTCAGTCGAAAAACGGACGGGGGCGTGCAGCGGTTCGGCTACAGCGGACTGATCTGCGACGGTAATCTGCTGATTTACAATCGGGAGAAATCTAATTCACAAGAGAGTTTGTGGTGCCCCATGCTGTGCCGAGCCATCACCGGCCCGGCGGCTGCGAAGCACGCCAAACTAAAGCCACTCCCCTTCGCGATCGTCACATGGCATAAGTGGAAAGCGATGTTCCCAAAAACCACCATGATTGAGGGGATACCGCGATTATTTCCGGCGTACCGTAAGGATGTGTATCATTCCTACGATCACGATCCGACCGATTTTCATTACCCCGTTTCGCCGATGTGGCATAATGCCAAACCGCCCGCCAAATCGCAGATCATTGTCCTGCGTATCCGGCATCACTGGTATCCGCTGCCCATCGACAAGCTGGTGCGGATAAAAAATGAGGCCGGTGTGGTACATCTGAAGGTCGGCGGGGAGAATGTCGTCATACAGTGTTGGCAGGATCTGGCGCTCAATACGGCCAGCGTCATTTCACCGGCGAAGATACCCACGGCTTACAGCTTCCTTTACAGTTGGTATGCGCTGCATCCAAAGGATTTTCAGACGTCGATCTGGCGGGCACTGGCGCGATAAGTTCCCGCTTCCATTATTCCGAAATTACGTTTGATGATCGCTGCGAAATCTGGCACGGGAAGAGGCCGCAGAATGAAGGAGACGCTTGTACCAGGCTTTTCCGGCACCGTTATTTTTCTAGATTTCGGCGTTCAAAACAAATTTTCCTGTCGGCAGGGTAAAAAGGTAAAAACCTGCTTTTTTGCCCTGATACTGCCATGGCCGGTTGCTATGGTTTTCCCGGTTACCCTCGATATCCACCGATTGGCCATTAATAGAAATAGATCGCCACGGCTCTTTTCGCGCTGGAATACCCACGGTTGCCGCGATCGGGGACGGCAGATTAACGGTCATTGCAAAACTATCGCGAGCGTTGTGAAGGTTCACGGCTATGAAACCCTGTCGGGTCAACATGGAAGCAGAGACGTGCTCGATATCACCTGGCTGAGGTAAAATCTGACATTTCTTCATACCGGGGGCAAGGGGCGCGATCCCGGCCATCTTTTGAGACATCAGTGTCAGCGGGCCTCCGGACCAGCCATGATTGTACGACCCATTGTAGCCATCACAGTCCCATCGCTCCGGAAGTGTGGATATCGGCAGAGATAGAAATCGGGCGTACCGATTTTTCATTCTGGCAACGGCGGCACTGGGCTGGTTCATGTGGAATAATGCTTCTAATACATATTTTTCCATGTATGGACTGGCAAACATCTGCGTCTGCAAAACTTTAAGCAATGCCGGAAACTGCTCTTGTTTGGCAAAACCACACAGGATTGCCATGGCATTGCCCCGATCATCGGTTGCCCCGGTGTAATGCCGACTTCGATAGGCCTCGCCATTCCAGTAGGCGGCGTTGAAGCGTGATGCGATACTTGCCATGTCATGCTTGTAACGTGAAATATCGGAATGATGTCCGGTCAGTTTCGCCATCTGGACGGCGGCCTTCAGGGCGAGACAAAACCAGGTATTGTCAAGCAGGCGTTCGTCAATATTGGTTCCCCAATCATACCAGGGCCAGCCTCCATGTCGATGCGGAGCGAGTCCATCTTTTTCGAGATGATAAAGTTGCAGATATCGGCGGACATGAGGATAGGCCCTGTGGATCGTCTCGGCATCGCCGGTGTGCATGAAGTAGTTCCAAAAGCCATACCAGCCAATACTTGCCAACATCTGGCAGGGCAACTCATTTTGAGTGTAAAGGGATGGGACGGGCGCGTAGAGTACACCGGTTCCAGGTTCCTGCCACCCCACGAGGTTGTCGATGGCTTTTTTTATGAGTCGATCCGATTGACGATCCAGGGCGTAAAAGGTCTGCCCCAGATCGATGACCACATCGCCCCACCAGAGGCCACGCTCGCGATCCGGACAATCGGAGTAATTATCACGCATATTGACGTACAAAGTCCGCTGCGCCCGTTTCCAGAGTTCGTTGAGCGCCGGATCGGAACTGGTGAAGTCGCCGGCCAAGTTGCAGTTGTAGCCACTTTCCCGGTAGCCGAGTTGTAAAATTTTAATACCTGGCGGAAGACTGTAAACGACATGCTCGCCGTTCATCCACCCGAGCGATTCGAATTCCTGCACACCGGACCGGGTCACGTATTGTGATCGCACCGAATTGGCGCCCGGAAAATAGCGATCGGTGCGAATGTCGATGACCAATCCCGCCGGCGCGTCAATTTTCAGATAGGGCGTGATCTGAGCATCATAGGGGAGTTGACACCATACCCGCCTCCCTTTGAATTTCGGCGGCAATTTAGACTGATTCAAGATGGACATAACCGGATACCGTATGGCTTGTTCGGGTTTCAAGGCTTGAATCTGTCGGTCGTTGACATAGGGCTGAATATCCGTAAGTTTCCAGAACGCTGTCGGTCGCGGTCGCAGCGGCCCCCAGGGCTTATCCCCTGCTACACCTTTTTCCACAGCCGACGGCCAGGCAGTGTCATTAAAATTTACACCCACCCAATCGGGGATATCTTTTCGAGCGTCAAATTCCACGTTCCATTCAGACAGGCGGTAGTTGGGACTCGGTGGAGTGCTCGGACCATAGGCAGGATGCTGCATGGCCTTCCAATGATGATCGCTGATCAGTTTTATGCCGTCAATGTCGGCGGCAAAATAAAGACCGCCTCGTCCGCTGCTGACATGCGAAAAACCGCTCTTTCCCCAATACCAGACCAGAACAGCGATGGTATTTGGCCCCGCTTTGAGAAAGGGTGTTAGATTCAAATGGTCACAATAAGTTTCCCCCGGGCGCGGTCCACGCTTCAATGCACCTTCAAACAGTGCCAGCTTGCCGTTGATCCAGAGCCAGTACTTTGAATCAACTGCAATCTCGGCGGTGGCATGCTGAGGTGTATTCAAGAGGGTCACCGTGCGGCGAAAGCACATCCAGGTATTAACGGGCCCGGCCTGATGATCCCATATCCATCTAGCTGAATTTTCATCCGGGGCGGCTTGCGAAACGGCCATGGAGGCTACGGCGGTAGCGACAGTACCGGCCAGAAACGTGCGCCGTGAAAGCGGATTGTTCAGGGCGGAACTTATATTCAGGTTCGGAATATCAGGTTTTTGAATGTGATCACCAAGCATAAATAACCCCATGCGATATCTGATCGTTTAGCGAGGTGTGACACCATGGAATGTTTGCTGCATGTATCAACATAACAACATGACGCCATCCGCAGAAAGTGGATGTTACCGATTCAATTGCGGAGCGACAAGTAAACGTCGTCATACCTGGTGATAAGAGTGCGGCGACACCGCCACGACAAGAGAACCGGAGGCGGCGTGAAATCCAGTCCCGTCGCGGTTAATCTGGCTGTATGCAGCTCAATGACACCATTGCAGCCATGAGTTCAGCGCCAGGGCATGGCGACCGCGCCATCGTGCGTCTCTCCGGGCCGGAGGCATGGAATCTGGCTCTGGACCTGTTGGATGCACGGCCTGCGAATCTGCCGCCACGGCAATGGATAGATGCCCGGCTGAAATACGAAGCGATTCCCGCCGGTCTTATATTATTTTCCAATCCGCACAGCTTTACCGGCCAGGACATGGCGGAACTGCACATTCCCGGCATTCCGGTGCTGGCCCGATCGCTGCTGGCTGACCTGCTTGGGGCCGGGGCCCGATCAGCAGGCCCGGGTGAATTTTCATACCGAGCCTGCGAACTGGGCAAAATGGACATCAGCCGGGCGGAAGGGATCAACGCCGTGATCCACGCGCAAAGCGAGCAGGAATTTGCCGCCGCATCCGCCCTGCGCTGCGGTGAGTTGTTTCAATGGGCCATGCGGCAATCGACGCAGATCGGAGAACTGCTGGCGCTGGTTGAGGCTGGCATTGACTTTACCGATGAGCATGACGTAGGCGTGATCACCGGGGAGGAATTGGGCGTCCGCGCTGCGGCACTGCAACGTGAACTTGCGGAACTGCAGTTGCACAATCGTCGCTGGCGTCGTGCAGAACATCACCCGATCGCGGTGCTGGTGGGCCGACCCAATGCCGGAAAAAGCTCGCTCTTTAACGCCCTTCTGGCGACGCGGCGAGCGATGGTCTCACCGCATGCAGGGACAACACGCGACTCAATTTCAGCGCTGCTCAGAACGCCGAGCGGTGTTGTCACTTTGGTAGATTCGGCGGGGCTGGAGACATGCGAAAGCGTGCTGCACGCATCCATGAACCAGATGCGGGAGCATACAATTGACCGCGCGGATGTGGTGATCTGGGTATCGGAAAGCGGCGATGATTTTCCCAGGACAACATCATCGGCGGCGGCGGTTCTTTGCGTGCGGAGCAAGGCGGATATCGCCGGTGGTCGGATCCGCGACGGCGAGTGGCTGGTCAGCAGCGTGACCGGCGAGGGAATTGAGAAACTGAGAGATCAGATCGGGCAACTTGCACTGGCGAAGCCCTCGGCGGCCGGTAGTCGTGTGATGCTCAATGAGCGACATATCAGACAACTGGAGATCGCGGATAGCGCTTTGGCGCGAATCGTCGACGACCCGCATCGGGTGGAGACTGAGCCGGAGTTAATGGCGGCCGATCTGCGTGCCGCCTTGGACGCCGTTGGGCAGATCACGGGTACGGTCAGCAGTGATGCGATTCTGGGGCTGATTTTCAGTCGCTTCTGCATCGGGAAATAGTTCCGCTGGTAAGCGTCTGCGAATCTGACAGTGAAAAGGGGCTCGTGATTGCGGGCGTCATGAATCTTGATTCTCACGGGCATGCAATCGCGTATCGGGGTGAGAAGGCGCGATCTTAATTGGCCCTCCGGTTATCGGCCTGATTCAAAGGCGCATATCGGTTGCAAATCCCCGATAGCGCGGCTACATTTCCTGTACCTCTGCCATGTTCGAGCTAGAGCGGTTTAATGCCTCGGACCGATGAGCACTAGCAAGGACCCCGGGTTGGCGAGAACGGACAAGCCTGGTTCCGATTCATCGGAACAGTTGTGGTAGTCCTGATCCGTTTCCTGCGCAGGTCCGCCCTTATAAAAAGGGTTCGAGCTTTGCCGCCTCACGACATCGCGGTGGAGGTTTTTTAACTCGCGACCCCACTATGGGTTGCAGATGGCCTATCCCGGCCTGGCCAACCGTCGGGCATGGGGGGGCACCAAGGGATTGGACATACCATATGGCCGCACCCATTTATATCCTGGAAGATCACCGCGTGGATGATCTTTTCCCCCTGACCTACAACCGCCCGGCGTCGCTGCTGCGATGTGGCAGTGATTTGCTCATTGACCGGATGCTGCGCAATCTGCCCCGGCCGCCCGACGGACTGCTTATCCGGGATACCCTAGCCGTGAAATATCGGGAGCGGTTGGGAATCCCGATCAATCCGCCGGTGATACCCGGCCGCGGCGCCATATTCGTCAACGCCCGTTGGCTCATGACCGAGCCATTTGTCGAGCCACCGCCGGACTCCGTCGGCCTAGCCGCGGACGATTTCGCGTGGATGCATATCTCCGGACCTCGGCTTAAGACGATTGATCTTAAGCGGATTGTGCGATCAAAATTCCTCGATGATTTGAGCCATGAAATGACGGGGGGGGTTATTGACGCCACCATGATCCACTTCCCGTGGGATCTGCTCCGCCACGTGCGCCCCCTGCTGCTGGAAGATTTCAAACGGCGCGGTAACGCAAAAAAAAGCAAGCCGAAGAAAGGTGTTTACGTGTTGGCGGAAGAGAACATCTACGTCGGCAGCGATGTGCAGATTTTTCCGGGTGTTATCCTCGACGCCACCAACGGACCCATTTGGATCGAAAACCATGTCACCATCCGCCCCAACGCGGTGATCACCGGCCCTGCGTACATTGGTGAACACTGCGTTATCCGAGCGGGCGCGGATATCCGCGAGGATACGATTCTGGGCCCGCACTGCAGAGTCGGGGGCGAGATATCCGCGTGCCTGTTTCAAGGGTATGCCAATAAGCAGCACGAAGGATTTTTGGGCAACAGTGTCATCGGTGAATGGGTGAATATCGGTGCCGGCACCATCACCAGCAATTTGAAAAACACCTTGGGAGAGGTGCGCGTGCCAATTAACGGACGGCCGCGATCCACAGGCCTGAATTTTGTGGGATCGATCATCGGAGATCATGCGAAACTTGGAATCGGTACCATGCTTTCAACCGGGTCCGTCGTCGGGTTTGCCAGTCAGGTGCTGACATCGCGGCCGCCCAAATTCATACCGAGTTTCTCTTGGGTAACGGATGAAGGAATCAGCCGGCTTGATTTCCACAAAATGGTCTCCATTGCACGGATGGCGATGGAACGGCGGCAATGTGAATTGACGCTTGCCGATCAAGACATTTTCAACCGAATTCTGTCCAGTTACAGTAGTGTCGAGGAACACACCTGGGAACTGGAATGACAATTTTGCGATCGTGATGTCGTTGGCAATCCGGCGGCGATGCAGATTAATAAGTGGTTGGAGAGCCGAGCAGTTCATCCGGTTTTACGCCCAGATGCAGGGCAATAAGTCGTAACGTTTCCTTCTGCGGATTCTTGATTTCACCGCGCTCGATGCGGGCGACGGTTTTGGCCGTTACGCCGGGGAAATCCTCCCGGCGGGCACCGAGTAATTTACGCAGGTGGCGGATACGCGACCCCATATCCCGCTGCTGCGCCCACATGCGACGGCGATATTCCCGCCGGAAGACGGGATCAACGGCCGCAAGCGCCTCCACGGACGGAATATTTCGTCCATGGCAACTCAACATGGTTCCATCATCGGAAAGCTCCGGTCGCTGATCACGGCTGCCCCAGATGCGATGCGCCAGGTCGCGCGGGATGATGGCACAGGATAAATCGCAACGCATCAGGCTCAGAGTGCCCGTTCGCCCATCAAACAGGGAGCCGAGGATGACGGATGAGTCATGCCGTTCAATCGCTTTCCGCTTCGCCTGTGAGATATAATCCGGCGAGTCGAACCAGGCGATGCGTTCAAATCGCGCGATCAGCGCCGGCAAAATCTCGCTACGGATCACAAACGGCGCGCAGAGCCCCCACACCCGCCGATAGCCACCCGACGGGGCCAGCGTAAGCACCGCGTCAAGCTCATCTGATGATTTCACCATTAAGACACAATGATCGCCGCGAATGTCGGCAGGTGAGTGCACCAGACGCACGCCACGGGAATCAGGGGGATATCGTCTCCTTCTCGGCATCGCGCGATATTTTATAGCGGTTGCCAAAAATAAACCGCGCATCGATTTTGAAGCCGGCCGATCCGGTCGATTGTCGGGACGGACGCCCCCCTGTATGCGTTGATGTGCCTGAAGAACGCATGTCGGATGAGCCGAGTAGGTTTATTTAACGGCTATGGACCGCCGCTCCCGTGATGGCCCCGTTTAATACGCGGAGGATTCCGAGCGGATTTTCATCTTTGAGTTCGTCCGGAAGTTGTGCCTGCGACGCATCTTGAAATGTGACGGGTCGGACAAAGCGATAAATGGCCGTCGAGCCCACCGCCGAAAAGCGATCCACATTGGTTGCCGGGAAAGGGCCGCCGTGCGCCATCGCATTGCAGAGTTCGACGCGCGTCGGTGTGCCGTTGAACACCAGCCTCCCGGCTCGCTGTTCGAGAATCCCCATTAGGTCGATGTGTCGTGAAAAATCTTCCGGCGTGCCAAATATTCCGACGGCCAGTTGCCCGCCGATACTTTCGGCGAGTTGTACGACCTGGGGATCATCACGATAGGTGACCAGCAGCGTGGCGGGCCCGAAGATTTCATCATGGAGTTGATATTGGTGCAGGAAATGTTCCGCATCGGTTCGCAAAACGGCGGGGAACACCCATGATGGAGCATCCGGCAGATCCTTCCACTCACCCGTCAATCGCCCCACGCCCAGTGCGGAGAGCCGACGGGATACGTGCCTGCGATATTGTTCGGCGACGGTCGGTGATGTCATCGGTGCGGCGGGGACAGCCGCGATGATCCGCGCCAGACCGGAGGCAAGCGTTTCGGCGTCCGGCCCCTCGGGCAGGAACACGATGCTAGGCTTGGTGCAATATTGCCCGACACTCAACGTAATGGATTGGGCAATCGCCTCTACGATCTGCATACTTCGGTGCTGCAGTGCACCGGGCAGGATAAAGACAGGATTAGGCGCCGCCATTTGGGCAAAAACCGGAATAGGCTCCAGCCGATCCGCCGCAAGCTGGGCTACCGCAAGCCCAGCTTCGCACGATCCGGTAAAGGCCACGCCACGAATTGCCGGGTGTTGAATTGCGGCGCGAGCGACGGAGTGCGAATCATCATAAAGAAGGGAAAATATCCCCGGGGGCAGGCCGACCTCGGTAATACTTTGGTAGAGGATTTGGGCCACAAGTTCGCTGGTACCGGGATGAGCCGGATGTGCCTTGAAAATAACCGGACACCCCGCCGCCAGTGCCGAGGCCGTATCTCCACCCGCCAGAGAAAATGCCAACGGGAAATTGCCAGCCCCGAGAATCACCACCGGGCCGATCGGACGAAGCAGACTGCGAATGTCCGGTTTGGGTGTGGGCTTCCGCATCGGATCGGCAGTGTCAATCCGCGCCTGCACCCACGAGCCTTCTTCCAGCAGATGCGCAAAGATCAGCAGTTGGTTACAGGTGCGACTCAGTTCACCATGCAGGCGGGCGCTGGAGAGCGCTGTTTCGGCATTGGCACGCTCGACTATTGCCGCAGCCTGCCGCGACAGATTCACCGCGACACTTCGCAGCAATTCCGCCCGGCGCATGGCCGGCAGGCGACTGAATACCGGAAAAACCTCCGCGGCTTTGGCAGCAGCGCGATCGACATCCTCCGGCTCGGCACAATAATACAGCGGCGGGAGAATCGCCCCGGTAGCGGCCGCTATGGAGGTGAATGTCCGTTTCCCTCCGGAGGATGGCACACCGGCAATCAGCGAAACTCCATTCAAGTCCATGAACGCATTCCCTATCATCGATGCAAACCGCGTCTGGCGTCATTATCTCCATCCGCCGAAATTTGTCGTCATGATCCGCCATACGCTTGTACGAAGCTGGAAAGCCCAGGCGCATACACTTGTACCGGCGGAATTAAAGGCTCAAACAATAACTGTCGTCGTGCGCCGTGTCACGCCAAGATATGAGGCAGGCAGCTTCACCCCGATCCGCAACATCGCCGGGACGCCCGACGTTGGGGGTGTTGCGACGCAGGTAAGTGCTATCGGGTTTTACCTGTCGGCGAATTCTGCCTGGGCGCGGATGGTGAGTTGCTTGATTTGTCGGGCGAGAATTTCTGAATCCTGAGCCGACGCGAAATAGTGACCCTGCATGAAATCACAATCGGTGGCAAGTATGGCTTTAACCTGCGATTCGGTTTCAACCCCTTCTGCGATCACCTGCAGTTCCAACCGATGCGCAAGGGCGACAAAGGCGGAGAAGAGTTCCAGTTCCCGCGCCGAGCGGGTTATCTGACTTATGGCAATCCGGTCCACCTTGACGCGGGTCAGCGGAAGACGATTGAGCGTGGGAAGACTCGGGTAGCCGCCGCTCGTATCATCCATCACGATCCCCACGCCCATTTTCCTCAGCTTGGTGAGCGTTTCGACAGCGGCGGGCGCGGCGAGAAGATTATCGGTGATTTCCAACTCGACATCGTTTCCCTTGAGGCCAAACCTCTTCAGACATTCGTCGAGGATGGCGGGGACATCGGCGTTGAGGCACTCGCAGGCCGAAATATTAATAGCCACACGCGGCGACCAGCCGATCTTTCGCCAACCGGGCAATTCCTTCAGGGCGTGCTCGATAATGGTGGGGGTGAAACCGGAGAGGACGCCAGCTCTCTGTGCCATCGGCAGCCATTCCAACGGAGAGATGACACCAAATTGAGGATGACGCCAACGAATGAGTGCCTCAACCGCCACGGGATAGCGGGACTTGGCGGCGAAGATCGGCTGGAAAACGCACATGAGTTGATCCTCGCGCACGGCAACGAGCAGGTCCTTGGCCAGGCGCTGTTGCCGGACCACCAGTGCGGTGACACCGGCTGTATGGTACGCGTAACCACCCCCCTGCTGCTTGGCCCGGTACATGGCCTGATCGGCGGCATCAATCAGTTCGGCGGCCGATTGCCCATTGGCGGGAAAGATGGCGATGCCGATACTTAAGCCCACACTCACCGGTATGCCGCCAATCGGCAGCGGATCATGCAGTGATGCGATCAGTCGGCGGGCGAGTTCGGCGGCGGCGGCATCATCCGGAAGGTCCGGCATGAAGATGGCCAGTTCATCGCCACCCACACGTGCCGGCAGATCGCCGGAACGAATCACGGCGGAAAAGCGGCGGGTAACCTGGCGCAGCACCTCGTCCCCTACCGCGTGACCGAAGCGATCATTAATAATCTTGAATCGATCCAGATCCAGAAACAGCACAGCGGCGTGGCGAGCGGCCCGGGATGCCTGGGCAAGCCCGCGATCCATGGCATCGATAAAAATCGCGCGATTGGCCCAGCCGGTCAGGGTGTCACGCTGCAATTCATCAGCGAGTGTCTTGACGGCATGGCGCTGGGTCGCGGCCTGAAACAGGATGCGGAGGAAGAATATCGCCAAGGTAAGCACCAAGGTTACGGCGAAGGCCACTCCCCACGTTCCGGCTCGCCGCAGTGCCCGGCCTGCCCGCGGGCGGCTCTGCGCCATGGCGCGGCGCAATTGAACATCGATAAGATTGATTTCTCTGAGCAAGTTGGTCTGATCGCGGGCGATACTTAATATCGCGGACGGACTATCCGCCGGGTGTGCAATGGCATCGAGCAATTCGCCAGCGCGCCGGGTGTGAAAGCGGATGGATGCCGCAACATGATGGCGGGGAAGCGAAGCCAGATCATGACGAATGGAAGTAACGGCTTCCACGCGGGCACGACTGTGCGAGGAGAATTCGATGAACTGCTTCCGCGTCAAAAGCAAAGCGGCATGTTGCAGATGAGAGACGGCCCGCATCTGCCGCCCGAGAGTTCCCTGCAACAGGAAAGTCGTGCGCAGCTCTCGTGCCGTTTGCAGTGCGGTCACTGACAGCGCGGAAAGGAGCAGAACCAGGACGATAACTCCCCAACGCGCCCTACGGCGACGCCGCGATGCCGTCATGTTTCTTCTCGCCTCCATGGCCGCCTCCATGGCAATGGATGCCTGACGTACGGCCCAACAGCACCGCATGCCAGCAACATCCGACCTCCAATTGTAGGTTTATCAGCCATTGCAATGCGAAAAAATCGGCGATTTTAATGATTTTCGCGGAAAATTCGCCGCCGATAAAGGAAAGTCCGATAAGCAGAAAAGAAATCGCCGAGATCAGAAAACGCGGTGTATTATTTGCCAGCTAATGAGGTGTGCTGGCGATGTTCGGTGAGTTCCATCAGCAGGGCGTGGGTGCCGGGCTGGCAGGATTCGCCCGTCGGTTGCCGCTGCGTCCATACACCTGTTGGCCCCAGGTCCCAGGCCTGACGTTGATCGGCGAGCATGATATGCAGGATTTCCTCTATGCGATGCGTAAGAGCGGGTGTCTCAACCGGGACGGCCGCTTCAACACGATGTGAGAGATTACGACTCATCCAATCCGCGGACCCCATGAACACCTCAGGTTTGCCCCCATTTTGAAACCAGAACATGCGGGAATGTTCAAGAAACCGACCGATAATGCTGCATACACGTATTCGATCGCTGAGGCCGGGAACACCCGGTTTGAGACAGCAAAAACCGCGAACGATGAGGTCGATTTCCACGCCCGCCTGACTGGCGTGGTAGAGCGCATCAATAATTTCCACATCCTCGAGGGCGTTCATCTTGGCGATAATTCGCGCCGGTCGCCCGGCGGCGGCATGCTGAATCTCGCGATCGATATGATCCAGGAATCGTTTGCGCATGTTGACGGGTGCGACGAGCAGTTTGCGATAATCACTTTTTAATGATCTGCCCGTCAGGTAGGCGAAGAGATCGACAATATCCGCGCAGATGTCCTCACGGCAGGTGAAAAGGCCCAGATCGGTATAAAGCTGTGCCGTGCGGCTGTTATAATTTCCGGTGGAAATATGGGCATAGGATCGCATGCCATCATCTTCCTGCCGCACAATCAGGGCGATTTTGGTGTGGGTTTTCAGGCCGAGCATCCCGTAAACGACGTGCACCCCGGCACTTTCAAGGGCCTGGGCCCACTGGATATTACTTTCTTCATCAAAACGGGCTTTGAGTTCC
The DNA here is from genome assembly GCA_021827645.1 of Planctomycetota bacterium. Lineage (GTDB taxonomy): Bacteria > Planctomycetota > Phycisphaerae > WQYP01 > WQYP01 > JAJZGD01. Next base: position 34,631 of record JAKAVA010000006.1, read on the forward strand.
ACGAGGGCCGCCACCTGTTTCCCGGATTCTGCCGCCCGGGCCAAGGCCGCCACAAAAGGCGAATCGCCGCTGGTGCGGTAAAGGGTCATTTTGATGGCCAGCACCTTGGGATCGTCGACCGCCGAGAGAATAAATCGTTCGACGGAACTGCTGAATCCTTCATACGGGTGGTGCACGAGGACATCGCCCTGCCGGATGATGGCAAAAATATTAGCGTCCAGATCCGCCAGCGGAGGCGTGCACACCGGCTTCCATGGGGGAAGTTTAAGGTCCGGGCGCTGGACTGCCGCCATCTGCATCAGATCGGATACCCCCAGAGGATCCGGGACTTCGAAAAGTTCCTGCCCGGTAACTTCCAGACCGTCGAGGATGTACTGACGCATCTCCGCCGACATATTGGCGGAAATTTCGACGCGAACGGTCTCGGCAAACCGACGGGCACGCAACTGCTCCTGTACCTCTTCGAGCAGGTCTTCGGCGTCCTCGGCATCCTGAGCAACGATGGCATTACGCGTCACGCGAAAACGACACGTCTCATGAATACGCATCCCCGGAAACAGCAGCCCCAGTTGGCTCTCGATCAGACTTTCCAGCGGGATGAAGATGGTTTCGCCATTGTTGCTGATCTGGTACCACCGGGAGAAAAGTCGCGGCACTTTTACTCGGGCAAACAGCGGATCAACTTGTCCCGGCTGCGACAGCAGCACCCCGACTGAGAGACTCAGATTGCTGATAAACGGAAACGGATGCCCGGGATCGACCGCCAGAGGCGTGAGAACCGGGTAGACATACTGACGGAAATATTCGGCCGCTTTTTGCTGATGGGCGGGTGAGAGTTCATTCGCATCCTGAATCAAAATGCCGTGCTGACGCAGCGCCGGTTTGATCTGCGTCTTCCAAATCTGGTCTTGGAGTTCAAGCAATTCCGCCACACGATGCCGAATAAGTTCATACTGCCTGCGGTGGGTCAGGCCGTCAATCCCAACCTCCGTTGGCCGTAATTGGGCCTGATGTTTGAGACCGGCCATCCGCTTCATGAAAAATTCGTCATTGTTACTGGCAAATATCGCGAGGAATTTAAGGCGTTCAAGCAGGGGATTACGGCCGTCCATCGCTTCATGCAGCACGCGGTAGTTAAAATCAAGCCAACTCAGATCGCGGTTAAAAAAGTGGGCTGTGGGCTCCGGCGGCGCAACGGGCGTTTTCTGACCGACGGAAGGTATTTCGAGCTTGGTCATGATTCCCCGCACCCTGTCAATATCAACTGAACATTCAAACGCACGAACCGCTTTCCGCCGCTACGGATCATTGATATCCGACGAGGCCAGTCCAAAGCCATCCTGTAAACGCTCAAATCCATGCCTTCGCGAAACTTCCGCATACTCCACCTACACCGCTAGGCTAACACGAATTTATCCGCTTTGTCCAATGCATTTGTTAATGCTTGATTTACGGCGGGCCCATCTTCGCAGGCGCCTTTACTCAAAGGGGAGACGCACCTACAGTACCAGTTTCGCCTGTGAGCCCGGTCCCGAGCCAAGGGAGCGATTTCGCCGGCGTGCCAGGCGATGGATAGAATCGCTGCGGCGACTGAAAGAAGGAGATATTGTGACTCAAACCGCGCCGCTGATGCGCGTCGACCGATTCGATAACGGCCTGACGCTGGTAATGGAGCAGATGCCCGATGTCCAATCCGCATCCATGGTTTTGGCGATCATGGGTGGCGCTTCCCAAGATCCGGAACATGGGGTGGGGAGCGGTAATGTGCTTTCGGACTGGATATTGAGGGGTGCAGGCGAGCGCGACAGCCGTGCACTGACCTCCGCGCTGGATTCACTGGGCGTGCAGCGAAGTTGTGGCGTTGATACCGTATTCTTAAGATTTTCCGCCGGGATGTTGGCTAAAAACCTTCCGGCCGTGCTGCCGCTGGTGGCGGATATTTTTCAAAATGCCCAACTCCCCGAGGCAGGATTTTCGGCGTGTCGCGATTTGGCGCTTGGGCAGATTGCCGCCATCGACGACGAACCAAGCCAGAAGCTCAACATCCTGCTCCGACAGCAGCACCTCCCGCCCCCGCTGGGCCGCCCTACCCTCGGCGTCAAAGAACACGTGGCCGTGCTGACTGCAGCCGATTTGCGCCTCGATTATCGAAGGCGATTTACGCCGGACGGGGCGATTCTGTCCATCGCGGGGCGAATTGAATTTGACCGGATGCATGATCTGGTAAACCGTTGTTTCGGCTCATGGACCGGGGCGCGGGCACTACCGGCGGCGCCGGGTCAGGCGCCGGGAGGCAGCCGACACGTGCATCAGGAAACGAATCAGGTACAGATCGGCCTCGCGTTTGAAAGCACGCCCGAACGGGAACCCGAGAGTATCCTCGCGATGCTGGCCGTTAACGTTCTGAGCGGCGGGATGGGGTCGCGATTGTTTTCCGAGATACGTGAGAAGCAGGGTCTCTGCTACGCCGTTCATGCGGGGTACCAGAGCCTGCGCACGCTGGGAATGATTTTCGGTTACGCCGGAACCGTGCCGGACCGGGCGCAGCGAACACTCGACTCCTTTGTTCAGGAACTCAAAAAACTTCGCGCCGGAATCACGGCCGATGAATTAGAACGGGCCCGCATCGGCATGAAAAGCCGTGTGGTGATGAACGGCGAAAGCACCGGCGCCCGTGCCGCCGCCCTGCTGCACGATATGTACCATCTGGGGCGGCCTCGGTCGCTGGATGAACTGCGGCATCGGATTGAATCGCCCACGCTTACGGACGTGAATGACTATCTGGCCGCGCATCCGGTGGAACGGATGACTCTGGTAACCATCGGGCCGGGCGAACTGACACCCCCCGTATGAAGCCGGCGGGAAAAACCGAGGAATGAAGAATCATCAGCGGATAGGGAACCGCGTCCGCGTATCTGGAGAAATGGAAACGTGAGTACTTTCAAGCACACCAAACTCAATAATCAGCTCGATATCATTGCTGAAGTCATGCCAACGGCCCGAACCGCCGCCATTGGATTTATGGTGAAAACCGGATCCCGCGATGAAGAGCCGCAGGTATCCGGCGTATCCCATTTTCTGGAACACATGATGTTCAAGGGGACGGAGCGTCGATCGGCAGCCGATATTAATCGTGAATTTGACTCGCTCGGTGCCCGTAACAATGCCTTTACCAGCAACGAGGTGACCTGCTATTGGGCGCAGGTGCTGCCGGAGTATCTCCCGGCCGCGCTGGACATTCTGGCCGACATGATGCGTCCTGCTCTGCGGGAAGATGATTTTAATATGGAAAAAAATGTTATTCTGGAGGAGATATCGCTCTATCTGGATAAGCCGGGACATGTCCTGTATGAACGGATCATGGAAGACCATTTCGGCGCCCATCCGATGGCCCAGTCGATCCTCGGATCAAAAGAATCCATAACCGCCCTCTCGCAGCAGCAGATGCGCAACTATTTTGATCGCCATTACGGACCGGGCAATATGGTCCTCGCGGCGGCGGGACAGATTAATTTCGATGAACTGGTGCAACTGACCGATCAGGCCTGCGGCCGGTGGCCGTCCGTCGCCGTTGAACGCCGGTATCCGCCTCTTACCCACTCCGCCCGACGGCATCACATCCGTGATGAGAAGCTCAAACGGCATTACATCTGCATGCTGTGCAGGGGGCCCAGCGCCCAGGACATGGAACGGTTCTCTGCCGCTGTTCTGGCCGATGTGATCGGCGATCATGACGGATCACGGTTTTTCTGGTCGCTGATCGAGTCGGGCCTGGCGGAAGAAGCGGACTTTTCCACGTTTCCCCATGACGGGCTCGGTAGTTTCTACGCCTATGCGTCCTGCGACCCGGCCAAGGCCGATCTGGTGGAAGAGACGATGATCAGGGAACTTGGCCGCGTGCGAATCGAAGGGGTGGCGGAGGACGAAATCGCCCGCAGCAAAACAAAAATCTCCACCAGCACGGTCATGTCCGGTGAGTTGCCGCTGGGGCGCATGCGGAATCTGTGCTCTCAATGGATTTACAACCGGGAATTCCGCACGCTGGAACAGGACCTGGCCGAACTCGAAAAGGTAAACCTGCCAAGCATCGGCGACTTGTTGACAAAATACCCATTTGAACCGCTTACCATCACCACGCTGGGCCCAGGCGATCGGTAAACACCTTCGTGGTGGCTTTCAACAGGTTACCCCTCATGCCGCCGTCGAATCACGGCCGGACACCGCAGGGTGAAGCCGCACCCGAGGGATGACGCTTTCTACCACGCCCGTGCAGGTGGCGGCACCGCACGGATGATCAGTGACTGGCGGCCTTGGATACCGGCATCTTGTATGTGATGCCATAGGCCGGCGTCGGAAACGTAAGCGATGATATCCACGAAGCAACTGTTTTTTCATTAAACACACGGTGCCCAAGCGGCTTTTTGCCGGGGTGCACCGTCGCGGCCACACTTCGCGGCAGCAGGTATTGAATCAGCAGTGAATTGTAGGGATTGGACCGATCGATCAGCTTCTTACCGTGGTAGGTATACTTGGAAAGTATGTAGAAGTTGGTATAGGTCTGCGTGAGGTTCGGCGTGGATTTGGCACCGAACATTTTAAAGCCGTGAAAATTCTGCCCGCGATGGCACCCCCGCGTGCTGCAGCTCTGAAGCACAAAGGGTTGAATTCTCGTTCGAAACACCCGGATCGCCTCGGGATTGTTCTGCAAGGCGATCATTTTAGTGAATTTGGGGTCACCGACGCGCATGATCAGCGCCACCTGCCGAGCGAAATTACTCAAACGGGAAAACTGCTGGTAATCCTCCTTCGTCAGTTCCATGGATTGATACATGGGATTGGGCGCGATCCATTTTTTCCAGAATGCGGCGAGCGTCTTGGTACGTTTCAGAATGACGCCACGCATCGGCTCCCGTTCCGACGCCGACCATTCCCAAAGCCGAATGCTGTCGATGTCCGCCGGAGTCAGCAGACCGCCGATGGATTTCCCCTCAACTTCCTTTTTCGGCGCAGTGTGGGAGGAACCCTGCTTGATTGCCGCCACAATCAGCGATTTAAGCAGAACGGCATTCTGATTCTGCGGACTGATGCTCAGGGCGACGTTGACCTGTGTTAACGCCCGGGAGTACATATTCTGACTGTATAAATACTGCGCCAGCGCCACATGCCCCGCAGCCTGCCCCGGCTTGATCTGCGACTCCAGCATCTTGATGTGCTGATCCACGGTCATGGCCGAAACCGATGCGGGCATTGCCGCCAAGCCCCCCAGCCCCATCATCACACCCAAGCACAGAGCTCGCAGAATCATCGGCCGATCATTTCCGCACATCCGTCGAACCATCGTGTTACCCCTTCAAAGCTGCCCGGCGACTCCAACCGATGCCCACCGAACCCGAACTTCGGAATCACGCTCTACCCCCGTTCACATTCTCGGCACTATAATCCTGCGCAACGTGAGTCTCAAGGAACCGGCACATGGATCAAAACGCATACCCATCATCCTGTCGGACTTTATCGGCCGAATCCGACCCGATGGTCGAATTATCCGGCGAACTCGTGGTGCTGGATACAGCCGGCCCGCTGATCTACGTCGGCAGGCTCAAGCGCGTTACACCCCACGCATTTGAACTTATCGAAGCCGATGTCCACGACATGAATGACAGCCGGAGCACCAAAGATTTCTATCTCCTGCAGATCCGCGATCTGGGCGTGCGCCCCAATCGAGCCATGGTGCTGGTGCATCGATCGCACATCATCAGTGTGAGCCGTCTGGCCGATATAACGGACTGACATCAACGCCTCAGGCCTCAAGCGGCTCACCCTGCACGTGGGTGACGGTGCCGTCCTCATGCAGCACAAATGCCTCGCCCTGAAATACCGCATCCGGAGCAATTTGCAGCTCTCGCGTGGCAATGACGCCGGCAAACTTGCCGCTACGCGTGATGGTCACGCTGCGCGTCGCCACCAGTGAACCGAGCATCCTGCCGGAGATATGAACCGACGTGGCCTGCAATTCGCCGGAAAATCTGCCGGCGGCTTCAATGACGACATCGCCGCAGGTGTTAATTCGCGTCCGCCCGGACAGATCCGTGATAACAATGTTTTCCAGATACAGATGCTTGTGACAATGGGTGCAGCGGGTATTGATCGCCCGGGCCGGCACTTTCAAGGCCTGGCCGCAGAGGGGGCAATCGATTTCCATCACACTGGATGACCCGCGATCTTCGGGTCGACGACGCACATCGCCCCAGGGAATCATGGGAAGACGCGGATGGTTACTGGCTTGAGCCAAGGTAATTCCTCCATGAAAGACCTCGACACCACAACATGGCGTGCAGGAATGCAGAGCCGATACCGGCTTCTCCGATACGCCCATAAGTGAATGGTAAATATCTTCAGGCAGATATGCAACCTGTCATTCTTGCTCAACTTTCTCCTGCTCAACTCTCACCTGTTCTGGACGGGCCGCTATAATCCGCCGTATGAATGAGCGGCGGCATTTCGATCTGATCATTTTTGATATGGATGGCACCCTCACCATCGACGCCCTGGATTTCAACCACCTGCGGCAACGTCTGGGGATCAATGTGCAGGAGCCGGTACTGGAATGGATCGCAGAATTGCCCCCCGGGGAAAGGGAATCGGCATGGCAAACGCTGCATGAATTTGAACGCGACGGCGCCTTGGCGTCGGAACTTCGCCCGCACGCCAAGACCACACTCTACCGTCTTCAGTCGCTGGGCGTCCGCACGGCGTTGCTATCGAGAAACAGCCGTCGAAGCGTAGAATTAATTCTCTCCCGGCATGCCCTGGATTTTGACCATATTGCCAGTCGCGATGATCCGCCGATGAAACCACACCCGGAAAGCATCTGGCAAATCGTCAGGCGGCTGGGAGTGGAACTGGACCGCGCCTTGATGGTGGGTGATTATATTTTCGATATTCAGGCGGCGCAGGCGGCGGGAGTGCGGAGCGTGCTTTTGCTGGAGCCGGACGAACCCCTTCCCCACTTTGCGGCCGATGCCGATTTCCACATCCGCTCTCTTGACGATATCGTCACCCTGATCGAATATCCGGACCGCTACGCGGTGGAAGCAAAAAAGGTGCGTTGATGGCTCAATTTCGTAAGACTCGGCTTTTACCCATGTCACGCGACGGCCATTCCACCTACGCCCGCAGGTATCCGGCCGCAGCTTTGGCGATGGTGGCCGTTGGATGCTGGGCACTGAACGCCTTGGCCGCACCAGCTCCGGCAAAGCCATCGCTACCCGCGCCGGCGCCGGTGAATCCGAAGATCATGCATATCCTGCAGATGCTTTACCACCGTGGCGAGACATTGAAGAATTTCCGGGCCCACGTCCGTGTCACCGTTGATCACCTGCGATCCGGTGAAACCGACATCAATATCGGCCGCATCTGGTATGAGCATTCCCGCAAGGGACACACCCGTTTCGATATTCACTTCAGCATTCTGGCGGTGGATGGGGCCATTGCCCGGCATCATGCCGACCATGATATTATTTTTGACGGGCGCTGGCTGATCGACCGGAATGGATCGGCGAAAATTTATCGCAAAATCGAAATCGCCCCTCCCGGCAAACATTTTAATCCGCTTAAACTCGGCGAAGGTCCGATTCCGATTCCCGTCGGCCAGCGACCGCTGACCGTCCTGCGGGAATTTCATGTCAAAATGCCCGCGGAGAAAAAGCTCCCGGCTCACTGTGTCGCGATCAAACTGACACCCCGCAATCCCAAGGCGTTCACGTTTGATTCCCTCACCTTCATCATCAATACCCGGCTGAAACTGCCGGTATCCATTAAGCGGGTCGATCCGGATGGCACGCCCACCACGGCGGTCTTTTCCAAGATCGTCATCAATAAACCGATGCACCATTCATTTCATATTTCGCCGCCGCCGGCCGATGCAGGGTGGACAGTCACCATCAAACGTATAAAAAACGCCTCCTGAATGTACCACGAAACGGAGGGTATCAGGACGGGCGCCGCAGCGCCTGCAAATTCTGCGTTCAGCCGCGGGGGGTGCGGGGAGGCAGATGAACCATCAAACTTTTTCTGCTCCATTGGCGACGCACAAGCGCATACCTAAAACAGGGGAAAAACGGCAGGGCAGCGCGTGTTGCTCCCCCCTCCCGGATTTTTAACAGAAAGGAAATTTCGTGAACATGCTTCAACGCACTGCGGCGGCCCTTCTGCTGCTCGGTTTACCGGCGCTCACACGCCAAGGCATGGCCCGTTCCTATCAACACGTCAGGCCCATTAAAGCGGATGTTCCAGATGCGGTTTTGACGTAACTTATTGTTTTGCCTTTGGTTAAGTGCATTTTTTCGTATTTATGTGTGGTCACTAAAATATTGTGCTTTTTACGTTTTTTCGCTTGACTTGGCTTTTTATTCTCGTTATCATAGTGGCCACGATGCATCTGGATGAAGCCAAATCCGGTAAGTACGTTCGACACCTCCTACGCGAGTCCTATCGCCAGGATGGCAAAGTCAAACATCGTACCATCGCCAATCTCTCCCGTTGCTCACCCGATGAAATACAGGCCATCAGGCTCGCCCTCCGTCATAAACATGATCTCACCTCCCTGGTATCGCTACGCGAAGATGTCTCCCTGCAGCAGGGAACCTCCGTC
>JAKAVA010000022.1 GCA_021827645.1 Planctomycetota bacterium
GATGGAGCCTGCGGCATACCCGCATCACCCGTGCCGATCGACTGGACCGGCTGCTGTTGATCCTGGCCCTGGCTTACATTCTGCTTTGCGGACTGGGCCTGCTGGCCCGGAGTCGCTGTCGTCCGAGTTGCTGGACGGCCTCGTCCAAAAACGACTGCAGCATCTTCACGATTGGCCGCATCATGCTGGAGAAGCTCGGATGTACCGCCAGGGAAGCTTTTCATGAACTTATTGATGCAAGCTTTGGTGACGTACCGAAGTTCGCCATCTTTATCCCGGAGATGCCGTCATGAAACTGGGTATGAGTCAGCCGCGCCCTCGACAGACGTTAATTTCCTGTCTGATCTCGCGTTGTTCACGGATGGCGTATGGCCCGCACGCTCGCGAAAATTTCAAACCCATCGCCGGCAAAGCGCATAAGATGACATGGCGGCCGGTGCGGCACCCGGTATTGTCAAGCTGGCTGCAATGCGTTATCAACGCATATAGTAGAGGAGAACGCTATGCGCCGTATGATCACGATCTTCTGTCTCTTCGCCTTGGCATGCTGCCCGACGGCTTGGGCATGGCGGCCGGTCTTCAACTCGAAAAATCTGCGCGACACCATTACCGTGCAGATCGTCAAGCATTGCCGCCCCGCCATCGTCAGCATTACCGCCCATCGCCTGATCCGGCAGGAAGTTAATCCATTTGGAAGCATGTTTCCCCTGCCGATGGGAATGGGAACGGTTGAGGAGGAGCCTGCCGATTTCCTTGGCAGCGGCTTCATCATTCAAAAAGACGGGTACATCGTCACCAACAACCATGTGGTGGATCAGGCCCGCAGCATCCATGTGAAATTGGCCGACGGGCGTGAGCTTGCCGCGACCGTGGTCGATAGCGATCCGAGTGCGGATCTGGCGATACTCAAAATCACCAAGCCGGGCATTTATCCGACATTGCAGCTCGGCAGTTCGACCGGGCTGATGATCGGCGAGCCGACCATCGCGGTGGGCAATCCGTTCGGCTATTCCCAAAGCGTGAGTTCGGGCATCGTCTCGGCGACGGGACGTACCATCCGTGAACCCAATAACCCGCATCCGCTGAAAAACCTGATCCAGACCGATGCGGCCATCAATCCCGGAAACAGCGGCGGGCCGCTGCTGGATGCGTATGGGCGTGTGATCGGTATTAATACCGCCATCCGCGGCAATGCTCAGGAGATCGGTTTTGCCATCGGTGTTGATCGGCTCAAGCAACTGATTCCGACGCTCATGAATCCTGCGGTGGTGGACGGTCGAAAGGTGGGCGTGCGCTTCGCCCTGGTTCCTGGGCGTGAAGGTGTCGCGGGTCCGCACGAGCATGTCGTGGTGGCCGGCACCATGGGGCCGTGGGTTACAAAAGTGGATGGTGTGCCCATCCATACGCTGCAGGGGGCGTATGCGGCGTTACTGGCGATGGGTGTGCATCAGAAAAAGGTGACCGTCACGCTGGCCGACGGAACCGAGCGAAGTTACCCCGTTACGCGCGTACCGCCGTCACCGATTGTTCTCAAGGCTCGAAAACTTCTGGGGATGGTCGTCAAACAGCTGACGCCTGCAATGGCGGGACAGATGAAATTGAGCGTCAACAGCGGGTTGCTGGTCACCCAGATCTATCGGCACTCGATTGCCGACAAGGCAGGTCTGGAGCCGGGTGATGTGATCATTCAGATCGGGCCTTACCGGGTGCGAAATCTGGCATTTTTTGGCCGACTGCTGCCGGCATTGGCCAAGGCCCACCGCGTTGAGATATTGGTGCTGCGCAACGGCCGGGTCGGCGCAGGATACCTGCAGATGAATGGGGGCTGAATGGCTCCGGCCGCCGCCCCCGCTTGAATAAGGGAATGAATCTCATGAACGATATCGCCACCCCCTCAGTGCTGCCGTACAACCGGACGGGGGTTAATTTTCATGATGTGCCCAAGCGCATCATCCCCGGGCCGGTGATTGATGTTCACACGCATACGCAAAAACCGCATCTGACGGCGGAATTTCTGCGCGCCGCCGACGCTTACGGCATCGGCCGCATTTTTACCATGGCCCCGCTCGAGGATGTCGATGCACTGCGGGCGGCATTTCCCGGACGATTTGAATTTATCGCCATACCCCGCTGGCAGGATGCGCCCAACCGCGAGGAATTTTTCCGTAACTGGCACAGGCGCCTTGATTCATTTTATGAAAAGGGATCGAGAATTATTAAATTTCACATGGCGCCCGGCAGCCAGAAACGCTTCGGGGCCGATCTTGACAGCCCCGAAGTTCGCGAGATCATCGATCACGCCTACCGTCTCGGCTACCATTTCATGAGCCACGTCGGCGATCCGAAGGCGTGGTTCGGAGAAAATGCCCGCTACAAACCGTCGGAAGGGCACAAGGCCTTTCACGAACAGTTTGCCATGCTGGACCGCATGCTCGAAAAATATCCGGACCGTATTCACATGGGGGCTCATATGGGGGGCTCGCTGGAGGATATTGAAAGTCTCGCCCGCCGCCTCGATCGCTTTCCGCATTACATCATCGACAGCAGCGCTACCAAGTGGATGGTTCGGGCGGTCGCCGAGCAGCCGCTCGAGCCGCTGCGTGAATTTTTCATCCGTTATGCCGACCGTATCCTCTTCGGCAGCGATCTGGTGGTGAATGAAAAATTCAACTACGAACACTATCTGAGCCGTTATTGGGTGCACCTGAAGCTGTGGGAATCCAATTTTGATGGGGAATCGCCCATCGACGACCCGGACGCGCGGCATGGCCGACCCATGCTTCGCGGGCTGCATCTGCCGCCCAAAGTGCTGGAAAAGATGTATCGTATCAACGCCTTGGAATGGCTGGGGGCCAAGGTGCTGCGGCAGCCGCTGGAATAGCGGCTCCGTTGATGTCGGGTCAGGCGGAAACGAGAAAGGCTCTGTGGGATGCATGGACAAAGTAGTTTTAATCACGGGGGCGTCATCGGGTATCGGGGCGGCGCTGGCCCGAGAATTGGCGCTGCACGGAGCCACGCTGGTGCTTGGGGCCCGGCGCGTGGAACGGCTGGAGGAACTCGCCGCCGAAATTCGCCGACTCTTTCCCCAATCTCCCGCCCCGCTGGTTCAGCGTTGTGATGTCAGCGTGGCGGCCGATGTTGAAGCCCTTTTTCGTGCAGCCGTCGAGCGGTTCGGTCGCGTGGATGTGGCGGTGGCCAACGCCGGCTATGGAATTAAAGCTGATGTGCATGAAACCACCGAGGAGCAGATGCGCGACATCTGGCAGACCAATCTCATGGGCTCATGGTATGTCATGGTGCAGGCCGCCCGGGTGATGATTCCGCGCAAAAGCGGCCATATCATACTCGTGTCATCGGCGATCGCCCGGCGCTCATTGCCGCAGATGGGAGCCTATGCAATGACAAAAGCCGCCCAACTATCGCTGGCTCAATCGCAGAGAGTTGAATTGGCTCCACACGGCATCTGCGTGAGTTCTGTTCATCCCGCGTCGACCGAAACGGATTTCTTTCGCGAGGCCAGCCGCCGAAGTGGTCGCGCGGTAGGAATGATCGGCAAGTCGCAGTCGGCACAGCGGGTTGCCCAGAAGATGGTGAAATTAATCCAACATCCCCGCCCCGAGTTATGGCCGGCTCCCGGTTCGCGGGCGGCTCTGCTGATGGCGAGTGCCGTGCCGGGCGTCACCGACCGGGCACTCTCACGCAAAACCAAGGCGTAACTGGAGGCGCCGATTCATGAAACATCTGTATTCCGGTATTGCCGTTGTATTGACCATCCTGATCATTCTCGGCGCCATCGTCTGGTTGCTCCTGTCGCCGTCGCCGAAATTTCCCGCCCATGCCCATGGCGGTCGGGCGATAAAGCCCGCACATCGATATTTGAAAATTATGACGGTTAATGTGAGTTTTGCTGCACTCAATCCGCGTCCATTCCGCTGGAGCAAACGCCGCGCCCTGCTGGTCAAAATCCTGCTTAAACATCATGCCGACATCATCGGAACGCAGGAATCTTCCGCGCCTCAGACGGCCTACCTGGCGGCCAATATGACCGGCTATGCCCACGTGCCGGCCTACGGCGTCGGAAGCCACAACCTGCTGCCCGTCGGTATCGGCCTCACCAGTGTCAACGACATCCTCTACAACCGGCATCGCCTGAAATTGATTGATCAGCAGCACGGCCTCCTTCGGCCGCACCATCTTCAGCCCAATCCGACCGAAAATGCCTATTACACGCTGGCCATTTTTCATGATCGCGCCGGCATCTTCCCACCCTTGATCGTCGTAGATACCCAGCTTCGGCATGGCAATGCGAACGCGGCCAAAAGTGCCGTGAAATTACAGCAATACCTGCGGCAGGTCTGGCGGAAATATCCAACCGCCGCCGCCATCGTCATGGGAGATATTAACCATCCCAAAACCGATCCGCCCGTCTACGACCCTCTCATCGGTGTCAAATACAAGGGAAGTCGGCACGGCCGCCTGCGCGATACCTTTGATTACGCAGCCCGGCCCAAGGGGGTGCTCTGGGGAACCTGGCAGCAGTTCATCGGCCGCCCGGTGATTAAATTGCCAACCGATCTGATTTTTGTCAGTAAAAATCTGCGTTACTCGCCGGCGAAAATTCTTCGCGATCATTCACCCACCGGCGAATATCCGACCGATCATTATCTGGTGGAGACGCGCATCTGGCCGCGGGCCGGCACTCATTGACGCAAAGCGGAATCGCAGGCGGGATCGCGCAGGGAGCCGTGGCACGGATACGCAGCGTGGCGCCGCCCTCGGCTGCGAGCTTCTCTCGAGTGTTATAAGCTGCCGGCCTGGCGCATCATGCCGCCATCGACAAAGAAGGTGGCGCCGGTACAGTAAGCGCCTTCATCGCTGGCAAGGAACGCCGCCACCGCCGCTACATCCTGAGGCTTGCCCCATCGGCCCAGCGGTATTTCGGCCATCAGCGCCTTTTCCAATTCGGGATTGGCTTCCACATCCGCATCGATGGGGGTGTAGATGGCGCCGGGACCGATGTTGTTGACGGTGATCTGATGCGGGGCAAGTTCCACCGCGATGGTACGCGTCAGCATACGCAGGCCTCCCTTGGTGGCGCAGTAGGGCGCATTGGTGGGCATCGGAATGTCTTCGTGTATCGAAGAAATATTAATCAACCGCCCGCCGCCCCCCTGTTTGATCATCTGCTTCGCGGCCGCCTGACAGCATAAGAACGGGCCGATCAGATTCACCGCAATAATTTTCTGAAATTGTTCCACCGGAAATTCGGTAAAGGGATGTTTGAATTCAATGCCCGCGTTGTTGACAAAAATGTCCAGCTTGCCGAAGGTCTTCACCGTTGTATCAATCAGCGCCTGCACCTGCGTCGGATTGGAAATATCGGATTCCACCGCAATGGCCCGGCCTCCCGCCTGCTTGATCAGGTTAAGGGTCTGGTCCGCTGTGCCGGGTTTACCCACATAATCCACTACGACCGCAGCTCCTTCGCTTGCAAATCGCAGCGCAATGCCTTGGCCGATGCCGGAGGCCGATCCGGTGATAATCGCGACTTTATTCTGCAGTTTCATTTTTTTGCCTCTATCATAAACTCTATAACAGCGACTTCGGATTGTAGAGTCGCCCACGCCCCTTCGCAATGCCCTCCGGTTTCAAGCCGGAGGTGAAGTGGCGGGATGGTATGGCCAAGTTTCGGCACCGGGGTCGGCGCCTTGCGGGCGTTGATGGATTTTTCCGGGTCGGCATTTTTACAGGAATCAGACAGTGATTGAAACCAGCCAGACGTTACTTAAAACTTGTTTTGCGGACTACCACCGGCAACACGGCGCCAAAATGGTCGATTTTGCGGGCTGGGAAATGCCCCTGCATTACACCGCTGGAATCGTCGCCGAACATAACCACACCCGGCGAGCCATGTCCATATTTGATGTCAGCCACATGGGACGCCTCAAGATCACGGGAAAGGGGGCGCAAGATCTCCTGGAACATCTCTGCACACGCAAGATCGCCCATTTTAATCCGGGCCGCTCCGGATATTCCCTGCTTTGCAACGAGCAGGGCGGCGTTTTGGACGACATCATCGTATCCCGATTTGAACGCCACTGGCTGATCGTGTGCAATGCGTCCAATCGGGAAAAGGTGATCCAATGGTTGCAGCAGCATGCCGCGCCATTTGATGCCCGGATTGAGGATGAGACATTTTCAACCGCGATGGTGTCGGTTCAGGGGCCCAAAGCGATTGAATATCTGGATGGGGTTTTACCCGAACCCCCGTCCGCCATTAAACGCTACCATTTTCAGGTGCAGAATTATCTGATTGCGTCATTCACCGTCTTTCGCAGCGGCTACACCGGTGAAGATGGGGTGGAGATCATCTGTGGCAAAAATGTTGCCCAGATGGCAGTTAACTTTCTCGCCAAATCAGGCGACGAAAAACCCGACGGCCTGAAACCCGCCGGCCTCGGTGCTCGCGATACCCTGCGCCTGGAAGCGGGGATGCCGCTCTACGGCCACGAACTCACTGAGTCGATTGACCCCATATCCGCCGGGCTGGATTGGGCCGTCGCGCGGGACAAATTCTTCGTCGGCAGCGAGGCTATCGAACGCATTCGTCTTCGGGTGCCGGAACGCCTCCGTCTCGGCTTGGAAATCTCCGGCCAGCGTATCGCACGCCAAGGTACGAAAATAAAAAACATCAACGGCGTAGAGATTGGGGAAATTACCAGCGGTACTTTGAGCCCCACGCTGCAAAAAGTCATTGCCATGGGGTATGTTCAACCGGAGTATGTTACCGTCGGCACGCAGGTGTTGGTGGATATTCGCGGAACCGATACACCAGCGAGAGTAGTGGCGTTACCATTCTATCGGCGGTAGGATTTCCGCTTTGATTTTTGCTGAAGGATATCTATGCCCAGCCCATCGGATCGTCGCTACACGGAAAGCCATGAATGGATTAAGACGGACGGCGATCAGCTGATCGTCGGCGTGACGCAGTTTGCGGTCAACGCCCTCTCGGATGTCACCTACGCCGCACTGCCTGCTGTTGGCAAAACATTTGGTGCGGGAGATGTATTTGGAGAGGTCGAGTCGGTCAAAGCCACCAGTGAGCTCTATCTGCCGGTGGCTGGCACCATTACCGCGGTAAACACCGCAGTGGCCAATGACCCGGCCCTTTTGAATACCGACCCGTACGAAGCGGGCTGGCTGGTGAAAATAAAGCCGGCGGCGGCTGATCTGTCGGGCCTGATGGACGCCGCCGAATATGATGCCAAGCACCCCGTCTGAGTGATGCCGCAAGCACATCGGATACCGATATACCCCCGACAGGTCCGGGGCTGATGGCTGTTAAGCAACAAAAGCACTTACCGTCGTACCTCGCACGGTCCATGCTCGCTCTCTTGTTCACCCGCGCAACTCTCACCTCTCGGGCCCGCCTGCTGGGCTTGCCGGCCCGCCGGAACCCACATATTGCCAAAATGGCAGTCGCAGGTGCGTCCACAAAAATGGCGTTATTTGCAAAATAATGCGGGTTTTGTGACGCGTGTCGCTTCGTGTCGCGATTTACCGTATCGCGCTATATGAAAATCAATCTATTTGTTCATAGGGAAAATCGCGTCACGTTGCGTCACATGCGTCACGGCGCTACGCCAAATTGGACGAAAACTCCGGCCTCACCTCGACACCGCCCCAACCCCGGCCCTCGTGCCTCCGGTCCGCTTCAAATCCGCCACGGGCCATCGCCTCCGCGAAGGACCTCCTGCCCATCGGCCGTTCCGCGCTTGCCTCGCACCACCGGGTGTGCGGCGTGTAAATCGCTTGTCGCCGTCCACCCTCCACGGCGGCGGCGGGAGTTAATGTTGCGCTAAGAATTGGCATTGTCGGTTTTTTTCAATTTTTCGCTTGTGTGTTCATCTGCGGCGTTGATATACTCCCATAATAGTGACGGTTCCGCATGTTCTGGGTGCCGTCATGGGGTGTGTTTAACAGTTCGGACTCTCTACCGCGTTGGCTCGGCCATTGAGCGTTAGCTTGACCATTGGCGTTGATGCCATGAGCGACGGGTGTCAGGCGGCAACGGAGCCCGCCATGTTGTGAGGTTGTCCGTGGGCGACACTCAGCACAGCTTGCGAATCCTGCGACGGTCAGGGCGACGCCCGATGCGGTTGCCTTGGCGATTCCCGGCTCTGCCCGCCGGGCGGCTCCGCTGGGCCCCCTCCGCAGTGGCTACCCTGATGATCGTCGCAGTTCTCAGCCTCATCGGTATCTTTTCCTCTCCTGTGCTCGCCACGCCGGCAAACGCCAAGGCCAAGGCCCAGTTAAAAATTCCGCATGTGCCTTTGGCGCAGGTGCCTTGGCAAAGGC
>JAKAVA010000037.1 GCA_021827645.1 Planctomycetota bacterium
CTGAGATCAAATCGTTGAACCTTCAACGCCTCCCCATATGTCCGAAATGGAGTTACGTCATTCGGCCACGCACCACGAACTCCGCCAGCGGACCGTAAAAACACGGAGTTGATTTTACACTGGCCCTTAGCACCGGAAGGGTTGCCATCAGACGGCAACCTCAACCTGTCGCGTCTCAATCGTTAGGGGCATGCCGCGTTCGGCGCGAACCTCCAGACAGGCGGTGATTGCCTCGCGAATATTGGCAACGGCCTCATCACGTGTGGAGCCTTGGCTGATGCAACCGGGGATGGAAGGACACTCCACTATCCACACGCCGTCTTCATCTCGATCCAATACTGTCAAAAATTTCATGCCATGATTATAGCTTCAGGCAAGAACGCCGCCAAACTTCGATGGCCCAGGCCTGGCTTCTTATCTCTCATTGCCTCAAACCAATAAAATCAAGGCTTTCTGGATTCTCGTCGCTATTTGATCGCTCACACATGTGTTGCAATGCCGGCATGGTCAGTAGAGTTTCTAACACGCTGCATGCACCCGCCACCAAGGGGAGAGCGGGGCAAGTCGCCCCCGCAGCGATGGAGCGGAACCAACCCGGCAATGGAATTCCAGACCAACGGGCGGCTAAAAAGGAGGGCCTCACCACCAGCCGATTGTGCGTCAATGCGCAATCCCGATGCGTCGGGACGGCAACCAATGGCATCTCGAAAAAATGATGGGATGCCATCGAAGTAACGGTAGAACAAGCGGATACAAAAATCGCGATGCCAAGTCTTTTATCTTGCCGTCCGCCGCCTTTGGGTGCTCGACGCAGCCGACTTTCCATCGTGCTGGCATTTCTCATAGCCCATATTTGCTGCGTACATAGTCCTTAGTTACACAGGTTAACACTGGGGGGCCGCCTCCGTGCCACTCCTTGTGCGGATAGGTCAACTCCCACATCCTCCCATCCTGCCTGTCAACGTACAGTACATCCCAACCATCTTTAGAGGCGGTAACCTTTGTCAGTTGAGATGACACCAACTCATCAATCCTGGCCGCCACATCGTCAGCAACCACCTTGCCGAAGGTTCTTATCCATTGGCCCTCAAGGCGGACCTCCGCTTTCCCTAATGGCTTCATCGCACACTCCTGATGGCGGAGCCAGAGGGTATCGGCCCGTTTGGCACCACGAACTCGGGCAGCCCACCTGATGTAAAGCCGTTACCCACAAAACCGGGGCTCGCGTTTCTGATCGGAACGGCAAATCCGTTTACGCCTTCGGAAGCAAATTCGATAACCTTGAATGACGCGGCAGCAGGAATTTCGAGTTTCGCTGCGATTTGTCCTGCATTCAGCCCGCGTAGCGATGCGGCGTCAGTCACGAACACTTGATCGGTTACTCCGAGAGTCGTCGGACTAATATTTCCGGGAACCACTCGCGCGAAGGTTCGTGGAATTAGCGCTTCACTCTCTTCCGCGGTCCTCCTGAACCATCCACTGAAATCCAGCGGGCTGTCGATGCCCGCGATGCTTACACCAACCGCCGCAACGCCACTGGCCGCGCTGATGCTTTGGAACGCCACGCCCCAGCGATCCAAGCCGGTCAACGCCTGGCCGGTGAGGAAATTCTCCCCTTCGACGGCCTCCGTAGCCTGCGTCGCACCGATCAGCGAGCCGAGGCCGTAAGCGACACCGGCGACATCTCCGTCACGCTGTGCAACAGTATACGACGCCTCACCAAGGTTCCATAACGAACCGATCGGGTTCGTCACGCTCGCCAGCGCATCCGAAAGGCCCCCGAGGAAAAACCCGGCTGTGCCCAAGGCTACCGAACCGTTTGATGCTTCGCTCGCCCCCCAAGAATCCAACGCACTGCCAAGCTCTCGCAATACCCATGAAACGGGCGAAAACCGAACGGCGAACCCCGGGGCAGTCATCTGTCTACCTGATGCAGATGACTCACGGGCCACTGCGCCCGGCGGCGACCCACTGCATTTGAAAAATAGGCGACCGTCTTGGGTATTCGCCGTGAGACATGGGCCGGGCGGCTGAGGCCAGATGTCGTTACCTGCTAGCGCCCCTGCTGCCGGATTTACGTTTAGCAAGCCGTTCGCAATGCCTCAAGGCATCTTGTAACCGCACCTTTGCGTCGGCGTAACGTGGGTCAGCGATCAGCGATTTAATCTCCTCCACCATACTGGCATCACCCACCACCACCAACGCATTGGCCAAGGCCCAAGCGGCGTGATTCTGGTGCGGCTGTACCGTCGGCGTACTTACCAAGAAGTCCCGACGCTGGAGTTTTTCCAAGATCACTCGTGGTGCTTCCGTACCGCACGCCTCTTTCACGGTTAACGCCCGGGCGAGAATTTCAGCGATAATGGGATGCTTGGCGTTCCGCAAGTGCTTGACCATGATCGGAATCGCCACCGGATAATTGTCCAGCGTGTTTATCAGCTTGCTGATGGATCGCACGGGTATCGGTTCTGGGCCGGTAATCGTACCGCCCGATTGCCACATATCCAATTTGGTCGGATAAAATCGCACGCCGGCAGCCGCGATATCGGCCATCAAGCCCGTAACCTCCGGGGCCATCTCCCTGCGAATCTGCTCCGTCCTCGCCTTGTGCGCCGCCTCTCGCTCTTCATGTCGCCGCACCCATTCGGGGTCGGCTCGAAGCCGAGCCATCAGTTCTGCCGCTGTTTCATTTTTCCTTTTTTCCGCCATCAGTTTGCCCCCGGAATGTCGTAAACAAATATCTCTTCGTTCGCAATCGCCGCCCTCAATGGCCCCGACATTTGCGTTGATGGCCGCACGTAAAGATTGAAGGTCAGGCCATTCTGCTGGGCGTAGGCGGCATAATCTCTCAGTTGCTGCGTAAAGCTCAGTGACTTAACGTTCTTCACCTCGGTCAAAACATTTGTTTCTGGATCAAAATCGTCCGGGAACCGCGTGATGCCCGAGGGCATCGTATACCCCACCTTGGGGCCGGCAATGCCCACGGCGGCTTCACCTTCCTGGCCTAATTGCCGAGCCAATGCCGTGCCGGCCAGTGGGCCCTCTGCGGCGCGTGATTCCCATGCCACGTTTTCCGCGCCGTAGCGTTCAGCGAGAAGATTATACCATTCCTCACCGGTGGCGAACGATTGGCCGACGTCGGCGGTGACTCTGCCTGTATCGACCACGTATTCGCCGACTCTGGCAATGTCTAAAATCTTCGTCGTGTCGCCAACGGCGTCCAAGCCCGGAACAAACCCATAAGCCTGGATTGGACGGCTGTCCCTGTTTATTTTATTAAATCGTCGTGGGGTTCTTCGCGCCTTGGTGTGAGACAAGGGCCGGCGGGCCGACTGCGCCGGCAGACCGCGTGATTCACGACCATCGCAAACGCGAGCCGGTGGATTTATTCCACCGGTTGCAACCGTAATGCATACGCGCCAACCGCAGTGAAAAGGGGGGGGAGAAACCGATTAAACCGCAGGGGACGCAGGGGAACGCAGAGGTAATTGTTGCCGAGGCCGCGGGCCAGCACATGCGACCATAACCCAGCCTCAAAATGGAACCGATGCCACGATCATAACGCACCGGGGCGAGGCAGTGAAGTTCCGCCTGATTGCATCCGTCCGCAATATTTGAAAGTAGCCCACACCCTTATTTAATAGGCAACTGTTTCCGATTTTGCCACGCAATGCCCAACGCGCAACTAACTTATCTGGTCGCTAAGTTTCTTCGTCGCGGGCGAATGACCAGCGATATGCCGACCAGTGCGGTCAGTGCAATTGTCCACTCGGCAGGCTCCGGCGTCGCGACAGTAGATTGGAGATAACCAACCGGCAGGAATCCCGGGGTAACCAGTCCGTAATCGGAAGTCAGGGTCAGTGGGAGCGCCCCGCTTGCAGTGGCATAAAACGTACCGGAGTCAATCAAGGCCGTCGGTGCCAGAAACGCATAAACATCGTTACCGGGCAGTGCGATATCGGTGTTCGTTGTCAGCGCAAAGCTGCCGTTGTTTATCGAAAGCGATTGCTGCATCAGCGATGCGGCGAAGGTGGGAGAGCTTGAACTCAGGCCAACGCGCAGCCCGGTTATGGGTGTTGCCTTTAAGTTTACCACGAAGACCCACTGGTACCCCGGGTATACTTCGGAATAGCCGGGTAATCCGCTGCTGCCCAGCAAGACGGCCGCCAAAGCGTTGGCTGGACCGTTTTTCGCAAGGTTGGCCAATGTCGGCGAGGTGGCCTGAAGATTAGCCAGAATGCCGTAAGGTGCCGCCGCGCCACCAACCAGGTCTGGAATATTGGGTGTAAGCGTGGAGGAAGGCCCCTGTATGTATGGATTGACTCCCTCGGGGCCGTTACCAAAGTAAAGCGGCTGCGCGCCAACGACTGAGGGGATCGGGGTGATCTGGCTGTTGGTTTCTACGATAAATCGTCCATTGGTCTCGGAAAGGTCGTTGATATTACTGCCGCTGTTGAGGAAAGTGCCGCCGACTGTGAGATAGGAACCGTATTGTGCGTTAACCGCTGAACCTATCAATTCGATGGTGCCGCCGGCTCCCGCACCGCCTTTTCCGCCAGCTCCACCATTGCCGCCATTGCCACCCGTGCCACCGTCTCCACCGGTTCCGCCGTTACCACCATATCCCGATTGGCTGGCCGAAGCGGGACTTCCGCCAGGCTGACCGGTTACCCCTGTGCCGCCTGACGAGCCAGTCCCACCGATGGTACCTGCAGTGCCGCTCTGCCCGGCGGCGCCGTCTGCCAAGATAGACCCGTTAACAGTAAGCTGACCGAGGGCAAAGAGCTCGACGGCACCGCCTCCGCCTCCACCGTCGCCACCGCTCCCGCCATTGCCGCCATTGCCGCCAGCACCTCCAAGACCGCCAGCACCACCGTTTCCGCCTCTGCCGCCGCCGCCAAACAGAGAGCCACCGCCGCCACCTCCGCCGCCCGCACCGCCCCCTACTCCACCCGTTCCGCCACCTCCGCCGCCTTGACCACCGCCACCTCCGCCACCGCCAGCACCGCCCGTAAGTCCGCTGGGTAAAGCGATATTGCTGCCATTAATGCCAGCCGCACCGTTAGCGCCAAAGATGCCTGCGTAGCCGGGCTTGCCTCCGCCTCCGCCGCCGCCGTAACTGCCGCTATAGATGTTGAGATTTGAAGCCCCACCTGATCCGCCTGATCCGGGGTTCCCGCTAAGCCCGACCGCACCACCTTGGCCCAAGTTTGAACCGCCGGTACCGCCCGCAGCTCCATTAATTGGCGATCCAAAACTGATGCCACCCGTTCCACCAGTACTCCCAGTGGCTCCCGCCGTACCGGGAGACCCGGCATACGCCGCCCCAGCACCGCCGGGCGCGCCGTTGCCCCCACCTTGAATAGAACCGCCACCACCACCGCCCGCACCGCCGTTGTTGGCATTGGCCCCCGTAGGCGGCAAGCCACCGGCTCCCCCGTAACCACCAGCACTGCCATAACCGCCATCGCCGCCGCCAGGCCCCGCCAGCCGGCCATTGGCAGAAACATCAATCGTGACGTTTGTGCCGAGAGTCAGATCATTGTAAGAATCGATGATCAGTGGTCGTGACCCGACTACGCTGATGGTATCACCCGTGTTGAATATGACATTTCCACCAAAGGAAAAAACTTCTCCCTGCGAAGTGGTTTGGGAAATCAGCGTGCCGCCTGTTGCCGTACCGCCAGTGACGGTCAGACTTCCGGTGGTTGTGTTAAAATTATAATTGGTTGCAGTGGCAAAGTGAACGCCGGTGGCGAATGTCGCAGCAGCAATCGCGGTGATAACGTTGATTTTCATCGATAATCTCCAAAAAGTACTTCAGTAACAAAGCAACTGCTCCCATAGTCGGGCTTGAGTCTGATTTCTTACACTGTCCCTGCAAAAAAATGCCGTCAGCAAAATTGTTCAAATGTAGAATCTCTCAAATGCTGATTCTTGCCCTCGCGCTGCATGTTCCATTCTTTGGTACATCGGGATATTGGGCCATGTCTATTGAAACTATGGCGATATGATCGCGGCAGCTTAACCCGAGTACTTCAACTTTTTACCCCGCAGCGGGATATTCAACAGCTCCCACCGGATTATAGAAGGAATCTTAAGGATGATTTTCATTTTTTCAACCGGAATCATTAAGAGCCGATTAAGTCGGGCGTGGCAATCAATCCGGGCGGGCGGTGGTGCCGGTGGAATTAATCCACCGGCTCGCATTTGCGATGGTCGCATCCGGCGGGTGGGGACATCCACCGTCCCGGAGGTACCCGGAAAGTTGCCATGCCCGATGAATGACAAAATTCACCCCCAGCGCTGTAATTGTCGGCAGATATGGTAAAATGTCGCCAGGTTAGAATGACTCAGGCGCTGCATGGGACGCGGCGTTCCTCGTGCATGGATGGTCGGTGCGCATGGCTAAGATTATTGTTTGTCTCGTAGCGTTCATGCTGATGGCGGCGGTGCTGTTTTCGATTCGCAGCCGGCGACTGGATGTCACGAGCACCTGCGCGGAATTAACCCATCATATCCAGCAGCAGACGCATAAACTGTGGGATCAGCAGATATTAATCGCCCGGCACGCCAATCCGGAAGCCTTAAGCAGGGAACTCAAAGCGCTGAATGCCGCGACGACGCAGGCTGCCGCCACCCAGCCGACAGCCGCCGGTGCCACCGAAGGAGTGGTTGTGCCGCAACCGCTACCTGCAGCCACTCAGGGGGGAGCGGGCCAATGATGCGGAGAATTGAAGATGTCTGATCCGATTTCAAATTCGATTCCGCGGCCGTCCCGGCTTAAACAGGCCGACTGGGTTGCCGGGGTGGTGCTTGCGGGCACATTATTGATTCTGCTCGGGTTGGTAGGGCGTGTGGCGTGGCTTCAAACGCATGTGACGCGCGGCGACATTGTGGCGCTCAAGAGCCAGCATCAGGTTGCTGTGAGCGTCATGGCCCGGCGGGCGTCGATTTATACGGCGGATTCGACGCTGTTGGCAGGCAGCGTCCGGATGTACAACCTGTTTGCCGATCCGGGTTATATTTTTGATCCCAAAGGGGACCTCAACGCCCTGAGCGGGGCCGAACTGAAAAAATCGCAGCGGATCATGGCGCGTGCCATGGGTGAGTTGCTCGATGAAAATCCGCATAATTTTCTGGCATGGTTGCATTCCCGACTGTATTACCCGGCGGGAGGGCTGTGCCGCTTTGTCTGGCTCAAACGGATGGCGTCCCGCCGATTCTATGATCGCTATGAAAAAATCAAGGATCATCTGATACATGTATCGCGTTTGGCCATGCGGCGCGGAAATACGGCCCGGGAAATGGAAAACTATCACGCCCTTGGCGGCATTGGATTTATCCGTACCACCAAACGCGTCTACCCCCTCGGCGATTTTGCCGGGCAGGTGATCGGCTTTGCCAATTCCAATCGCGGGCTTCAGGGGCTTGAATCACAGCTTAATTCGCTCTTGGTAGGCCGGGACGGGCGACTGGTGTATGTAAAAGATGCGGCCCAGCGGGCCTTGTGGATCAAACGCCATGGCTACCGGCCGCCCAGTGACGGTATGCGCGTGTGGCTGACACTTAATACAGTTATTCAGGATGCGGCCCAGAAGAATCTCGACAATGCCTGCCGCCATTTCAAGGCGCACAGCGGTGTGGCGATCATCATGGATCCCTTCAACGGGGATATTCTGGCCATGGCGAATTATCCGGAACTTAATCCGAACGACTATATCAAGACGCCTCCGCAGTTCTGGCGTAACCGGGCGGTGACCGATCCATATGAACCCGGTTCGGTATTTAAGCCCTTCAATCTCGGATGCGCCTTTCTGCATCACGTGGTGAATCTCAAGGACGTGTTTAACTGCCATCACGGTTACTACGTCGATCCGACCGGCCGGGTGATCAAGGATGTCGGCGGATGGGGTTACCTGACGGTCGAAAAGATATTGGTCTATTCCAGTAACATCGGTATGACGCAGATCGGCTGGAAGATGGGGCGCCCGATGCTCTATTCCGGAATCAACTCATTCGGCTTCGGCCATTTCACCGGCTGTATTCTGCCGGGAGAATCCCCCGGCATAGTGCGCCCGCTTTCAGAATGGACAAAAAACACGCTTACGTCCGCGTCATTCGGTTACGGTATCGCCGTCACGCCGCTGCAACTGGCCCGTGCATTTTGTGTTTTTGCCAACGGCGGATACCTCCCCACGCCGCAGATTGTCAAAGCGGTTGAGGTAAAGCCGGGGCATATCGAAACCTGGCCGCAGATTGCCGGGCCGCAGCCCATGAAAAAAATATTGCCGCGCCATATCTGTCATGAACTCATCGGTGCCATGGAGCAGGTGATGATCCAGGGTACCGGGCAATACGCCATCTCTCCCTACTACCAGCTTTATGGCAAAACCGGTACGGCGAATCTCGCTGTGGCCGGTGGCGATGGTTACCATCACCACGAATACAATGCGACTTTCATATGCGGCGGCCCGGCTCCGGACCCCCGCCTGATCTGCGTGGTTGCGGTGAATCGACCCGACCCGGCACTGGGGCATTACGGCGGTACGGTGGCCGGCCCGGCGGCCTCGAAAATGATCACCGCTGCTCTGCGTTATCTGCAGGTTCCACCGGATCAGGGGCCGAAGACCGATCCATGGTGGGGTCGCGAAAGCGAACTCAAGAAGATGAAGGGCCTGAGTCACTGAGTACCCGGCGGCGGAAAGTGAAGGATGTGTGCATGCCGATTGGTCTGAGGGAATTATTTCAGGGCGATGTCGCAGCATCGGCTTGGGTCGGGCCGTCCGAGAATCGGGTGGTGGTTCTGCCGGATATTGAGATTACCGGCGTTGAGGATGATTCTCGCCGGGTATCACCCGGAAATATTTTTATTGCCAGATCGGGAACCAAGCTCAGCGGCCGCGACTTTATTCCGCAGGCTGTGCAGCGCGGGGCGGTGGCGATCGTATCGGATACTCCGCTGAAAGATGTCGGTGTTGTGTGCATTCGCGTTGATGATCTGCCGAAAACCGTTGGCAGCATCGCTCACCGCTTCTGGAATGACCCGACGCGAACGCTGCGCGTGATGGCGGTGACCGGTACCAACGGCAAGACCACGATCGCGTATCTCACACGCAGCATTTTTAATTCTCTCAACATGCGCTGCGGCCTGATCGGGACGGTTGAAATTGATGACGGCCGGACCAAAACCCCCAGCCCCATGACCACCCCCGGCGCTGTGGAACTCGCCCGCCTGCTGGCCGCGATGCGCGACAATGGCTTGGCCGCCGTGGCCATGGAGGCCAGCAGTCACGCGCTGGATCAGGATCGGCTTGCGGGTGTGAATGTAAGCGTGGCCATGTTTTCCAATCTGACCGGTGATCATCTTGATTATCACGGCACGATGGAACGCTATGCAGCGGCCAAGGCCAAGCTGTTTACCGGATTGCAACCGGACGCGTGGGCTGTTGTAAATGCCGATGATGCTTACACACCCGTCATGGTGCAGGGCAGCAGGGCCCGCGTTTTCACATACGGTCTCAAGCATCAAGCCGACCTGCATGCCGAGGTATTGAAAATGGACAGCGCCGGCATGCAATTGAAGGTTTCCTTGCGCGGCGGTGAGTCGCAACTTGTCAGCAGCCCGATGGTCGGCCTGCACAATGCACAAAATATTCTCTGCGCTATGTCAGGCGGGATCGCCGCCGGCTTCCCAATGGATCAACTTGCGTCCGCCATTTCTCTGGCTCCGGCGGCACCCGGTCGGCTTCAACGGGTTGGACTGCCCGGTATGGACGGCGGGAATCTACCCTTTGCCGTGTTTGTCGATTATGCCCACACGCACGACGCACTGGAAAATGTTCTCACGGCTCTGCGGCCATTGACCCGTGGTCGGCTGATCTGTGTTTTCGGCTGTGGAGGAGATCGGGACCGCACCAAACGCCCGTTGATGGGGGCTGTTGCCGAGAAATTGGCGGATCGGGTGATCATCACCAGCGATAATCCGCGAAGCGAAAATCCCATTTCGATCATCGATGACATTCTTCGGGGGCTTTCGTCACGCGGCCGTGATGCGACGGACACCATTCCGGATCGCAGAGCGGCCATTGAAGCGGCAGTTGAAATGGCCGAACCGGATGATACGATCTTAATCGCCGGTAAAGGGCATGAAAATTATCAGATCGTCGGCAACGAGCGGCGTGATTTTGATGATGCGCAATGTGCCGTCGAGGCCTTGCGGAACAAATTCAGTGCCGCGGTAAAGTGATAGATGCCGCGGGAGCGGTGGTGTCGGGGTGAGTTTCGAGGCAAAAAGTGAAAGCATGTTCGTTTGATCATATCCGACGGGTGACACTCTCGCGGTGGGTTCTGCGCGGCGAGCGGGAATTCCGTGGCGGGGTTTCCACCGACAGCCGCGAAATTCGCGAGGGCGATCTGTTTATCGCCATTCAGGGGGAGAAATTCAACGGCAATCAATTTGTAATGCAGGCGATTTCCGCCGGCGCATCGGGTGCTCTCGTCGATGAGCCGATTGATCCGGATACGCTTGCCCAGCTCCGTGGCACATCCGCCACCATCATGCAGACCGACCAATCGGTTCGTGCGCTGGGCCGTTTGGCGGCCAACTATCGCCGTGATCTGCGAAGCAAGGTGATTGCCGTGGGAGGTTCCAATGGCAAAACCACCACCAAACAAATCATCCATACCCTGCTGGCGCAGAAATTCAACGGTGTGGCAAGTCCCAGAAGTTTTAATAACAACATCGGTCTGCCACTGACGCTGCTCTCCGTCGAGCCCCGGCATGATTATGTGGTCCTTGAAATCGGCACCAACGCTCCGGGAGAAGTCGGAGCCCTTGGCCTTATCGCCCAGCCGGATATGGCCGTTATTACCGGTGTCGGCTACGAGCATCTTGAAGGACTCCGTGATCTGCGGTCGGTGGCGGTTGAAGAGGCGTCGCTGGCGAATTTTGCCAATAACGATGGCATGATATTTTTGAATAAATCCTCACCGGAACTGATCGAAGCTCTGCGGTTGACTAAAATTCCGCGGGTCACCGTCGGTCTGCCCGGGGATGGCGCCGACATCGAGATCAACGATATCCTTCAGGATATGACGGGAGTTTCATTTTCTCTTAATAACCGCTCGCAATTTCATCTGCCGCTGCTGGGGCGGCATAACGCCGTCAACGCGGCCCTCGCCATTGGCGTCGCCCGGCGTATGGGGCTTTCGGAAGCCGAAATACAGTCCGGATTGTCGCAGGTTAAACCGAGCCCGATGCGGCTTGAACCCCAGACGCTCGGTTCACATTGGATTCTCAACGATGCCTACAATGCCAATCCATCCAGCACCGAGGTTTCCCTGCGAACCTTTGCCGAGCTGGTGCTTCCCGTTGTCAACCGCCGCTCACCCCGCAAGGTGGCGGTGCTTGGCGATATGCTGGAACTCGGTCCGAGTGCCGCCGAGCATCACATTCGGATGGGGGAATTGGCCGCGGAATTAAATCTTTCCGCGCTGGTTACCATTGGATCGCTGGCAAGTTGGGCGGCCATCTCGGCTGAAAAGCGGGGCATATCGAGCTTTCACTTCCCGGATATCGATCGCGCGTTGGAAAATCAAAACCTTTGGCTTCGCACCGGGGATGCCATATTGTTGAAGGGCTCGCGGGCCATGCATCTGGAAAATCTGCTCAAGGGATTGTCGGTTGGTAAGTTGACGCCTAAAGTTGACTGCGCCTGACAGGGAGGTCAGCGTTCATGCTTTACTGGTTATATAAACTGCTGGAAGCGCATCATGTCATCGGTGCCGGGTCGGCGCTCGATGTGGTGATATTTCGATCCGCGCTTTCCGTCATGTCCGGTTTTTTAATCGTCCTCTTTGCAGGCAAGCCGGTCATCCGCTGGCTAAAAAAGCAGAAATTGGGTGATCAGCCGGAATTCAACAATGAAACCCTCAACGCGATGACCGCGAATAAGGCGGACACTCCTACGATGGGGGGGGTGCTCATCATCGGCAGCATCATCATCTCCACGCTCCTGTTTGCCCGGCTGGACAACTTCTACGTCCGCATGGGTTTGGTCTGTCTCATCTACCTTGGCGGGGTGGGGGCTGTGGATGATTGGCTTAAATTGACGGCCAAACGCCGCACTCCGGGATCGCGCGACGGCTTTTTCTGGTGGGAAAAACTTCTCTTTCAGATCGGCCTGGGGATGATTCTGGCCTTCTTCATTTACCATCATGGCAATTATCATCAGGCCCACTACTTAAACTGGCCCTTTCTGCCCCGGGATATCGTTCTGCCCGCATGGCTCTTCGCCATTCTCACCATCTGTGTGATTGCCGGCACCAGCAATGCCGTTAATTTTACCGACGGCATGGACGGGCTGGCCAGCGGCTGCATGGCCATCGTTGCCTTCGGCTTCATGGTGCTCGCCTATGTGACCGGCGATGCACGCTGGGCCGCCACGCTCGACTTCAATCACATTCGGCATTCCGGAGAACTTGCGGTGATCTGCGGTGCGATGACCGGCTCGTGCCTGGGCTTTCTCTGGTACAACTGTAATCCCGCGTCTGTTTTCATGGGGGATACGGGGTCGCTGCCGCTGGGGGGCGTCATTGGGTATGTGGCGGTGGTGATTCGGCAGGAACCGATGCTCTTTCTGGTCGGCGGTATTTTCGTCATTGAATTGATGAGTGTGGTGCTGCAGGTGTCAGTCTTCAAGGCAACCCGAGGCAAGAGGCTTTTTCGCTGCGCGCCCATCCATCATCATTTTCATATGGCGGGTTGGAGCGAACCGCAGGTGGTGGTGCGGTTTTGGCTACTCTCCGCCCTCTTTGCGGCCGGGGCTTTGGCATTGGTGAAGCTGCGATAAAAATTTGTGCTTAATTTGGGCCGGATTGGACGAAAATACGTATACTGTGTTTGCGTTATCGGTCAGAGAGCCGATGTCTTATACTTACTCTCTGCCGTTCGCATCGTTTTTGTGCGGATGGTATTTTACGCGACTATGGATGGTCCGCGTCCTTGAGCACATGGATGGTGCAGTTCACACCTGTACCGACATTATTGAGATGTTTAACTGGATGGGTATGACATGTCCGCAAGTAAACCTTCAATACGCTGGCCCACGCTTACACGCTGGCCCGGTCGAAATGAAAATAAATCGGCGGGCGGTGTGGCCGGAAAAATTGCTCGGGGTTTGCAGTTCACGCTGAGTCCGGTGTCGTTGGAGTTGGACCGTGTCCTGCTCATTGTCACCTTGACGCTCCTTGGGATCGGATTGCTGATGGTGCAGAGCGCCCAAGCTCGCATTGCGGCCATGCCGCGGGATTTTCTCTTCCACTTCTTCTTCAACGTTTCGGGTTTACATGTCCTGCTGGCGGTCATTTTGATGATGGTTCTGTGGCGGATGGATTACCGACGTCTTTTGGGCAGAACGCTCTGGACATCCCCGGCAACGATTCTGATGGGCATTTCGATAGTCTGTCTGGCGTTGGTGCTGACACATTTTGGTGCCACCATCAACGGGGCCAGACGGTGGTTGATGATCCGCGTCGGATCTCACCATGTCGGATTTGAACCCTCCGAACTGGCCAAATGGGTATTGATTGTCTTTATTGCCGCCTATGCTGCCCACTGCGCCGAAACGATCCGAAGTTTCTGGCGAGGGTTTGTCCCGCTGATCGGTGTGGTCGGGATCACCACGGCTTTAATATTGAAGGAAGATTTCGGCACCGCCGCGCTGATGGTGGGCATCGCCGGCATGATGATGCTCATGGCGGGGTGTAAATGGTGGCATCTGGCGATCCTTATTCCGCCCGCGCTGGCTGTCGCTTATTTCGCGGTCTGGAATGTTCCCTATCGCAGAGAGCGATTCCTGATATTTCTCCACCCGCATATGGACCCTCAGGGAGCGGGGTACAACCCCATTCAATCGCTGCTGTCATTTTCCAGCGGTGGCTTTTGGGGTAAGGGATTGGGAAACGGCGTTCAAAAAATGGGGTATCTGCCCGAGGATTCCACCGACTTTATTTTTTCGCTCATTGCCGAGGAACTCGGCTTTATGGGATGCCTGATGGTCATCAGTCTTTACATCACCCTCGTGATTGTGGGCTGGCGGATTGTTCATAGGGCGGAAAACATCTTCACCAAGCTCATCGCCTTCGGCACAACCGCAACCATCGGCCTTCAGGCGGCGATGAATGTGGCGGTTGTCACCGTGACCGTTCCCACCAAAGGTATCGCGCTGCCCATGATTTCCGCCGGTGGTACCGGTTGGATTCTTACCGCCGGAGCCGTCGGGCTTTTAATGAACGTTGAACGCTCCAGTCGCACTGCGGGTGGGGCGATGGCGGGGGGGACGGCCGAGTTGCGGCATTCGCAGAAAGACGTGTCGAAAGCTAAAGTTCGGGGGGCAGCGTGAGCCGTACCGCCGGCATCGATCCGTTTGCATCCCTGCAGCGAACCACCGTCGGCGTAAGCCGCTTGCCGAATAAATCCATGCCTCAGGAATCATCGACTGAAACCGTGACATTCATTTTTGCCGGTGGTGGAACCGGCGGGCACCTCTATCCGGGCCTTGCGGTGGCGGAGGAGTTGCAGAAATTGCTCCCCTCCTGTCGTATTCATTGGGCTGCCACGCCGCGCACCATCGATCAGCGGCTTTTGGCCGCGAAAGGCGATGCGTATATCCCGCAAGGGATTCAACCATTCCCAAGGAATCCAATACACTGGCCCGGTTTTTACAGATCATGGCGGCAATCGTGTCGCCATTGGGAGAATTTTTTTGCCCATTCCCGCGTATCAGCGGTGCTTGCACTGGGTGGCTATGCGGCCGCCCCGGCGAGCTATGTCGCCTCCGCCCAACATATTCCGCTGGCATTGCTGAATCCCGACGCGAAAATGGGTCTTGCCAATCGTTATCTGGCAAAGCGGGCGAGCGCTATTTTTACCCAATGGCCGATGGAACTCGATTCAGCAGGTGAGCAGAAATGCGTCGTGACGGGTGTGCCGCTGCGGCCATCTCTTTTTCACCGGTCACGTGAAAAAGCCCTGACCGCTCTGGGGCTATCACCGGATCGCCGGACATTGGTTATCACCGGTGCATCCCTCGGTGCCGGCACCATCAACGACGCTTGGTGCCGCCTCATGACCGATACGCAGATGCTTAAGGTCCTGCAAAATCCCACCGCTCCCTGGCAGGTATTGCATCTTACGGGGGCCTCGCAGTATGAAAAGGTGCGGGGGGTAGCTGCGGCATCAGCCGTTGGATGGTGGAAGGTGATGGATTATTGCGACGATATGGGGAACGTCTGGGCGGCGGCAGATATGGCGATTACCCGCGCCGGAGCGGGCCTGTGTGCGGAACTCGAGGCCTGCGGTGTGCCCGCCATCCTTCTGCCGTATCCGTATCATCGTGATCGACATCAGCACGCCAACGCGCAGCGGCTCGCCGCCCATGGTGCAGCCGTCATGTTGGAGGACCGATGTGATGCGGTAGCCAACAGCGAAGCGATAAAAAAGACACTGATGGAACTGCTGGTCGCCGATGGTCGGCGAAACGCGATGCGCGAAGCGGGCTTGGCCAATGGCAAAACCGAGGCGGCGGGACAGATTGCCCGATGGTTGTGCCGCGCAAGCGGGCGACCAATCGCTTAAACTTAAATGGAAGCAAGCATGGAGGCTTGAACGTTATGATTGGCATGAGCCAGACAGTAAATGATCCAGTTAGGCGCGTAAATATTTCCATGTCGGATGACGAGCATCACCAGCAATCTCTCAGCGGTCTGCATATTCACATGGTCGGCATCGGCGGCAGCGGTATGTGCGGTCTGGCGGAAATCGCACTTCAGTGCGGCGCGACCGTTACGGGCTCGGACCGGTCGGCGAATCCGGCCATTGAGCGGCTCGCTGCCATGGGGGTGCCGATCACCTTCCATCAGCAACTCGGTGCCATCCCGCCGGAAACCCAGTGGGTCATCTGTTCCGCCGCCGTCGGCCGCGACAACCCGGAACTCATCACCGCCGTCGGACGACAGCTGAAAATATTGAAATATTCCGAAATGCTCGGCCGGGTCATGGAATTCCGATCGGGTATCGCCGTGGCGGGTACGCACGGAAAATCCACCACCACGGCCATGACGGCGTGGATCATGAGTTGTGCGGGGCTGGACCCCTCATTTGTGGTCGGCGCATCGATCCCGCAGCTCGGCGGATCATCCCGCGGCGGGTCCGGGCCCCATTTCGTTGTTGAAGCATGCGAATTTGACCGTAGCTTCCTGAATCTCCATCCCCGTTCGGCGGTGGTGCTGAATATTGAGCCGGATCATCTTGATTATTATAAAGATATCACTGAGATCGTTGGGGCATTCTGCGATTTTATCTCGCGTGTGGAACCCGGCGGGCAGGTGCTCATTCCGGCCGGCAGCCCCCATCACCGCGCACTGGCCGCCGCCGCGGTCGCCGATACGCTCACCTTCGGCGTGGATATGGATGCGGATATCGCCGCCCGGCAGCTTGCCCTGCATCACGGGTGCTATGAATTTGACGTCTGCTTCAGGGGAAAACGCCTCGGTCGCACGGCACTCCAGGTACCCGGACGACATAATGTGGGCAACGCCGTCGCGGCTGCGGGACTGGCCCTGCATGCCGGTGCGGGATGGGATGCGATAGCCGAGGCCCTGGCATCGTTCCGCGGTGCGCAGCGCCGCAGTGAATTAATCCGGCAGACCGGAGATGTCACGCTTGTCGATGATTATGCCCACCATCCGACGGAGATTCAGGTAACCCTCGCGGCTCTGAAAACCCGCTGGCAGCCGAAGCGGCTGATCTGTGTCTTCCAACCGCATCAGCACAGCCGTACCCGCTGTTTCATGGACGAATTCTCCCGCAGTTTCGGTGATGCGGATTTGGTGATCGTGCCCGATATACACTTTGCGCGCGATACGGCGGCGGATGAGGCGGGTGTCAAAGCCGGGACATTGGTGGAAAAAATCAAGGCGGCGGGTGTTGCGGCTCTGCACCTGCCGCAGTGTTCTCAAGTGGTGGAATATCTCGTGGTCCATCGGCAGCCGGGTGATCTGATCATCTCCATGGGAGCAGGAAATGTCTGGAAAGTGACACATGAGCTGGCAAAACGGATTTGAATCCATTATTCGGGAACAGGTCCATCTGGCCCCTCTGACCTGGTTCGGTCTCGGCGGACCGGCCCGATACTTTATTACGCCCGAAAATACCGCGCAACTCTCGGCCGTCATGAAGCGACTGCATGAATCGCAGATACCCGTTTATGTACTCGGCAGCGGGGCCAACCTGTTGGTCCGTGATGAGGGTGTTGACGGGGCTGTGATCCATCTTTCCAACCCGTCGTTTTCGCAAGTGAATATCGACGGCCGCATTGCCAAAGTCGGTGCGGGCGCTGACATGATGCATCTGGTCAACACCATGTGCAAAACCGGTCTGGGAGGAATTGAAGCTGTAGCGGGTATTCCCGGCACGCTCGGCGGGCATATCCGGATGAATGCCGGCGGCGCCTTCGGTGATATCGGTTCGGCCGTGGCGTCGGTCACCATGCTCGACGGCGAGGGACATCTTTACACCCGCAGCCGCGACGAACTTGTCTTCGGATACCGGCACAGCAACATCACGGGCAAGATTGTGGTGGAGGCGGTCTTGGAACTTCGGCCGGAAAATCCGGAACAGCTTACACAGCGGATGAAGGAAATCTGGGTTTTTAAGAAAAATTCCCAACCGATGGGTGAAAACAGTGCAGGATGCACGTTCAAAAATCCGGACGGACAATCTGCGGGAAAACTTATTGACGAAGCCGGACTTAAAGGGGCGACCGTCGGCGGGGCGATGGTGTCGCGGCGTCACGCCAATTTCATCGTGGCACGCGACGGAACCCGATCGGCCGATGTTCTGGCACTCATTGCGCATGTACAGGAGATGGTGGAGAGTCGGTTCGGCGTTAAATTACAGACGGAAGTGGTCATCTGGTAGAGGCACGGGGTTACCATGAGTAAAACAAAACCGGTGCTCGACATACTCGTGCTCTGCGGCGGTATCTCGTCTGAGCGGGAAGTGTCCCTCGAAAGCGGTGCTGCCGTTGCGGCCGCACTCTCCCGGGCCGGTCATCGGGTCTGCACAAGCGATATTTCACCGTCAGATTTCTCCTCGCTGGACCGTCGCCCGCTTGATCTGGTATTCCCCGCCCTGCACGGACTTTTCGGCGAAGACGGTCAGGTGCAGCGACTGATCGAAGCACGCGGCCTTCCGTATGTCGGTTCCGACCCCGTAGCGGGTGAAATCGCCATGGACAAAGCCCGCACCAAGCAGAAGTTACTCGCGGCCGGCATACCCACTCCCGCCTGGCGTGTCGCGCAGTATTCGGCCCCGGACGCCTGGCAGAGCCTATCTGCCGAGATCGGCTATCCACAGGTCATCAAGCCCGTTGCCGGGGGGAGTTCGGTCGATTGTTGGATATGCCAGAATACATCGGAGGCGATAGCGGCGCTGGAGACATCCTTGCCGCGAAATAGCAGCATGCTCATCGAGAGGTGCGTGCGCGGGCCGGAGATCACCGTCGGGATCATCGACGATGAGCCGCTGCCGCTGATTCAAGTCCGGCCCACCGTCCGGTTTTATGATTATCAGGCCAAATACAAACGGGATGATACACAGTATCTGTTCGACATTGATCTACCGGAGCAATGTCTTGATGCGGCGCGTCGCGTGGCTTTGCAATGCCACCGCATCGTCGGGGCTCGGCATTTATCCCGTGTTGATATCATGATCGACGCCGATACGCTTGAACCGATGGTGCTGGAAATTAATACCATGCCGGGATTCACTTCACATTCGCTGGTGCCCAAGGCGGCGGCCCGGGCCGGTATTTCATTTGAAGCCCTGTGTGAGCGTCTGTGCCGCCTGGCCCTGCAGGATCACGCGGTTCATGCCGGAGCGGTGAAGAATTAAGGTCGGTGGCTATGAACAAACATGCTGATGATCTGCGGGCTTCCCGCCGCCGGACCCTGTTCACCCTCTGCGGTGCACTTCTGATTGTCGGGGTCGTGCTGGCAGCTTTTGGGCAGATTCGTCATTACGCCCTTTCCGCCATCGCCGCGTCATCGCAGCATCCGCTCAAACGCATTGTGATGGTGGATACCCCGCCTTATCTTTCCCGGGCGATCTTGGATTCACTCGCCCGCGAAGCCGTTACGTATACCATCTTCAATAAAAAACATCCGCAATACGCCGCCGAAATTCGTGACCCTCTCAACGGGCATATTCTGCGCATTCTGGCCGAGCATTATGTCCGTCGGTCGGATGTGGGCTTTAACGCATGGATTCGGCAGATTTTATTTGTCCGCCGCGCAATGTTGCCTCACGAGCAGGTCATCGAAATTGCCGCCAGATATCGATTTCCCGCGGCCTTCGTAAAAGTCAACCATCAATATTATCTGGTAAGCCGCTCGGGTATTCGGCTGCCCGGAGTTTACAGCCTGCGGCAGCGGAACGACCTTCACTGGCTCTTCACGCTGACGGGATATTCCGGCGCCCTGCCCAAGTCCGGAGCGATCTTTCCCGGTGCGGCCATCCGCGCGGGAATTGCTCTCGCCCATCTGCTGCAACACCGTCTCTATTCAAACCAGATTCGCGATATTGATATTGCCGGCGTTGGAAAACCGTCGCAATCTCGGCCGCAGATCGTATTAATCACCCGTTACCATACCGAGGTTTACTGGGGCCAGCCACCGGGTGAGCGAAGTTTTTTTGAAGTGCCGACGGATCGCAAGCTCGAATATCTTCGGGCGATTTATCAGCAATACCATCGCATCGACGCCGGCCATGCATACGTGGATTTGCGGGGCGATCAGGTGCTTGTACCGAGTGCTGCGGCCAGTCAACCGGTTTATGCCCCGGTGACACCCACGTATCCCGATTGAGCCGGGCATCGGTGGTTGGGCACGGCCGCATGTTACTCTCTGTGGCCTCTCGGGATCGGACATCATGGATCACTATTCCGATATGGATTGTCAACGTTTACCGGATAAAGGACTCATCGCGTCCGCTCTGTTTTCGGCTCTGGCGAATCTGGTGGCGGCCTTGCTGGCACTGGCCGATATCCGTTGGTCGGTCAAGCCGGCACTCTCACCATGGTCCGAACTGCTCTGGCCCTACGTGTTGCTGGCGTCATCGGCCGCCATCTGGCTTGCCGTCATCTGCCAACCGACCGCACCGCTTACTCGATGTAGGCAACTCGCAAAGCTTACCCTTTCAGCTGCATCGGCGCTGGCTGGCGCACTGCCGATGCTCATCATCGCGGTCTGCATATCCAGCCCGGTTCATCTGTGGCTCCCCTTGGTGGGCATGCTGGTGGTTGCATGGGTCATCATATTGGCCCAGTCGCTCGCACCGCCAAGTGGCATCCGAGTGCAAGGGGCAGTCAGGTGCTGCCTGCTACTCTGGATATTTGTGTTGCCCGCGATAGGGATATTGCAGGTGGGTATTACCAGCCGGAACATGCCCATCTGGGCTATCAGCAGCCCCCTTTATTGGATTCATCTGCTTCTCGTTCATTAAATCGTTACGGGAAGCCTCAGATATTCAGTGTGGCCTGAAGGCGATCTACAAGCAGCGTATGCGAACTCGTGCGGTTCATCAGGACAACTCGTGTTGATCTGAACAATAATTGACTTGGGCGGCCTGACGTGAGAGTTCAAAAACTTCTTTTCGCAACTCAGCGGGCGCAACCACCTCGCATTTGGGACCCATCCCCAATATCCACCATTTGATCTCCTCCATTCCGTCTATCGTGCAGGTAAATTTCAGGCGCCCGTCGTCAAGACGTTGGGTCTGCTGCGATGGGTGCCAGCGTGTTTCTTCGATATTATCCGCAAACTCGCCGGCAAAGATCAATTCCACTTCCATGTGCGGTGTGCCGGGAATGATCCGCCAAGCGTTCTTCAAATAGGTCTCCAACGAAAAATCCT
Source organism: Planctomycetota bacterium (assembly GCA_021827645.1). Classification (GTDB taxonomy): domain Bacteria; phylum Planctomycetota; class Phycisphaerae; order WQYP01; family WQYP01; genus JAJZGD01. The sequence continues at coordinate 20,977 of JAKAVA010000037.1, forward strand.
TGGATCGTTTGAAGGAATTCGACATGCGCGTCGCTTGGCTGAAGCGGTTGACTTTCAATGTGCGGAAATCCTCCCGATCCCGACGATATCCGATGACAAACCACGCATGCGAGGCGAATATTAATTCATAAGGATCAAATCTGAATGCCTGACTGCGCTGCGGGCGTCGGCTGTGCGCAGGTTCATATTCGCAGAGCATCGATTTCTGATGCAGAATGCAATCCAGTATCTCCATGAAATGGCTCTGACATCCGTCCAAATCGGTGATCGGCTCATTTTTGATATTTACATGGCGTTTTCTCTCCACCGCGAGGCTCTTGAGCGATGCGGGAAGGCGGCTGAGCAGTTTTTCACGCAGACGATCGGCAACGTCGTCCAGCGGCAGCCAATTTTCCCGCCGCGCGTTTTCCAGAATAATCTCAAGGAGCAGAATATCACGATCCGTAAATTCGGCTGTTTTGGCTTCTTCGGATTTGAGTCGCAGACCGATCTGCGAATGGCTCCGGTCGATGGCAAAGCCGGCCCGTTCCAGGGTCTCCAGGTCGCGGAAGATGGTGCGGACGGAAGTTCTGAAGTCTCGTGCCAGTGATCGAGGTGTGCACGTCTGCCCCTGCAGAAGACGGGCCAATATCTGCAGCACCCGTTCAGCCTTGAGCGTGTCACCCATGATCTCTCCGGAAGAATATCCACCTTACCATCCGCCGTTCTCCACGCGTTGCGCGTTGGGTCGCAAACCGCCATTTGTCCGATGGTGCGCTGAAACCGGCAGGGATGACCGGGCGATTTACCCGCCGCGCCCGTCGGAAAAAATGACACGCGTGCCCGCAAGGCGATCGTGCAGTGCCCGCCGATCATGGCGGTCGACAATAATGAATAGCCAATCAAATAGCAGCCAAAAAACGAGCATCGCTTCGCCCACAGCCATTCCGGCAATTCCCTTGAATGCGATCAGGGCAATAACGAACACGCATCCAAACCACATGATCAATTCCCGAACTATGCTTTGTAAAAACGTGATCTTGCCTCCATCTGCGCGGATCACTTTCTCTTTTCCGGCGAATTTGCCGATGGTTGATCCAAAAAAATAGTGCATCAATCCGTAATACGCTACGTTCAGGGCGAATCCGATGACTGCACCCCATAACTGCATTTCATGCAGGGCCTGCTGAATTTGCATGGCTGACGCATGGGTCTGCCGCAGGTGCTCGCCAATCCGATAGCCGATAGCGAAGGAGACAATGTCCGAGGTAAAAAAGAGAATCACGTTGTCCAGCAACACGCAGCCAAATCTTCGCCACGGTCCCGGCAGCAGCTTTTGAACGAGGCCCCCGGCTTCGCCGGATCGAATCTGATCCAGGAGAATTTGTTTGCCCCGCTCGCTCACCAGTTTGCCTTGAAACCGCACCAGTGCGCTCCGCGGCAATACCTCACCGGTTACCTCGCAGGCTGAGAACGCAGATTCCTCTGGTTGATCGGTTCCCATCACGATGACCTCCCCAACAAATATACATTTGACCGGACAAGCTTAACCTCGGGTGACCGCAGGGTCAACTTTGGCACGAACCATGATTCTGAGCGCCCCGGAAAGCACCACGCAGATAACGCCTTCGTTCGCGGGAAGTCGGGGGCCATCTCGGGTGCCCATTGCTTCCATAATCAATGGGTGGCGTCGTGCCCATCTAAATTTGACATTTGAGATTGAACGTTTAGCATGAATCTGCTGTAAGGTCAAAAAGGAGCTCAAAATGAATCGGCGCAAGTTCATGAAGGTAACAGCGACTACAGTGGCTGCGGCTGCGACGAGTTCGTTGCCCAAAACAGCTTCGGCCGCTTCCGCGGACGAAACGTATGAATCCAAACGCCGTAAACTTGTTGCGGAAATAAGCAAACAAGTGCCTGAAGGTTTCATGGACACCACACGCACGTTTGAAGAGTTCTGCGATGCGCCGCAGGATGATCGGATTTTCTACGCCCTTACCGAAAGCAAAATTGTCCCCGAGCGGCTCAACTCACGGCACTGGCGGCCGACGGGATGGGGCCATCCTCCTGCCCTTCCGATTCCGGGAGGCTCTCATGACGGCGTGTCGATGGTTTCACCGTTTCCAGACCTTTATGGCGACGGCCCCTTCGAACCGACTTGGGAATCCCTGCAGAATTATGAATGCCCCGAATGGTATCGCGATGCCAAGTTCGGCATCTGGAATCATTGGTCGCCCCAGTGCGTGCCAGAAGACGGCGACTGGTACGCCCGGAATATGTACATAGAAAATGGCAGTCAATATAAGTTCGAGCTTGCCCATTACGGTCCACAATGCCGTTTCGGCTACAAAGACCTCTGTGCCCAGTGGACGCTGTTGAACTGGGAACCTGAACACCGCATGGCGGAATACAAAGCCGCCGGCGCTAAATATTTTATGGCTTTAGCCAATCATCATGACGGCTTTGACACCTGGCATTCCAAGCATCATCAGTGGAACGCACACAACATCGGGCCGCACCGGGATGTCATCGGTACTTGGGCTCAGCAGGCGCGGAAGATGGGACTCAAGTTCGGTGTCACGATTCACCAAGCCCGAAATTGGTGGTGGTTTCAGACGGCGCATGGAACCGACACCTGCGGCCCCTATGTCGGGCGTCCCTATGACGGCCACTTGACGCAGGCCGACGGCCGGTACGCTTGGTGGGATGGTTTTAACCCGCAGCAGCTTTATAACGCCAAGCATCCGCACAACGCCCTGCCTGATGTATCCTACGCCAAAAATTTTTACGACCGTACGCGCAATCTGATTGATCTGCACAACCCGGACATTCTCTATTTTGACAATCGACTTTTTCCGCTCGGTTGGGCTGGAATGAACATCGGGGCCTATTTCTATAACAACAGCATGAAGCACAACGGCGGCAAGGTTGAGGGTGTGGTCAACATTAAAAATGTGCCGCCGCACCTTGCCAAAACGGTTGTGGCGGATATCGAACGCGGCCTTGCATCGCAGATATTGCCCCATCCCTGGCAATCGGAAACCTGTATCGGACAATGGCATTATCTGCGTGCTCTTTTCAACCAGCCGGGCAAATACGGCGGCTACCTGCATCCGCGCGAAGTGATTCACTGGATGATTGACGCCGTAAGTAAAAATGGAAATTTTATACTCAACATTCCCGGCAAGCCGGACGGAACGATCGATCGCAAGGAAAAGCTGATCCTCTCCGAATTGGCTCAGTGGTTCAAACTCAACGGCGACGCCATCTATGCGACGCGGCCGTGGGTGGTCTACGGCGAGGGGCCGACGGTGGTAAAGGCCGGCTCTTTTACCGGGAGAAGCGTCAACAGGCTGGGTGTCAAGGATATTCGCTTTACCCGCAACAAAGCGAATACGGTGGTCAATGCGCTGGTATTGGGCGTTCCGACTCAGCCGATATTGATTAAATCGTTGGGCCTCGCCCCGGGTGTGCATGCCACCAAGCATCCGCTGAAGGTGACACACGTGCGGCTCTACGGTTATGACAAACCGATCAAGTGGAAGCAGACGGCGACCGGCCTGCAGATTCTGCCGCCACGCGATGTACCTCATCACCACTTTGCCGTTGCGTTTGCCATTTCGGTGTCATAAACCGCCACCCGATGTCGGGTGAAGCATTTAAGCATCCGGAAGTGATTTTGATGCAGGCGCTGGCACGCCGGATAATCGATCCGATGGCGTCCTTCAACGGCCGTGGCGATGATTCGCCTGCGATCGGAGGAAGAATATGAAAAAATTGACTCCAGTAGAGCCGTCTCAACCGGTGAGACTTCACGAGTATGATCCCGGCGATCATTGCGGCCTCTCAGATAAAGACCGAACAGTGGAAAAAACCGACGCTATCGCACGGGAGATCGGCGACCTGCAGCAGCAGCTTTTTACCGATTCCACGCAGGCTCTATTGATCGTGCTTCAAGGCATGGATACGGCTGGTAAAGACGGTACCATTCGGCGGGTTTTCGACCACGTCAATCCTGCGGGAATCGTGGTCAGCAGTTTCAAAACACCCAGTGCCGAGGAAAAATCACACGACTTTCTCTGGCGCATTCACAAGCGGGTCCCGGCCTTCGGGCAGATTGGCATTTTCAATCGATCCCATTATGAAGATGTACTCGTGGTGCGTGTGCATGCGGACACATTGCTCCCGCTGCGCCTTCGATCCGACAGGGGCCTTTTCAAAGCGCGATTTGACATGATCAATGCCTTTGAGACCCTGCTGACCCAGTCAAGAACCAGAGTGGTGAAATTCTTTCTCCACATCTCCAAGGATGAGCAGGAAAAACGCCTTGAGGCTCGTGAAAAAGACCGGAGCAAACGCTGGAAACTCTCAGATGCGGATTTTGTAGAGCGAAAATTCTGGAAAAAGTATCAACAGTGTTATGAAGATGTGCTTCGATTTACCTCCACTGAACATTCGCCGTGGTACGTTATTCCCTCCGATCATAAATGGGTGCGAGATCATTGTGTCGCGCGGATCGTTCGAGATACATTGCAATCTATGCATCCTCACCCGCCGACCGTCGATGTAAAATCCGCATTGAATCTAAAACGATAGTCCGCCAGATTTACCCCGAACGCTCAGGTCAAATCGGCTCCTTATCGGCACGAACACCCGCCCGTGATGCCTTCTCGCCGGTGCGTGTACCGCAGCAGCAAGGGCATGTATACTGAAATACATGTTCCAGTTCGTCCGTAATTTTGCCGATCGCCTGGACGCCTACAATTGGTGGATCGTCTGTATTGAACTTTTGCTTATCGGCGCGGTCGTTCACAGCGTGCTCTACTTTCTGCGTGATACTCGCGGTGCCCGGCTTATTCGCGGCACCATACTGCTGCTGATCATCGCGTTTACCGTTATCTGGCTCAGCGGTAATAAATTAATTCGCGTCGAGTATCTTTTTCAACGGATTCTGCTTTTCACCAGTCTCGCGGTGGTGGTTGTATTTCAACCCGAACTGCGAAGAGCGCTTATCCGGCTCGGCGAAGCGAGGTTTTTTCGCGTAGGCCAGAACCGCCCCTCCGATATGGTTGAAGCACTGGTAAAATCAGCTGATTATTGCTCACGCAACCGTATTGGAGCGCTGATCGCCATCGAACGGCAGGTGGGCCTGGCCAGCCTGGCGGAGAATGGCGCTTCACTCGACGCCGAGATTACCAGTGAACTGCTCAATACCATTTTCTGGCCCGGCTCAGCTCTCCACGACATGGGGGTTGTCATCCGCCATGGGCGACTTGCCGCCGCCGGCGTGCAGTTTCCTCTCGATGAAGGAAGCGATCTGCCGACGGAACTCGGGGCCCGGCATCGGGCGGCGCTGGGCCTTTCGCAGGACACCGATGCCCTGATTCTGGTTGTCAGCGAGGAGACGGGCATCATCAGTATTGCCCAGAGAGGCAAACTGGATCGCGGGCTCTCGCCCGATGAGCTTCGACGGCGGCTCTACCAGGAACTGGAAATTAATATCGATGTTGAACATGACGGTTCGATCCTTGCCTGATCTGGAGATGTGACGACGAAAAAGCTGCCTTCCAATCTGACGACGCATCTCAAGCTTCTGCCGCTGACGGTCACCCTGACGGTTCTGCTCTGGCTCTACGCTGATGCGCATCTGACCGCAACTCAGCAAGACCTGCCGCTGCGGGTTAAATTCGCGGCTGTCATGAATAATCATTCCATGACGGTAAGCGTCCGCCAGCCGCAGGGGGGCGAGTACCAGATCAGTCTTACCGGACGCAAAAGCCGCGTCAATCAGGTTGCGGATCAACTCTTCGGCAGAGCCATTCTCACCTCCGCCGATCGGCATGATCTGACCTATGCGTTCGACGGATCGCACTTTCGATACGGCAAAACCTACACCTTTGATACGCTCCGCCTGCTTAATTCACTTCCCTATTTCAGAAGGCATCATGTTGCCATCATTGCCGCGCGGCCGCGGAAAACAGAACTGACGTTTGACCGTCTGGTGAAGATACGCCGTCCCATTGAATTCAGTGCGATTCCGGACGTTACCGCGACCATCTCGCCCGCCACGGCCGTGGTGACCATGGCCGGCAGCATGCTGCTGCGAATCGGGGGACCGCATGAAGTATCCGTTACAGCCCAGCCATTGCAGAGTTTGACCGGCCTGCAACCCGGATCACACCAGCATATTGAGGCGCAACTGGTGGTTCATTACCCCGGCATCATTCGTCATGCCGTCAAGGTTAATCCGGTCACCGCCGTCGTAAGTTTCATCGCTCCGCACGGAAGATTAAGAGTCCTTCACCTCGGCGCCGTCCCGATCTGGGTTGACGGCCCTCCATGGATATTAAGCCGATATGACGTCCGCGTCCGACCCACAGCGGTTGCCCTGACCGTCTTCGGCACAGATCGAACCATCCGACATCTTGAGACCGATCTGGCGCTTGGCAGTGGTGCGCCGATCAATAAGCAGATCATCGGGTTTGTGACGCTCTCACCCTCGGCCACATCGACCACCGGCTGGATCAAGCATCATGTCCACTATACGCTGCCGCGCGGAGTGTCCATCGTGAAGGGGCCGCACTCAGTTCGCATCAAGGTCAGTCGCCGCCAAAGACACTCTGCCGTTCCCCTCGTTCCTGCGACAACATCTCCGGCGGAGCATCCGTGATGGTTGATCATCCCCTCTTCTCCGCGCTGCACAGTTCTCAGCCGACCAAGGCCGCGAAAGAAAAAATCAGCTCCCCGGTTACCCCGCCGCAACCCAAACCACCGATCCTTTCACCGGTTATCACCGTTTCACAAGCGTGCGATCTGCTGGAGCCCGCGATCAAAAGCTGTACACCCTACCCCATCGCCGTGCGCGGCGAGATCACCAACTGGACCATCGCCCGCAGCGGGCATGCCTATTTTTCGCTCCGTGACGAAGAAGCATGCCTCGAATCCATCATGTGGAAGCGGGATCTGGTCCGCATGGATATTGCCCCGGCGGATGGTCTCAAAGTTGTCGCCACGGGAATGATGAATTTCTACCGCCCGCGCGGGCAGGTCAATTTTCATGTTTCGGCAATGATGCAGGAGGGACGCGGCGAATTGGAGCTTCGCTATCGGGAACTGTGCCGAAAACTTCTCGCCGAAGGACTCTTTAATTCCGAACGCAAAAGGAAAATCTCTCCGCTTCCCATGCGCATTGGATTGATCACCAGCGATGTGGGAGATGCCGTATTCGATGTTGTCACCACGGCTCTGCATCGATTTCCACCCCTGAAGATTTTTCTGTTTCCGGTTCGAGTGCAGGGTGATGGCGCGGCCGAGGACATGATCAAAGCGATTGAGTTCTTCAATTCCCATGTTGCTTCATTGGGGCATCTGGATGCCATTATGTTGGTGCGGGGCGGCGGATCGCTCGAAGACCTCTGGGCATTTAATGATGAGCAACTCGCCCGGACCATAGCGGCAAGCCGTATCCCGGTGGCCACCGGGATCGGTCACGAACCGGATCAAACCATCGCCGATCTGGTCGCGGATGTGGTCGGTCCTACACCCACCGGGGTGGCACAGAAAATTGTTGCGGAAGCGGACGCAGTCGCCGACACCGTGGGCTATTACATGCAGCGTATGTTCGAGCGGTTGCTGCAGGATATTGATACCAGAAATCGAGATATCGATTCCGTCGAGGCGAAATTGGAAAGCCTTAGCCATCGACGCTTGTCTGACTGGAACCGCCGGTTGGATCAGTTTCATCGTGCCGTCAGCGCCATTGAACCCTCAACTCTCGCGGCTCAAAAAAAATTCAATCTCCAATCGGCCCGCCAAAATCTGATCGACGCCATGGCTCGCCGGCTGGAGGTATCCAGACCGCGATTGGAGCAACTGCAGAGTACAATACTCCGCGCAACTCCGGCAACACGCATTGCACGATCTGCCGCCGAACTCGATTCCATCCGCCGGAATCTGTATGCCGTTTTATTCGAGGGCATCCGACGAACGCAGGATCGCTGCAGGCACTTCAGGCAGCGACTCGTTGAATCGCATCCGGATAAAATTCTCAATCGTGGCTTTTCCATCACCATGCGGGACGACGGACACATCATCAGATCCGTCACCGAGGCACCCATCGGCCGAAAACTTATCACGCGCCTCGCCGACGGCAGGGTGATCACGGTTGTTGAGTCAATATCCGACGACCCGACAGGGAATGGGAGTATGAAGTTATGATAAACAGGCGATGCCGGTCAGACTGCGACCGGGTACTCGGTAATGTCTCAGGAGTTTGCCATGGCCGATAAAAAAAATGAAGCCTTTAACCTCGAGCGCACGATGGAGGAATTGGGACAGATCACGGAAAAGATCAGTTCCGGGAAGGTTGGCCTTGAGGAAAGCCTCCAGCTTTTCGAACGGGGCATGCAGATGGTCAACCAATGCCGCGAATATCTTGCCGAAGCCGAAAACCGCATCAAGGTGATTTCGGAAGAATCCACCGGCCGCCTGATGAAGGAAAAATCTGTCAGTGAACTCAAGGGCCGGTAAGCTTTCGCTTCGGCTTTATGGCATGAGCGGCAGACAGGAATCGAAGTTGGATCGGCGGAGATCATCATGACCGAAATCAGTCCGGTAGATCGCACCTCAAGCTCGCTTTGGGGCATCAATGTCGCCATCGGATGTCTGTTGTCCTTGGCGGCGGCAATTCTGCTTGTCTCGATATCTCTTGGCGTGTTGATGTTCGTTGGCACTGTTCGGTTTGGGGCGGTACCCGCCGGCGGCATGATATTCGTTGTGATGACCTTGCCGGGGATATTACTGGGCACTCTTTTGTTCAGCCTGGCAATGATCCTCACCGGCATCAAGGCTCAGTTGCTCATGCTCCACAGGATTCAGAAAAGTTCGGAGCACACGCGGCAAGGGGTGGAGATGCTCAAGGAATCGATGGCACAATGGGTTGAAATTGCACCTGATCGCTCCGCGCCGCAGGCTTCCTTACCTATCACCCCGGTGCCAACCGTGGCTCCTGTGCAACCGGTCGCCGAAAATGGAAACCGGGCGGGTGACTTTGAAAAATTACTTGCGGTCATGACGGAGCTTCGCGATACGCTTCTGCTGAGCGAAACTCAGCGTGCCGCCCTCGTTAAAAATCGCCTGGAGCAGAAACGTCGGACGTTAATTGAAAAACTGCATCACCATCTGCGGCATGAAGAGTGGAAGGCCGCGCAAGATGTGATGAAAGAATTCACGGAACTCTTTCCGGATGATCCGCATCGCACAGATCTTGCCGATGAAATCACATTTGCCCGCCGCCGCAAAATCGACCGTGATCTCGTCGATGCGCAAGATCGCATTCGCGCCTCGGCCGCCACCGGACGGTGGGACACGGTCGAGCCCATCATCACCCATCTCGAATTGCAATATCCCGACGATGAGACCGTGGTGACCTACGCACGTCAGATTCGCGGCGAAATGGAAACGTGGCATTCGGAACAGAGACAGAATCTGATCGCCCAATTAAAAGAGGCGAGTGATCACCGCCAGTGGCGTCGGGCCAGCCTGATCGCCCAGCAATTATTGGAAAAATATCCCGAAGATAAGATGGTTGAAAAACTCCGCGCGGAACTTCCCGTATTGCGGAATAATGCCGATCTGCAGGAGGTCAAGGATCTCGAGGGACAATTCAAGGAACTGCTCCAGCGCCGCCGGTATGAGGAGGCATTTCCCATCGCCCAGAAAGTGATCGACGAACACCCGCAGACGGCGGCAGCGGGCGAAATGGTCAAAATGCTGCCCAAATTGCAGGAACTCATCAAGCAGGAAAAAGCCCGACGAAAGGCGGAGCTCGGCCCTGGTTGAAATCCGGGGCGTATCGAACTCCGTCGGTGGTCATGCCAGTTTCGCATGACGCAGCCTCAGGGCGTTGGTAATGACCGACACCGAACTTAAGCTCATCGCCGCCGCCGCAATCATCGGGCTCAGCAGAATCCCGAAAAATGGATACAGAATACCGGCCGCAATCGGAACACCGCACGCATTATAGAAAAATGCGAAGATCAGATTCTGCCGAATGTTTCGCATGGTGGCGTCGCCGATGGACAAGGCCCGAACCGCTTTTCGCAGATCCCCATGGAGCAGCGTCACACCGCTGCTTGAAATCGCGATGTCCGTGCCTGTTCCCATCGCGATGCCCACATCCGCCTCCGCCAGCGCAGCCGCATCATTGATGCCGTCGCCGATCATCGCCACATGTCGCCCCGCATCGCGCATGCGTCTGATTTCCGCATGCTTATCCGCCGGCAGCAGGCCTGCACGAAATTCGGTAATGCCCACGCTTTCCGCCACCCGACGGGCCGTGCCCGGATTGTCCCCCGTCAGCATCACCACCGAGAGGCCGCGCCGCTTAAACGCCTCCACCGCGCCGGCCGCCTCGGGTCGTACCGGATCCGCCACGCCGATCATCCCCATCAGGGTCCGATCCACCGCCAGCAGCATCACGGATTGTCCCTGCGATTCAAGCGATTCGATCTCACGCAGCGCAGAGGAAAAATCAATCCCCTCCGCGCTGAGCATCGCACGATTGCCCAATATTAAATCGCGACCCGCCGCCCGGCCCCGTATGCCAAGCCCGCTTACCGCCTGCACATTCTGGCCATCCGGCACGGCAAGCCCCCGCTGCGCCGCCGCCCCGACCACCGCTGCCGCAAGGGGATGCTCGCTCCCCTTTTCAATCGCTGCCGCCAATGTCAGAACGTCATTTTCACTGCCGCCAGAAATCGCCGTGAGAGTGACGACCGATGGTTGCCCCAGCGTCAAAGTGCCGGTTTTATCCATCGCCACCGTGTCGATGCGTTGGATCGCCTCAAGCGCCTCGGCATTTCGTATCAGGATGCCCTCTCGGGCGGCCCGGCCAATCCCCACCACAATCGACACAGGTGTCGCCAAGCCCAGTGCGCAAGGACACGCAATCAGCAGCACTGCCACGGCATTGACCAATCCATAGGCCGCCGCCGGTGTCGGCCCCCAGATCAACCAGCAGAAAAACGTAATAATCGCAACCGCCACCACCGTGGGCACAAAAATTCCCGCCACGCGATCCGCAAGTCTCTGAATCGGCGCCCGACTTCTCTGGGCTTCGCTCACGAGTTTCACGATCTGCGCCAGTGTCGTTTCCGCCCCCACCCGCTCAGCTCGCATCACCAATGCACCGGCACCGTTGGCGGTCCCGCTGATCAGCGGGCTTCCGACCCGCTTTTCCACCGGCGCAGGTTCTCCGGTCAGCATCGATTCATCCACCGTGCTGCTCCCTTCCAGTACCACGCCGTCGGTTGGTATTTTTTCGCCCGGTCGCACACGCAGGCGGTCACCTCGCCGCAGCGTGTCCAGCGCTACATCCGCTTCCGTCCCGTCCGCATTCAATTTTCGCGCGGTTTTGGGCGCCAGCGACAGAAGTTCGCTCATGGCGGCACCGGTCTTACTCCGGGCGCGGAGTTCCAGCACCTGCCCCAGCAGCACCAAGGCCGTGATGACGGTCGCCGCTTCAAAATAATTATGAACCAGCCCCGCCGAATTGTGAAAATGCTTCGGAAACCACCCTGGCACCAAGATCGTCGCCACGCTGTAAGTCCACGCGACCGCCACACCCATGGCAATGAGCGTGAACATATTCAGATTGCGCGTCAAAAGCGACCGCCATCCCCGAACAAAAAATGGCAACCCCGCCCACAGGACCACCGGCGTCGAAAGTACAAAAAGTGCCCACCCCACCCACGAGGCTCTATTGAGATGCCCCACATGCGCATCGGCCAGCATGGCCAGCACTACCGTCGGAACCATCAGTACCACCGCCACCACAAACCGCAGCCGCATATCCCGATATTCCGAATCGTCCGCCTCTTCAGCGGCCGACGGCATCATCGGCTCCAGTGCCATACCGCATTTCGGACACGGCCCAGGTTTGGTGGTGATCACTTCCGGGTCCATCGGACAAGTGTAATATTTCACCCGCCCGCCGACCGTCGCTCCGGCCTGTGATTGCTCCCCAGTTTGCATTTCCGCGTGGCCGGTCTCGTGCATTGCCATGTGGTCGCCCTGCGCACCGAGATATTTCTCCGGGTCCGCCTTGAACTTTTCCAGGCAGCTTTTCCCGCAGAAATAATAGGTGTTGCCCTTATGGAGATGGCTTCCGGCGCATTTCTCCGGGTTGACCTTCATACCGCAGACGGGATCGACGGGCTGCGTCGTCTTCGGCGCAAGGTATTTCTCCGGGTCCGCCTTGAATGTTTCCAGGCAGCTTTTTCCGCAGAAATAATAGGTGCTGCCCTTGTGGTGATGACTTCCGGCGCATTTCTCCGGGTTGACCTTCATACCGCAGACGGGATCGATATGTGTATTTGCCTCGGATTCGGTTGCAGCGACTGACAGCGATATTTTCATGGTGCAGACTCCTGTTTAGTCATATGAAGTCTATGATGCAGAATCGCTTATATCAATTTATTGCATTTCCGATCGCCAACCGTATCTGACCAGTGTTCCAGCTCCACCGGCTCTTTGCTGCCTGTTGCACGGTCGACCCACGGTAAGCTGGCGGCTTATCGGCTGCCATGATCATATCGCAGCACCATGCCTTAAAATCTCAAAGCGAATCCAATCAGCGAGTGTACCGGGCGGGCGGTCAAACGCTTCATCGCATATGATACGGGGGGACTCTGTGTTTGTTCGACTGCGGTAAGATGCAGTGCTGACGGTAGGATGGCCCGGGATGACTCCGGCGAAAGACGGGGTGTGGCACGATAAATCCCAGCCTCTGTCCGCCAATGGCAAGGCAAAGCTGAAACACCATTTCGGAGCACCGATTGTTACTGGAAACCATTTTAGAGCAGGGCCGCCGTCGCAGACGCGAGACGGCAATTGTCGATGATCGCGGCGAGGTGAGCTTTTCGCAATTGCGGGCGGCCGGAAGCATCATGCTGGGGCATATCAATCGGTCCCGCCGACCCACAGAGCGGATCGGTATCCTCATCCCGCAATCCGCGGGGTGTGCCATCGCGTTCCTGGCCGCCCGGCTATCCAACCGGGTGGCGGTCATGTTGAATTTTCTGCTAAAACCGGCCGAGCTGGTGGACATCTGCCGCGATGCTCAATTGGAAGTTGTGATCAGCATTACGTATTTCAAAGAACATAATGAGGCACTCGCGCAGGCGGGCTTGGAGGTGATGTTGATGGATCAACTCTCCTTCCGCCGAATTCCCTGGCCGCGTCGCAGACCGCATCGAAAACCTGATGATGTGGCGGTAATTCTCCATACCAGCGGCACATCTTCCTCGCCCAAAGGTGTCATGCTGACGAATGAAAATCTGGATTCCAATGCCCATGCCTCCATTGCCCACGCCCGCTTTAACCAGCAGATGACCTTTCTCGGTGTGCTGCCGATGTTTCACGCGCTGGGGCTTATGGCCACCTGCCTGATCCCGCTGAGTTTGGGTTGCAAAGTCATTTACATTGCAAGATTTAATCCGTCCGCGGTCGTCGATGCCGTGCGCAAACACCAAGTACAGGTATTGGTGGCGGTGCCGACGATGTATGCCCTTCTGGCCCATTCCAAGGCCGCATCGCGCGAGGCCTTGGCGAGCGTGAAATACGCCATCAGCGGAGGCGAACCCCTCCCCGTCGCGCTGATCGGTGAATACCAGGATCGTTTCGGCATTCCGCTGCTCGAAGGCTTCGGCCTGACGGAAACCTCACCCATGGTGTCATTTAACGTGCCTTGGGCGTGGAAAGCCGGCTCCGTCGGTCGCCCCATTTCCGGGGTGGATATTAAAATTGCGGACGATCAGGGAAATGAGATAAGCGACGGCGGCTCGGGAGAACTTTGGGTTCGCGGGCCGAATGTGATGAAGGGGTATTTCAATCGGCCGCAGGAAACGGCGGAAGTGCTGACGCCTGACGGTTGGTTTAAGACGGGGGATATCGCCCGCCGGGATAGTGACGGTTTTCTCTATATCACCGGGCGTAAAAAGGAACTGATCATCATGGGGGGAGAAAAAATCGTCCCCGCGCAGATCGAGGAAGTCCTTCGGAAATTTCCCGGCGTAGTGCTTGCGGCCGTCATTGGTGTGAAAGATCCGCAGCGAGGTGAAGCGCCGGTCGCTTTTATTCAATGGAATCCCGATGTGCCATCCAAACCCACACCGCAGGAACTCCGGGCATTTGTCTGCCGGTCGTTGGCGGCTTATAAGGCTCCGCGGGAGTTTTATTATGTTAACGAAATGCCCCGTACTCCCACCGGAAAGATTTCTAAAAGGCATCTTGCCGTGCCGCCCCAAGAGCAGTGCGCATAGCGAACGTGCCGTATCTCGCATCGGCCCGATGCAGAGATCAATGCGGCGCGGTATCCCCCGGCGTACCGGCATCAACCGTTGCGACCGTCAGCCAGTCCGCAATCGGATGGGTGGAATGGCACATGCCGCAGGTAATGGGTACATGGGTATAGCGCTGTCCGCACCCGGGACAGACGGCGTGGGCGGCGAAGATATCAAATTGAGTGTTGCATTGCGGGCACTTGATGTTCAATCCCGCCGGCGGGCTGTTCTGACACTGCGGGCAATGGCAGTCTGAATGAACCGCCGGAACATTCTGGCTCCGACCGGCATTGACATACGCCCGGCGGGCGGTAAAGAAGAGGAAACCCATAATCAGAATGGCGTAAATATTATTTGCAATCCCCCCTTGTGATAAAAGCAGGATCAGCAGGCCCAGCGAGCCGATCATGCCGATGGCGGCGGCGATGCGAATCGCCCTGACCTCCTTCATGAACAACCAGAGGATGCTGGAGAGTATCTGTCCTCCGTCAAGCGGATAAATCGGCAAGATATTGAAAATCAACAGAACAATATTCATGAGCTGCATGGCGGCAAGGAAGTGAATCACATTGAGATTCAGACTCGCGTGGTCGGCTGCCGCCAGCCGATTCAGGCCGTAAAATACGGGCACCAGCACCACGTTAACCAGCGGACCGGCCGCGATGGCCCACAGCGTGGCGAGCGGCCGTCGTGGGGCATTGACAAAAGCGATGCCGCCGAACGGCCAGAGGATAATCGTATCGGCCTTGCCGCCCACACTGCGGGTCGCCAGTGCATGGCCGAATTCATGCGTTAAGACAATGGCAAAAAGCCCAAGTGCCTCGGCATAATTCCATACCGGACTCGAGTACCGTTCAAGGGGAGACTGGGCAAAGAACCACAGAGCCAGAAACCATGTGTAATGCAGGTAAACCGTGATACCCGCCACACGAAAAAGCTTAAATGCGCCACGGAACATGGATGATCCTCAACCAAATCTGTGCACCAAGCGAGCTCTCGTGCGGTGCCGCACGGCGGCAACTGCCCCATTTATCACGTCGGCCGGGCGCCCATACCGCCATACCACTATAGGGCAGATTGCGGCAAATGGCGCCCCGCGCCGCGAGCACAGGGGATTCACGATCAGGGCAAATGTCAGCCGGCGGGTTTAATCCGCCGGTCACCCCATTGGTGAAGACAGGTGCTAACCGCAGAAGGCTCAGAGGCTCGCAGAGGCTTGGGGGGGGCGTCTCGTCCGCTTCTGGAATTTCTTCGCGCCCGCCGCCGCTCCGTGCGAGATCAGGTTTCATGCCTGCGGCATGATGTCATTTACTTTTTTCTCACACCAAGGGTTGAAGACACGAAGATTCCGTCCCGGAACTCGCTCGCTTTATCGCACCGCCCCGTGCGTCATACAGCCTTGATTTGATATTATTTTCACCGCAGGGGACGCGGTGGTACGCAGAGGTTTCCGCAGTGAATCCATTAGTTTTATCGTACCGTCTCAGCGATCTTCGTGGCTTGGCGTGAAACATGGGCCGGCGAGGCCGTTCGCTCCGGCTTCGCGTGCCCGTAACGATGTCTCATTAACTGCGACCATAACACGGCCTCAAAATGGTACCCCTACGCGGAAATTGGTGCGAGCGGCCTTGGGCTGAAGGCCGCATTCGTGGTGGCAACAGCGGCGCCGCCTCCTTTTCTCCCTCAGTCTTTTCTCTTCCCAGCGAGGCGCTCCAGGGCGGCGATTTCCTCATCGGACATCCCCGGCGAGCCCTGAACCGACGGCGCGGGAAGGTGCGGCTTACCTACCATGTAGCCGTGCCGGTCGGAACCCGAACAGGGCGAGGAAACGTCCGCGCCGTCCCCCCGCCGCATTTGGTTCCGCAATTCGAGATATTTGGCCACTGCCCGCCAAACCAAGATGGCACAGCCCGCCAGAAGGATGAATTCGCCCTTGCCAAAGGCCACGCTAACAAAGCCACCCTTGCCCCAGAGGAACCTGCCGTGGCGAAACCAGTTCTGCAGGCCGGCAACCACCGGGACCAGCGGGATCGCTATGGCGGCAAAAATCACGTAGATGCGGATCTCTTTCCTCGCTATCTCCGCCCGCACCGCAACGGGAGCCTTGGCCAGTTCACGCTGGCGCTTCATGTACGCCAGGTCGTGATCGATTATCCCCGTCTTCTTCTGGTAAACGAACATGAGCACCAGTATACCCACCAGTCCGGAGAACAAAGCCAGGAACCCCTCGGGTTGGCCTAGGCAGTGCATGTAGAAGATCGCGCTCGACCCGCCGGCAGCGCAGAGGCCCGCCATGCCCAAGGCGATACACAGGCCGGGAAGGAAGCTGGGTTTCTTGTCGTACCACAGCCGAAGCCGAGCTCCCAATGGAACGGCGATAACCAGCAACGCGCAGAGGCTCGCGATGGCCATCACCGCATTGAAAACTGTAGGGTCGGCCGGCGGGCAAGCCGTCGCCAAAACCCACAGGGGTGAGGACAATGGCGGCATGTGTAAGGCCATCTGCGGTTCCGGCATGCTCAACCCCCGGGTGTGATGGGCTGCCACTGCCCATTGCTGTAAAGTTGCCATCCGGTCACGGTGCCGCTGGTGAAGCTGCCCCAGTTCTGATCCACGACGCGGCCGAAGCGGTCGAGGCCGACATACTGATCCCCGCCGGAGCCGATGGCGCCGGCGGCGTCGAGCAGGTGGCCGGTGATGTCGTCCGGCCCGACTTTGCGCCCCTGCATTGATATTCCGCTAACTGTGACCATAACACGGCCCCGACATTTCAATATCTATGGAGAACGATAACGCGCGGGGCAGGCGGAATCAAACGGCGGACGAGACGTCCGCCCCCCCCAATTTCCTCTGCGTTCCCCTGCGTCCCCTGCGGTAAAATCGGTTTGTCGGTTGGCAGTTATTAACTGCGGAGGCGACTGGCGGATTAAATCCACCGGCTTGCAATCGCGATGGTCGTGATTCATCTGCTCCGCAACGCAGGCAGCATAACCGTGCGTGCGGCGGTTTTTCCGGGCGTGCAAAAACAGCTTCACACAAGCCGCTCACGGCATGTTCCAAGGCCTTGAGAACAGACCGAGACACGAAGTCGTCTGGCTCTTAAATTTGAAAATCCGGCGGCAGTTCCTGAACAAATTCGCGTGGCGGGCGATTGCGGTATTGCAGTTCGGGGTGTTTGACGCTCACGCGGGTATTGGCGGGCACAGACTGGGTAACAAATACATTTCCATTGATGGTGGCACCGCGCCCGACCACGGTCTCACCCCCGAGAATGCTCGCATTCGGGTAAACCATGACATCGTCTTCAAGTGTCGGGTGGCGCTTGGAACCGCGCAGACTCTGACCGCCACGTGTGGATAAAGCGCCGAGCGTAACCCCCTGATAAATCTTCACATTCCGCCCGATGACGGTGGTTTCGCCGATCACCACGCCCGTTCCGTGATCAATGAAAAAATATTCACCTATCCGCGCACCCGGATGGATATCAATGCCGGTGAGGCTGTGGGCATATTCGGTCATCGCACGCGGAATCAGCGGCACGCCGAGCCGGTGCAGTTCGTGCGCAACCCGGTAGATGGTAATCGCAAGATAGCCCGGGTAACTGAAGATGATCTCATCAATGCTGGCGGCTGCCGGGTCGCCGTCAAACGCCGCCTCCGCATCGGTCGCAAGCACGCGCCGGATTTCCGGCAGGGTGCCGAGAAATTCGTCAACATTGGCCAGCGCCGTCGAATCGCAATCCGGGCATTCCCCTTTTCCACCTCGCTGGTGTTGATGCCGAATGGCACGCCTCACCTGATCAAAAAGCATGTCGCGCAGGCGGGTGAGCAGCGAATGCACATGGAAGGAAAGGTCCACGCTGCTGAGATTCTGGCGGCCGAAAAAGCCGGGAAAAAGAAGTTCCCGCAGCAGAGAGCATATCTCGATGATGGTATCGCGGCTGGGCAGATAGTTGGAGCCCACATACGCCGTGGACGGCTGAGATTCGTAGCTGCTGATCAGGGCATCGGTGAGTTTGCCGATATCTCCGGGAGCTTGTCTCATCAATTGAATATCTCCGTCGGGGGTGATTTCCGCGGCACACCGCCGCCAGACCGCACGGTGATTATAGCTCACCGCGCTTACCCCGGTCTAATGCGGGTCTTCCGCCGACGCGGAAGCAAGCACCTGCACCGCCTCGGCAACCTTCAGCGTCCCTTCGTAAACGGCCCGGCCGACGATGATTCCCGCGATCGGCAGATGCATGAGTTTGCGGATGTCATCGATGGTCGCCACCCCTCCGCTGTGAATGATCGGAATATCGGGGATCAACGCTGCAAGTTCCGCAGTGGCCTGCACATTGGGGCCGGAGAGCGTGCCATCGCGTGTAATATCGGTATAGTTAATGGCGGCCAGCGGCCACCGGGCCACGATCCCGGCAATCTGTGCGACCGTCATCGACCGGGCATTACCGCTGGTCCAACCATGCGTGGCGGCCACGCCGTCGCGGGCATCGAGCCCCAGTGAAATGCGACCGCGGAAGCGTGCATCGTGAACGATCTTTTCAAACCATTCCAGATCGTGAATGGCCCGGGTGCCGAGGATCACACGATCGGCTCCCACGGCCAGCAGATATTCCATCACCTCTTCGGTGCGAATTCCACCGCCCACCTGCACCTGCATGCCGCTGCGGGTGATTAAGTTTTCAATGATTGCGAGGTTGACGGGCTTTCCATCCCGCGCCCCGTCGAGGTCCACCACGTGCAGACGGCGACACCCCGCCTCGCGGAACCTGCCGGCAATATCCAGCGGGTCGACATCATAAACCGTCTGCTGCAGATAGTCGCCCCGCAGGAGGCGCACCACACGGCCACCACGAAGATCAATAGCCGGATACAATTCAATGGACACGCTGAGCCGCTCTCTATAAAAAAGACACGCGAATATTACACACGCAGAAAATTTTCCAGAACCTTGCGGCCCGCCGCCTGGCTCTTTTCCGGATGAAATTGTGTGGCCATGACATTATCGCGGGTGATTGCCGCCGTCACCTTCACTCCGTAATCCGCCGTGGCCGCGACAGTTTTAGGATCTGCGGGTACCACATGGTAGCTGTGCACAAAATACATATAGGTGTCGGCCGGGAGACCGGCAAGGAGTGGAGCGCAGTGCGACGGATCAAAATTGAGAGAATTCCACCCCATGTGCGGCACCTTGAGCCGCAGCGGCGGCTGATCAACTGTCAGGCGAATGCACTGCCCCGGAATAATCGAGAGCCCCCGGTGTTCACCATCTTCGAACCCGGTATCCACCAGCAACTGCATCCCCAGGCAGATGCCAAGAAACGCCTTACCCGATGCGATAAACTCAGTGATCGCCGCGTCCATGCCGGTTTTTCGCAGTGCCGCAATGGCGTCGCGGAAGGCCCCGACGCCGGGCAGGATGATCTTATCCGAGCGCCTGAGCGATTCCGGATCGCTGACAATCTGCACCGGTGCACCGAGAAGAGCCAGCGCCTTGCGGACGCTTTCCAGATTCCCCATGCCGTAATCAATGATGGAAATCATGTTTGTTGCGCAGCGCCCCCTGCAGACGCATCGACTCCGGAAAAGCCATCATTCCGCAACGGGCGACGAACTGCATCGGGCGTTGCAGCGGGAGCTGCCATCCACCGTTGGTCGCTGCGCCAGGTACGGGTCACCGCAGGACAACCACTTCCACGCGGCGATCAAGTGCCAGATCGGTACGCGATACCATGTGGTGGTCACCAAAGCTGATGGCCCGCATTCTGCGTCGCGATACACCATGGCGAGCGAGAAAACTTTCTACGGACCTGGCACGGGCCAAACCGAGATAGTAATTATTCCTGTATGGATGATGGATGGGTGTATTATCCGTATACCCTTCCACCACCACATGCCGCCCGGCATACCGGGTGCGCAGTTCATACGCCACATGCATCAGCATGTGGGTGGCCCGGGGGGAAAGCCGGGCACTTCCGGGTGCAAAAAGCAGATCGCTGGAAAGCACGAAGCGATGCATCTCCACCCGGCGTGCATGCCGCGATCGCATATGGTGCATCCCCTGCATAGATTGCGTGGATGACCCGGAGCCGGAGTTCATCGGCGGAAGAATGGTGGAATAGCCCGAATTGTTCGCCGGGGCCGTCGTCATTTTCTGCTGATTGGCAGCGGCCTGGGCTGAAGCGGCGGCAGCGATCTGCTGCTGCTGCTGCAACTGCGTGCGTGTCGCCGCCAGACTTGCCTTGGTCTCCGCCAGTTGCTGCTGCAACTGCTTGTTCTGCATGATGAGCTGATTGCGCTCCGTTACCAATTTATTATTACTGCAGCCACCGAGAAATACCGATCCCAGCAGCACTGCGCCCATCGTCAGACCGATCCGTGTCCATTTCCGCTCAGCCATATGCGTATACTCCATGCAAAACCACCGCCGCACACCATCGGCGTACACGCCGATGCATCTTCCGGGATTTTAACCTCTGCCTCTGCAAGGTACAATTTAACGAGCTTTTAGCCGAGCCGGTTGCGATGTTGTTATTACAGCATGGCGACGGGCCAGGCGGGGTTGGTGAGAATTGCTTTACACCAGAATTTGATTTTGGAGTCGTCTGGATTCGCGGTTTCGATGCGGTTCAGGCCCCATAATCAAATCCGTCCGGAATTTTTACACCACACCGCACTTGAC
>JAKAVA010000046.1 GCA_021827645.1 Planctomycetota bacterium
GGCAAAATCTTACGGTCAAATGCTTCCCGTTGGCCCACCGGACGGCGATCTCTCACCCGGGGCTGGCGAACCGGCACCATCCCGATGCCCGTCATCACCTCTCGCTCCGGCAGATAGCCGTTACGGACCACCAGCCGATGGCCCTGAGCGTCAACCTGATCGGCACGTGCGGCAATCCACGCTTCCGCTTCCATCTGTATCGCCTGCGACAAAAGCCGCTGGGCTCCCTCACGCAATATCTACGTCAGGACATCGCTGCATCCGAGCATTGAAAACTTCATCGTTTCGGTCATACTCTTTTCCATGGTGGCCTGCTCCCAAAAAAAGAAAGAAAATTCAAAAGCTTGGGTTACGCCGCCTCTTTTTCTCCGTCCACAACTTTTAAGAGTAACCCTTAATCCGCCCGGCGTAGGTCCGCGGCCGCTTCACTTTCCCATCCCAGGCCGCTGGTTGGAATATCGCACCAATGACCCAATACCCCCCTCTGCAGATCCAGACGATGGGCTTAACTTGGCAGGCTTCACTGGCGCGGATATGCGCGAACTTCAGCGGAGGAACATCATCCGCCCATTATGGTTGTCGTTTTACAATTCTTCAGGCATCGGTCATTCTGATCTTCAGGTACTGCGAGGTTTCGGTGATTTACGAGGGATCGACCAGAACTTTTGCGAGAGGGTCGGAGATGCTGGTATCCGTGAGGCCTCAGCGCTGGAAAATTTGGAATAGCTGAATTCGCAGGCGTGCCGCCCCGTCAGCGACGTAGGATGTGCGTATCTTGCGAACCTTTCGAAATTGCGATGGTTGGAAATTTCATGGGTTTATCGTATTACTAATGAGGGGCTTGGTAGCGTGGCACGGCTGCCGCAACTGGAGGAACTCTTTTTGGACGACCAGACGGACGTGGGCGATGCGGGGTTCGAGTGTCTGGGCAGGGCGCTTGGTCTTAGAAATCTCCAGATATCGATGGTTCGTGCAACGGATGAGGGACTGCGCCATCTGGGTGATAACGCGCGGGAACTGGGGCAGCTTGATTTCTTTCGGCTGCTGGCCGTCACGGACCGGGGTCTGCTCGAATTGCTGAGATGTCGGAAGTTGGCCGATCTAAGCTTCGGTGGGTGCCCCCTTATCACGCGCGCCGGGGTCCGCGCATTGGCCGAGTTCAAGAACCTGCGTCGCCTCATGATATATCATGCCGAGAGCGTAACACGGGGGGATGTGGAGTGGCTGCATAGCCGTTTGAGCGACTGCGACCAACGGGTTCTAGAAAAAGGGGTTTCGGCGTGAAAAATATCCAGGTGATCGACTCGGCCATGAACTGCAGTTTCTCCATCTACGCGGCGGCGGACGAAGACTTTGCCGCGATTTTCTGCCAAGAGGGCCAAGACGTGGAATTTGTCGAGGACCTCGTCGCAAGGGTCGGGCCACGGCGAGCAGGCCAGCTTGTACTGAAGGCAACCGACCGCAGTCAGCGCGTGGATAAACGTAAGGTATGCGGCATTCATGGCACTTTGTTTTTTGGGTTTCCAGCGCGAAAAAAATGGTATCCCAATAAACGTGAAGCTGATCTTGACGAGCCGGGGTCCGCGCTCCGCGAACAGCCTGATGGCCAGTGAAGGCTGTCGCGGCCTAACGAATGGTGAAGGGACCAATTAAAATGGTCACGGAACACTGATCAATGATCAGAGCATTTGTCACAACCCATGGTCACGCTGAACAAGCAGTCTCACCAGAACTGCACGCCGCGGCGCGTTGCCGGGGGCAAACACGGCGCCGCTCTGGCGGGCGCCAATCACCCAATCTCCGCCCCCTCCGGGCCGTTATTTGTTCGACTCCTGAATCGCTTTTACCACCCGTTCTGCCGTATCGTTTGCGATACTTTTGGCGGCGACATAGCCTAACGTCGCCGCGGCAATCGTTGCCTTCTGCGTCTTCTCGCTTCTTTCCCTTTCCTCTATCCGATAGGCACGCTCCTCGTACAATCGTCGCTCCTGCAACTCGGCGGCCTCTTCCGCCGCCTGCGCTACACGTGCAGTCTGCCGGGCCGTTTCCATTGCCGCGTGCGCCGCGATGCGTCCCGCATCGGCGGTCGCCTCCGACGCCACCGCCTGCCGAATGGCCGCATCTTCCAATAACAGGTTCCATTGCTCCGGCGTTAACGCGCGGCCCGCTGCCCGCATCTCGCTCGCCTCATCGACCCGACGGACCCTGTCGGCTTCAATCCGCCTGCGGCGCTCCTCTTCACGCCGTCTTATCTCCTGTTTGCGAGCCTCCCACGCATTACGCACACGGTCTGCCTCCTCCGCCACCAACCCCAAGGCCCAACCGGAACATGACCACCAATATGGACCGAATGCTTTAGCCAAATTCTTTTGCGCCTCGGCCGGCCTCGCCTGCCATTGAGTTGAATATCGGAATTTCCTTTCGGTCGCCCAGGGAAACTCGAGATCGAAGCAGATGGCCCAATACTTTCGCCACTCGATTCTGTTCTCCCCAATCGGATCATCGACAGGATGTCTGGCGGCGTTCCTCGCAAAGCTCAGCCAACCTCGCGCCCACGCATACCCGTAGCTTCTCTCGGAATACGCTTCGCCTTCCAATTTTTCCTTGAGCGTCCGCTTAAAAGCTGTAACCTGCGGCCCCGCACAGCGCAGGGCCGTTTCGCCAGCCCGCGCGGCGGCTTGCGCGAAAGTGATGGGGAATTCGTCCATCACCCGCTCTACTTCCTGATTCGTCAGGGTGCGCTGTCGGATGACGACATTCCCATCGGAGGCGATCTCACGCACCTTGTAAACGCGCTGCGCGAGGATGGCCCGCCGGGAATCGAAGAGTTCACGGAAGGCGAAGACCAGGGCCAGGGCACAGGGCCCCAAATCGCGCCGCAATTCGGCGCGGATTTGCACGGGCATCTTGAAGGGTTTGGGCTTGGCGGTTGCAGAGGCCGGCGGATCGTTGATGAACGAGCTTACAGGAATGCGGCGTTCTGAAAACGGTTTTTCAGTTACGTCAAAAAGCCACGCCGGAAAGTGGATGCGGTAAAACCGCCGATATGCCTCAAGTGCTTCCGCGTCAAATTTGTGCTGCTCCCTTTCGCGCTCCGCTTCTCGCCGCCGGATGTTTTGACGCATCCATTTCACCGCCCCGATGCCCATGGCGAGAAAGATGAGCGCCATAACCGCGCCGGCCGGCGAGCTGAAGAGGTATACGATGAGCTGGCAGATCAGACCGAGGATCAAAACGATGATGATCAGTGCGGCTACAACTGCACATGCCATCGAATTCACCTCCTTTCATTAAGCCGGGCTTCCCAGGCAGCGTCAGCCCCGGCAGAAATCACGCGACGCCACCCCGACAAACACGATTCATCCCACGCACTGCGGAGCCTTACGCCGCGCCACCGTCGCCAGCCGTCAGTAACAGGCGATCCTCCGTCGCCGGCAATGCTTGGGATGGTGCACGCCCCACGTCCGGCTCAGTCTGCCGTGCCGCCCGCGGCTCCTTCATTCGCAGAACAAAATCACGGACGATGAAATCGAGCGCCTCGTCCACCGGCCGGTTCGCTTCACCGAGGGGAATCCCCATCTCCAGTCGGAGGTAGTCATAAGCCTTATCAAAGGCCCACACGGCGGATTGCCACCAATACTGCCTCCATGCCGTTTTGAACGCCGACGGGGTAAGGGCGTCGCGCTGATCCCACAGCGTGTACCATGCGGGGATCTCCCACGGATACTCGGCGTTGGTGTCGCGTACCCACGCAAGCCAATGCCACCAATCCCGCGGCATGGCGGCCATGAGGGTGGCGGTGAATTCGGCGCCGTTGCTGCCCATCACATTTTCATTGCCACGCCTTGAACGTGCGGCGGCGGCGTGGATCACACGCGGATTGATTGGCTGCTGCATCATGTACAAAACCGCCTCATCGAAGGAAAGTCTCCGCTTGATGACGATGACTTCCCCCGTGGCGGATCGCTCACGCACGTCGATCAAACTGGTGCGTAACGCCGCTAACTGCCCGCTAAAGGCGCTGTCAAAACTGAGGAACAGTCGCAGAGCGTCGCCTCCGAAGTCGCGCCTCAGGCGCGGCCGGAATGGGAATGGAGCGGCAGTGCTGCGTTCAACCGTGAAAAGCCACGGAGGAAACGCGATCGTAAAAAGTCGCGCCTGTTCGATTGAGAGGTAAATTTGGTCAAAGCGGGGTTCCGGGCGATACGATGGGCGGGCTGGATCCGCCGCCCCGGAGCGGGTTTCCGATGCCGCCGATGCGGGTGCTTCAGGTTGTGTCGGCAGCCGAATCAAGAAATTATACCTCCAGCATATAGGTCCTTACGTTTCGACAGATTCCAAAAAACCTCGGGGCGCAATACTTCCCCGGGCCGCTTACGCTGGGCGTGAGCGTATCGGCAATGGGCAGCAGGCGGCGGTAAAACCTCCTCCGCGGCCAAACGCGGCGTATCATCGGCGCAACAGCCCCAACCCGATGCCGCGAATTCGGCATTCTTCCGCTGTACGTGCCGCCACGTGCGGCGCCCGTCTTCTTCAGGTATGGCTGCGGCAGGAACACGGTCCGTCAAATTGCCGTGCCGTAAACCAATCGTTCATTGTCTAATTATTATATCCGATAACGCATTTCTGTCAAGCGCTCGAAAAGCCGCTTCAGCAGCATGGAATCAGCGCGCGGAGTCGCTGCGAAATGCCCCACCATATTTCCTTCGTACCCCGCCGCATCCATTGCGCGGGTTGTGATGGAACAGGTAACTATCGCAACATGGCACCTGCACGCGCTGCGTCCTATTTTCCAAGTCCACCTGTCTGCCGACCGCCAAGCGTCCCCTGCGGTAAAAAAAGTTCACAGCTCGATCGCGCAGGTCCTGCCCTGATCGCAATGGTCCCCATGCCCACTTTTCGACCGCGAACATCACAATCGCGAATATCGCAGGCAAAACCCGCCGAATTCGGTAGGCCTTATTTTACGTTCAGGCCGTATCGTAAAATAACGGCTCGCGTTAAGTTAAAAAGTAAAATAAGATGTTTGCCATGAAACGCGGCTCACAAGGCACGATGTTAAATCGCACCGATAGCGGGGAAAACGTGTCGGCCTACATCCCCAATCCGCTGCCGCCGAATCCCCCCATTTCGTGGACTCCATCGCTGGAAAAATGCTACGACGATGCGTTGGTGTGGCTCGGACGGCTTGATACCGTGGGAGGACTTTTACCAGACGCTGACAGATTTGTTTACAGTTAGAGGAGTTGCCAAAAAATAAACTGTATAAACGACTTTTGCGCGATGGTGAAGAACGGGATTAACCGCGTGGATGGCAAGGGTGCCGAAAACGGTCAAGGGGGAGAACTATTCTCTGATCGAGCTGAAGACGGCGGTTTTATTAATGGGCGCGGCGCGCAGAATCGTGACCCGGCTCGCCATGATGGAACTCCGCACCGTCTCGGTTTGGCTCAACAAATTCAACGCTTGCGGCATCGACGGATTGATCGACCGGCTGCGTTCCGACCGCCTCCGAATATCACTCCAGTAGACACCTTGGTTTAAGGAGTTAACCCAAGAGCCGCCGCGGGCCGGTGTGGCTTACTGGAGGGGAGGGACGTTTTATGTTTATCCGCGTGAATCATTGGGGCTAGAGGCTTTAACGCTGCACCTGGCTCAGGGCCCCAACTGGGTTGTCGCTCGCTCCGCCGATAACAGTCTGAATCTGCACCGAGATGCAGTAAATTTTTGGCAACTGCTTGGTATCCAACATTCTGTTCTCGGCCGTGGTCGCGGCACCGCCAGATGTTTTTGGCGAGAACCGTGAGAAGTTATTGAAGCCGACGCGCCGACTCGCGTGCCTCCCGCGTAATTTCCACCAATTCGGTTTTCTCCTTTGCAAATTTTCGGGCGTCCGACCGCGACATCGCCGGGCATACAATTGCATGCGCTCTGTTGTGATAGATTCGCTCATCCGAGTTACAACCTAGGCAGGTCATCGGTTCCCCCCCAAGGTGGCGGCCGCACCGACGACAGACATAGCATGGGTCGGCGTAAACCCGCAGGCCGAGTTCCCGTACGCTCGCAGCGGTAAACTCCGCTATTTCACGATCAGGCTGCAGGGAGAGGGTTTCTTCCAAGGTCGAAAGTTTTGCACGGTTCACAGACATTCGCTCATCGCGCAGACTGCCTGACTCCGGCCGCATTCCCCCGGGAACGGCTGGATCCGCAACAGTACCCACAAGCCGCCATAATCGCTCGCTGTCGCCAATGGCCGGGTCGTCGTGACAAATTGTTGCAGTTGGATTAACGGTGCTGTCCATGGCGAGTGCCGTTACGCGGCGTCAGGCACCTCTTGCCGCGGCGGCGAGCCCGTCGGCAGCTCAGGGGAAAAAGCACGCCACAACAGGTTGGCGACCGTGAATTCGTCTTTCGGATCCAGCGGCCCCTCCTCATACTTTCCTCCAAGTTCAAGAACGAATTCCGCTGATCCATCGGGGTGTAAAATTAGCTCAACGCCACCATTCGGACCGTTCCACTCAATTTGCATGCCGTCTGGCGTCGGATTAATTGCGGGGGCGGGCATTCCGGGCGGTAGCTCAGAGCCTTGGATCGCGTAAAGCAACTTCGCCATTTTCGCTATCAGTGGCTCGGGCACAGCGGGGCTGCCATATCCGTCCCAGTTTTCGGCAAGGTGCTGTATCTCATTGAGTCGCTGGAGCGCATTATCCACCCATTCGGGCCCCAATTGCGGATAAAATACCTGCCGCTTTGAATATCCCTGCTGGGAACTGACCAGCGCGGCTGGGGGCGCGTATTGTTGAACGACCACCGGCATATCCATTAATCCTTTCTTTTCCAAATCGACTGCATCTCACTGGTGGTTATATCGGCGAAGCCCCGGACAATCCATTCTCGCCCGACGTCAAAGCGCGACAGGATGGTCTGCGTGTCCGCATTTTTTGGCAATGGCAGACGCGCCGTCAGGTTCAATTGCACCAGCTTGGCCTGATCGGAGACCCTGATCACGGGCTGGAGTGCCACGGTAAGCTCGCCCTCATGACCAAAGGCATACTGCGCCAACACACTGACCATGCTCGGCTTGGGGAGAAAGTTGTTCGTCTGCTTTCCCGACCAAGGGGCAAAGATTTTTTCCGGTGATTGGAACATGCTCCAATCGGCCTGCGGAACGGAGCCGATGTGGTTGGAGTAAGTGATTTCGCATTGCCTGGGGCTTGGCTTAGGCAGTCTTTGGCTCGCAAGAAATTCGATGAACCGATTCCATTGCCGCTCGAAATTCGGCCGGATCACTGAGTAGCGCGGATAGGTGTCCGACGGAGTTGCGCGGGCCCACGTACTGAGAAACCGATCATTCTGTAACTGTATCTGCATGCTTCCGGAGTTGTTGATGAAACAGGCGCGGGCGAGGTTGATATCGGCGGGAGAAATCCGCACCGTCGCCGGCCCGCTGGGATTCTGAGGAACGGGGGGAAGCGGCGGCAGCGTGTCAACCAGGGGGTAGTCGCTCCGGACTGTCACCCCAAATGCCCCATAATGGGCGATTTTCCATTCCACCATGCGGTCGAACACCACAGAAAGGATCGTCTCCTGAAGCGGTGGGTCATCGAAATCCGGCAATTTCGGCGAATGTTCGGTCATCATTATTACTACTGCGTACAACTCCTACCGCAAATGATACACGGTAGCCATGGGTGCTTCCACCGGTGGCCTGCCGAGCAGGAGCCGGTTGCGATGTTGTTATTACAGCATGGCGACGGGCCGGGCGGGGTTGGTGAGAATTGCTTTACACCAGAATTTGATTTTGGAGTCGTCTGGATTCGCGGTTTCGATGCGGTTCAGGCCCCATAAACAAATCCGTCCGGAATTTTTACACCCCACCGCACTTGACGCGGGCATTGGTTGCGGTGTATAGTAGTTAGCCTTACGGCGGCCGTTGGTGGCCCGCCCGGTGTTTCATGCAACGGAGTGCTTCCATGCGTATCCCCACCACCGGTAGACTCTTCAACTGGGAATCTCTGGATGATTCCCCGGACTTGAAAACCCTCCGGTTGTTCCTGGAGTGGCTGCCGGATTCCAAGATTCTCCACGCGCTGCGGCTTCGCCGCTACAAGGGACGCAATGATTATC
>JAKAVA010000050.1 GCA_021827645.1 Planctomycetota bacterium
TGACAACGTGGGGCAGGCATAAGGCACTCCTAACCGCGAGACATCGCAGCCGGATAGAATACTACAAATCTAATACTCTGTCCACTCGCTTCCGGTTCACACAAGTCGGCAGACGGAGAGCGTGAAATGGAGCATGGGTACCCAAAATCGAATGGAAGCTGCCCTTGCAGACTGCGCGCCGAGACTCAATCCAGCCACGGAGACTAACCGTCTGCAAACACGACACTTACGACCTCCACCCCCGCAATCCCGCGCCGGTCCTTGAATAATCCGGGCTAGCCAGTTCGCACCCGGCAGCGGTCGTATGCCCCGCACCCAGCCAAGCGCGCTGAATTGGTCGGTCGCCTCGGGACCATGCGGGGGTCGTACCACATCTCCCCCGGTACCCAGTTCACGTGTCCCCTTACGATAACCCCAAAGTTCGGATTCGCGCCCGCATTCTCGATCGTGGCAGACCCAAATAACGCCAGTGGGCCTGAGGTGAGCCAGCGTAGTACAAAGGATGGGTAACCGTACGAATCCCCGCTCTCCTCGCCGGATACGCAAATTGCGTAGATCTTGAAGCGTTCGGTCATTTCGTCCCCATTCCAGGGATTTTTATCCTCGGGGTAGTCCTGCGAGCCAGCGTATTTGCCGCCCACGAGGTTGGTCCCAACATCCTTCTGTCGCCAAGGCCATCCGGCAGCGAAAAACGGCTTACCCAGCTTGCTATTGAACGCTCCCTTCGAGCCAGTGTCTAAATGCCATCCCTCAGTTGACTCGGTCGGCCCGAAGATTCCTTGGCCAACGGTGCTTGCATTCGCCACCTGCACCGGGCCAATCTCCTTGCACTTACACTGCCGTTTGTTCAAGAGCGACGCGGCGGGAAAGAAACGGATGTGCACAAATGCCTCTGCCCAGCCCGTGTCGTCGGACGGTTCTCCCTTCACTTGGATGGAGAATGTTCCCCGACCCGGGATGAATTGCCCCGCCAGGCCCTCCGCATCCACATTCCCCACCGGCGAGGAATCGACGAATTGGTAGGTGTTGGCGCCGTTGATGTAGTGGGCCGGGTCCTGCTCCATCCATCGGCCGGGGATTGGGGCGCTGCGATGGTTGCGGGTTACCGGTGCTCGGTTTTCGGCATCGCCGCAGTGGACGCGGCTGTCCGTGCAAATGTCGGTCTCGCCACCGCATTCTTCACCGGTGCATTCGGACAACAGGATTTCGTTGATCGCAACCATACGAGCCCCAACATGTCAGTTACTACGGAAACCATAACGCGTGGGGCAGGCGGAATCAAACGGCGTGCGATGCGCCCCCCCCCAATCCCCTTTGCGTTCCCCTGCGCCCGCTGCTGTTAAACTCAGTTTCTTCCTCCACGGTTCATGCTGCTGCACCGCACGCTCAGACCAGATGTTTCGCCAGGAACCGAAGGATCACCCTTGCGACCTCATCATTCTGTTCTTCGAGCGCGAAATGCCCGGCGTCGAGCAGGTGAAGCTCTGCCTGTGGAAGATCGCGCTTGAACGCCTCGGCACCCGCTGCGATAAATGACGGATCGTTGGCACCCCAGACGATCAATGTCGGCGGCTGCTGGGCACGCAGCCAGCGCTGCCACGCGGGGTAGGATGCAACATTCGTACGATAATCATAAAGCAGCGTCGATTGAATCTCCTGTTGACCGGGCTTTGACAGATGCGCGAATTCATCGGTCCAGTCATCAGGGTTGTAACGCTCCGGATGGCTTGTGCCGGCGATATGTCGCTGCTTCGTCCCCTCGAATGAAAGAAAGGCGTCGACCACTTCGGGATGGGCCTCAGGTTTGGCCCAGAACTCGGCGATCTTGGCCCATTTTGGGCCAAGCCCCTCGGCATAGGCATTCCCGTTCTGCGTAATCAGCGCCCGTAACCGCTCGGGCCGGGCCAGCATCATGCGGAATCCTACCGGCGCGCCGTAGTCGTGGATGTAGAGGGCGTAGCGATCGATTCCCAGCAGATCCAAAAGTCGGCCCATCGTCGCAGCAAGCTGATCGAAGCTGTATCGATAGGCCGCGGGCGATGGTGCGTCGCTCTGCCCGAAACCGGGATAGTCCGGCGCAATGATGTGATAGTGAGGCGCCAGGAGCGGGATCAATGCCTGAAACTGGCGTGATGAGGTCGGAAAGCCGTGCAGCAGGACGACGGTAGGTGCATCCCGAGGCCCGGCCTCGCGGTAGAAAATTCCAACCCCGTCGACTTCAACGCGGTGATAGGTGGTTGTTGCGCTGGTGGATGGTAGCAGTGCCCCGACCGGGGCTGCGGTGGCGGTGTGGGCCTCGTGAGGGAAGTGATTTTCCATGGTTATTCTCCTTGTCCGGTCGGCTTGACGATGGCGTTCTTTTCATTCGTAACTGCCGATGCCATCAGCCCTGCTGTAAAACGGATGGCCCTGCATTATTCGGCTCTTCGCAGGGCCACATCAGGCGTGGAATCGTTAACCGCACGGCCATTCAATCTGTCAGGCTCACGACGAACTTGATGCAGAAGCAGAATTGTACGCATTGGGAAAAAGCGAATCCATCCACACGGCGAAATTTGGTTGGAGATTTTTAGCGTTTCGCAAAACCCGTCCTTGGGGCGAAATCAGGTGAGTGGGGGGGCGAAGCCACATGGACGCACTGGCCGAATAAACCTTGCCATACCGGCCTCTGTCCTGCCGCGCCCCGCAACTCGATTTGAAATCTGCGGGGTCGTGGAAATAAAGTCGATTTCACGGCACAATACCGGTTCGTATTACCGCTGTTGTTCGGATTAGAGTTGCCATGACTGATTCACCGGATAAATCACTGAAAGACTCACTCGAAGCCCCACGCATGGAATTCATCGATCTGTGGGGGCAGATGGCCCAACACTGGGGTATCAACCGCACCATGGCCAAGGTGCATGCACTCCTGATGGTCGCCCCAAGACCCCTGACCGCCGAAGATATCATGGAAAGCCTGCAGATTTCCCGCGGCAATGCCAGCATGAATCTGCGCGAATTGATCAACTGGGGTATCGTCCGAAGAACCAGTATTGCGGGCGACCGGCGTGATTTTTTCACCTCCGAATCGGATGTCTGGGTAATGTTTCAAAATATTATGCGCGAGCGCAAACGCCGGGAACTGGATCCACTTCTTGACCGTATCGGCAAGTGTATCGATTCCGCCGGCAAGAAGCCGAGCAATCCGGAAGACGCCGAAGCCCATGCCGCGTATGTGCGAAAAATGACCGAATTGCTGCAGTTTTTTACGGTATTTCATAAAATCCTTGGTAAGGCGATTGATCAGCAGCCATCATTTTTATCCCGCCTGACGAAAATGGTGGATAAAATGATCTGATAACCGCCTGATGTGCGGGGGATGTCGCGCGACATTACCTATTGATTCTTCATGAGGGACCCATGTCCAGTCCTGTACGTGTCGCTATTGTTGGAGCCACCGGCTACACCTCGCTGGAATTGCTGCGGTGGTTGCTGAGGCACCCCTTGGTCAGGGTGACCGTTCTTTCAAGCCGAAAGCCGGAACAACCGATCAGCGAGATATTTCCCGAATTGCTCGGCCGGATTGACCTGCCGATTGAACCTTTTGACTCTCGCATCATCGCGCAAAAGGCGGACGTCGCATTTCTGTGTGTGCCGCACGCATCGGCCATGCAATATGCACCTGAACTGCTTGCTGCGGGCGGTCGCGTCATCGATCTCTCGGCCGATTACCGTCTCAAAGATGCCGGGCTTTACGAAAAATGGTACAAGCACACCCATACGGATGTGCAGAATCTGGAGCACGCCGTCTACGGCCTGCCTGATTTGTTTGCCGAACAGATCGCCAAGGCACGGCTGATTGCCAATCCCGGCTGCTACACCACGTGCGCCATTCTTCCCCTTTCACCGCTGGTAAAAGCGGGTGTAATTGATCCGCACGATATTATCGTCAATGCCGCATCTGGCATCTCGGGTGCGGGGCGGAATCCGACTCCGCAGCACCATTTTCCTGAACGCAATGAGGCCTTCGAGGCTTACGCCATTGGAACCCATCGCCATGCGCCGGAAATTGCCGAGGGAATTCGGCTTGGCAGTGGGGTGCAGGTGGGCATTACGTTCGTCCCGCATCTGGTGCCGATGGATCGGGGCATTTTGAGCACGATTTACACCCGTCCGGCAGGGGGGTGCACCGTCGAGGCGGCACTGGATATCTGGCGGAGAACGTATGCCGAGAGCCCGTTCATCCGAATTCGCACGGGAATAGGTCCAAGCACCAAGTATGTGCTCAATACCAACTTTCTGGATATGGCGATTTATTCCTACGAGAAGCGATGGGTGATCGTCAGCGCACTGGACAATATGGTGAAAGGTGCCGCCGGGCAGGCGATTGAAAACATGAATATCGCCTTTGGGTTGCCCTGGTCTGCGGGACTGAACTGACTTACCGTTTTGCAGGGGCCAGCAGGGGAGATGTGCTGAAAAATCTTTTCCAGCGACTGTTCGATCGGCGGCTGCGCACCGAAAAAGACGCCTTTGGTCTCGCGGGCGAAAAGCTCGCCGCCCGATACTTACGGCGTAAACTCGGGATGCGAATCGTCGCACGGAGGGTGCGCTGCCCCGGGGGCGAATTGGACTTGGTGGCATTCGATAAAACCGACCTGGTGTTTATCGAGGTTCGCACCCGCCGAACCGAAGATTTCGGCCCGCCTGAAACGACGCTTGGAAACGACAAAATTGCCGCTCTCCGCCGATCCGCGCAATGGTTCGCCCGCACACGACACCTGAATCACTATCCGCTTCGCATGGATGTTGTGGCCGTCGTCTGGCCGCATGACAAGCCCGCTGAAGTGCGATATCACCGCAATGCCATCCGCATCGATTCGGCTGCCGGTCGGCGGCCTGATGGTCCCCGCTGATCTTCGGCCTGCCGGGTGGCTGCAAAAATACAAAAATCAGCGCATAATCGGGGGCTGGCGGAAAAAGTCCGTGCTGAAGGAGTGCCATGTCCGTATATCGCGTTGAAGTTTATCCCCAAAATCCATCTGATGACGCAACCGGCGCCGCGGTATTAAATGAAATTCGTCAATTGGGTTTTAATGAAATTTACGAAGTCGCCTCCGGCCGGATTTTTCTGCTTCAAGGTGATGATCAACTCCTCACCCCGGCACAGGTGGAAAAGATTGCTTCGCAGGTTCTCTGCGATCCCGTCTCCGAACGTTATGTCATCGGCGCAGCGCCACACGCCGTCGGCCGACTGCTGGAAGTGCACCTCAAACCGGGCGTCATGGATCCCGTCGCCGCCAGCACGCAGGCAGCCGTGGCCGACAAACTCCAATGTCCCCCCGGTGCGGTGGAGGTGCGGACCGGCCGCCGATTTCTGCTGCTCGGTCAGGTGACAGCCGATACGGCGATGATGCTCGGGCGCCGCGTCCTGGCCAATGAAAGCATTGAAGAATTGCACACCTCGCCCCTGCTTCCCGACGCTTTTCCCGTCGGCAGACCGTATTCATTCAAACGTGTCGAAGTGCCCATCCGCCAATTGAGCCGCGAAGAACTCCAGAATCTCTCCCGCACCGGCCATCTGTTTCTGGATGCTTCTGAAATGGCGGCTATCCAGAACTACTTTCAGCAGATCGGCCGCGATCCCACCGACGCCGAACTTGAAACGCTGGCCCAGACCTGGAGCGAGCACTGCGTTCATAAAACACTCAAGGCGATTATTGAATTTACCCATCATCCCGGTGCCGTCGAAAATGAGGGCCACGATCATCACGGCCCCGGCGACGTTACCATGCGAATCGACAACCTGGTTAAATCAACGATTTTCCGTGCCACCAAGGAATTGAATCTCCCCTGGACCCTGAGCGTATTTAAGGACAACGCCGGTGTCATTGCCTTTGATGACCGTCACGCCCTGTGCATGAAGGTGGAAACACACAACCGCCCCTCGGCCATTGAACCCTACGGCGGGGCGGCGACCGGTATCGGCGGATGCATCCGGGATGTCATCGGTACCGGCGGGGGGGCGATGCCCATTGCCGCCACCGATGTCTTCTGCTTCGCCGACCCCCATACACCGGAAAATAAAGTCCCCGCCGGAGTGATTCATCCGCGGCGCACGGCCCGCCGGGTGGTTGCGGGTGTGCGCGATTACGGCAATCGCATGGGCGTTCCTACTGTTAACGGTGCCGTGTTTTTTGATTCCCGCTACATCGGCAATCCGCTGGTCTTCTGCGGATCCGTAGGCCTTTTGCCTCTGGATCAGGCACAGAAGGGGGCGGCCCGCAAGGGGGATCGTATCGTTGTGCTCGGAGGCCGGACCGGACGCGACGGCATTCATGGCGCCACATTCTCCAGCGATGTCCTGACCGACAAACACGGCGAACAGTTCAGCCACGCGGTGCAGATCGGCAATGCGATTACTGAAAAAAAAATGCTCGACGTCATCTTGGCCGCCCGTGATAACCCCGGCGGATCCCTCTTCCACGCCATTACAGACTGCGGTGCCGGCGGGCTTTCCAGTGCCGTCGGTGAAATGGGAAGCGAAACCGGGGCGGCCGTTCACCTGGATCGGGCCCCGCTCAAATACGACGGCCTGAGCTATGCCGAAATCTGGATCTCCGAAGCCCAGGAACGTATGGTTCTTGCCGTGCAGCCCGACCGGCTCGCGGCGTTGAAATCCTTGGCCGCCCGGCACGATGTGGAGGCCATCGACATCGGCGAATTTGACGGCAGCGGCCGGCTCACGCTTTATTACCGCGGCGAAGTTGTGGGCGACATGGATATGCACTTTATTCATGAGGGGCTACCCAAACCGGTTCGCAAGGCGATCTGGGAAGACCCGACGCCGCCCTCCGTTATCCGCATCGCGCCACCCGCCGATCTGGGACGCGCTCTTCACGAGCTGCTCTCTGCCCCCACCATCGCCAGCAAACATTGGATCATCCGCCAGTATGACCATGAAGTGCAGGGGGGAACGGTTATTAAGCCACTGGTCGGGCCCCGGAACAGCGGCCCCGGTGATGCCGCCGTCATCATGCCGGTGGCCGATTCACAAAAAGCGGCGGCTCTGGCCGTGGGATGCCAGCCGCGGTTCGGCGATCTGAACCCGTATCAGATGGCCCTCAACAGTATCGATGAGGCGATTCGCAATATCGTCTGCGTGGGAGGAAACCCCCAGCGCATCGCCCTGCTGGATAATTTCTGCTGGCCGAAATGTTCCGACCGTATCCATCTCGGGGCGCTGGTGCGGGCATGCCAGGCGTGCTACGACGGGGCTATCGCGTTCCGCACGCCCTTTATCTCCGGCAAAGATTCACTTTCCAACGAGTTCATTACGGAAGACGGCACCCGAATCTGCATTCCGTACACACTGCTGATCAGCGCCATCGGAATCGTTGATGATGTCGCCCGGTGCATCACCATGGATGCCAAAAAGCCGGGTCATCGGTTGGTGCTTGTCGGAATCACGCGGCGTGAACTCGGCGGATCGCATTATCTCATGCTGCAGAATCATCTCGGCCGTAACGTCCCAAAGGTCGATCTCGCTGCAGCGCCCAAAGTTCATCAGGCGGTGGGTCGGGCGATTTCGCGAGGTTTGGCGCGCTCCGCCCATGACCTCTCCGAGGGGGGGCTTGGCGTTGCGGTGGCAGAAATGCTTCTCGCCGGTGGATTGGGGGCGCGTATCAAGCTTTCTCCGGTCATCAGTTCAGAAGACGCCCGGGAAGATCATGTCCTGCTCTTTTCCGAAACGCCCACCCGATACCTTCTGGAAGTTGCACCATCCCACCTTGAGGAGCTTCAATCTGTTCTCGGCGATATCCCCATGGCGGATATCGGTGAATTGACCCGCGATCCGCGGCTGATTATCGAATCCTTGCGCAATGAAGTGCTGATTGATGAATCCGTTGAAGCACTCGAAGAATCGTGGCACAGGCCGCTTGATTGGTAAGCAGGCTGGAACTGAGGGTGCGGCGGCGAAGAACGAATGATCCGGAGGATTCTGGAGCGAGCCGATGGGTTTATCCCATCGGCAGTGAGTCGTATCCGCGACCTCGCCCCAAATCGCGGTTTGAATATTCCTGAAGCCTATTTTGCATGCCGGGAATTCACTAACGGTTTGATTCTGGGATACATCTGGCA
>JAKAVA010000076.1 GCA_021827645.1 Planctomycetota bacterium
CGGACGTTGGAGGAATTGGTCAAAGATCATTACGCCGGAGTTGTGGACAACGATTACAATGTAGGTCGCGTGATGGATGTACTGGAGAAAACCGGTACGCTCGACGATACCGCCATCATTCTCAGTTCCGATCATGGCTTCTTCCTCGGTGAATGGCGCATGTACGACAAGCGTTTCATGTATGAGCCCTCCATTCGGGTTGCCCTGATGGTTCGCTATCCGCGGTTGGTAAAAGCGGGAAGCGTCTGCGATTTGATGGTTCTCAATCTTGATACGATGCCGACCATGATGGAGTTGGCGGGCGTTAAGATTCCGGAGAATGCGCAGGGGAAGAGCTTGGTTCCGTTGCTGCAGGGTAAGTCTCCGACCGATTGGCGAAAAGACTGGTACTATGAATATTTCGAATATCCATGGGTCGAGCATGTGCGTCCCCATCGCGGTGTTCGCACGGAACGCTACAAATTGATCCATTTTCACACGATGCCGCAGTATCCAAAACTGCCGGATCAGTTCGAGCTTTACGACTTGAAGGAAGATCCCAAAGAACTCAATAATCTTTACGGCAAGCCGGGTTATGAAGCTCTGGCGGAACAATTAAAGCGGCGTATCGTTGAATTTCGCAAGGAAACTCATGACCATACCACCAATGCCACAACCTGACGATTTATCGTCAGGTCTTAATCAGGTGGTCTGGTTCTTCATCCTGCTTTCTATAGACGGCGGGCGCAGGTTTCAAAAGTGAGGCCTCTGTCTGCAAGCTGAAAAAGCTCAGTCTGTAGTTCGTTTGATCATGGAGATCTGAGTGCGCCATCGGCAGCCAAAATCAGTTTGCCATGCCCTTCAATCTTGATGGGTTGAATTTGTCCGGGTGTATGGAGCCAGACTGGTCCGGAAGTATGGAGGTGATAGGAAAAACCGCCGTCGGTAGTACGTAACCAATCCACATCCACAGTGCCATCTTCCAGCGGCAAAGGCACTTTTCCGGCGGCCCACTTCAGGCTACCGGGAATCAGACGCAGATCAAAATGGCGGTTGCCATACTCATAGCGAGCCTGCAGGCCGAGAACGTATTGGCTCAATTGTGCGGTCGGTGATCCGCTCCATCCATGACAATGACTCCAGTTCAAATCAAAAACTTCCGGTTGGGTGGTTAAACCCTGATCCAACGCCCAGCCCCAACAGACTCGATATTGATTCAGTACAAAATCCATCTCGCCGTTTTCAATCAGTGGTGGAAAAGCATAGTATGAGAAATAGGGAGTGATGATCTGATGCGACCGCACACCGGGATTGCTCAGGCGCGGAGCGGCAGCGTTGTTGGGAAAGCATGAGAGAATATGCGATTTGATATAACGTATCGCCGAGGCGCGCTGCCGCCTCGGTATGAATGAACTGCGAAGAGCGAATACCAGGTTATGGTAACCAATTTTATTCCAATTCTCGTCTGCCAGTATGGGATGCAGCCATCGTGTTATGATCGTTTTCAATTGGTCGGCAATCTTTTGATAGCGGGTGGAATTTTCGCGCAGCAGTGTCGTCCATTGGCACAAATTCCTGAAACCTGCCAAAACCTCCAGATTCAACGCCATTTGCAGATCGCCGCCAAAGCCCCAGTCGATAAATGGCCACGCCAGCGCAGGTTTGATCCCACGGGGTGTCATGGCACGCTCAAAAGCCATCGCGTTGCGACGGGCGTAGGGAAGCATTTCTTTAAGAATGGCCCGATCTCCCGTCAAGCGGTAATAGTTCATGGTCGAACTGAACCACTGTGCTGCGTAAGTCGATAGATAGGCGATCCCACCCGGGTCTAGGCCAGCGACGAGCCCATCGTTACGGGCACACCAGGCGGATTGCCGAATTCCACGTCGATACAGCCGCAGATCGTTAAAACTCGCAGCCGCGATGAATATGGAAACATGCCCGTCACCCATCCACTGGCCGCGTTCGCGTGTTGGATTATCAATAATGGCATCTTCTGAGCAACTTCGAGTCGTGTCAGCGCCCAGTCGCCATATCCGATTGAGCCGGTAGTCTGCACATTCAAATTCACCGACCGGGTCACCAAAGTAGGAGCGTTGTTGATATTGCTCGGCCAGAAAACGCACTTTCGACTCATCCGCCTGAATGTGAATTTCCAGGTAGCGTCCACCTTGTGGAATTACAGGCCAGAAAGTCTGAACGCCGCCTCGGGCAATATAGTGAACCAAGTTATGCGACAAGCCGGCAGAAAGCGGAATGTAGGGAATGACTCTTCCTTGAAGCGTGGAGAAGTCTTGGGGTAATTTTACAACTGTTTTATGGCTGTAACCGCTGACGAGGTTGTGATTCGTAAGCGATTCGCTGTACCCGAATTCTATCACCGTACCGGGCGGAACATCCAGCGTAAATTCCGGCCGCCCCAGCCGCACCTGGCCCAAGTCATAACGCCGCCAGATTCCAGTGGGAGGGGTGGATGGACATAAATTCCGCGAATTCCACGCGATATCCTGTTCGTTTTTCCAGTGAGGCTTCTCTGCACCGTCAAATGGTCCGGTCAGTACCCCCTTAGCAATAAGTTGGGATGAAATTGGAATCTGGAGCACAGATCCCACGGAGATGGGGCGAAGTTGCCATGATTCCACGGCCGTCATTCGCACAGGTCGCATCCACTGTGTGTCATCAAAGTCTGGTAGATGCCAGTCTGTGGGATTTTTCCGCGTATCGCACCATTCAATCCATGCAAACTGCGGATTAATACGCTGACCCGACTTTACAAAACCTCTCAGATGCAGGCATTTCCAATCCACGGCCACTTCAGAATTGTTCATAGTCGCCTGGCACATAAGAAAGGGAGGGATCATGTTTCCCTGCAACATCCGTGTGGAAACACCCTCAGCTCGAACCGTCGCCGCCAGAACATGACGGCCCGCAGACAGGTCAATATCGAGAACTTCATATTCCGGATGGCTGGGAGGAAATCGATAGGGGCCCTGCGTGAGGAATTCGCCATCCAGAAGGAGATTAAACCAGTTACTGCCCAAAACTCGGATGGTGATCCGTTGCGGATGGGAGAGAGCAAACGTGCCGCGGAAAGCCCCGTAGGTATCTGTATGAGTCTGCTTATCGAGCGAAATCCACATCGCAGGCATGGATACAGAGGGTTCCGTGGAGGAAACTTTTGCCCGCACCGGCGAAGCGGCAGTATTGAGAATTGTAAGCCCCATGGCCGAAGCCGTCGTGGCTTCAAGGAATTCACGGCGTGTTAAGCTCATTGAGGACTCCTTAGACAGAAATGCGTCCAGTCAATCGAGTATAATAGTAACATTATCATCTTCGCGGGAACAAATACCCACGTTGCTAAAGAAACAGCCCGTTTGGTCGGCACGGAGGTTTTTAACAGGAATCATCAAAGATTCTCTCAAGACTCTCAGCCCGCAGGATAAGCTCACAGCCGACTGATTGTCGTGCGAATTTTAGTATGTCAGGCGGTGCTGCACTCTTGAGATTATCGTCGTTTTTGTGTGATTGCGCAGTAGAAGAAAAGTTCGCTATGCAGCCGATAGCACTCCCTATGGACCGATTTACTATGCGCCGAGGCGGCCTCATACCCAGTTTCATGACGGTATCGTGGGGATAAAGCTGGCGAACTTGGGCACGTCACCAAGACTTGCGTCGACGAATTCGTGAAAAGCTGCCCTGGCGGCGCTTCTCAAATTATCCAGCATGATGCGGCCAATCGTAGGATTTTTCCAACGCGACCGAGGCGCCGCAATGGGGGGACAAACAAGGGGAGACCAGAGGTAAAAGTGAGGGAATGCCGCCGGCCGCAAACGAACGCCAATCAACGACAGATACTCATACAAGCCCCATGAATAGCGGTTTTACACATCCTGAGTCATCGAATGTCGCTTGCTGTCATAAAGTATTACTGGGCGATACAGGATTCGAACCTGTGACCTCATGCGTGTCATGCATGCGCTCTAACCAACTGAGCTAATCGCCCTCGGGGCAATCATTCATACATATTCCCGGCGATGAGCAAATCAACTTGCCCAGCGCTGTTGTTCGAGCCGACCGATCGCGGGGTCGCTCATGGGCGCGGCAGGATTCGAACCTGCGAAGGCATAAGCCAACGGATTTACAGTCCGTCCCTTTTGGCCGCTCAGGCACACGCCCTTACGCCCTGTAATATAACGTCCAAATGTCGATGCGTAAATTCCCCGGTCAACGATCCAAATTTTCTTGAAAATGATCAATTTGTGGGCGATAATTGCGTCT
The DNA here is from genome assembly GCA_021827645.1 of Planctomycetota bacterium. Classification (GTDB taxonomy): domain Bacteria; phylum Planctomycetota; class Phycisphaerae; order WQYP01; family WQYP01; genus JAJZGD01. The sequence goes on from JAKAVA010000076.1 coordinate 4,258, forward strand.
AGAAATTGTCTTATGGAGGATAGAGAGGGAAAATGGGAACGGCATGTCATTCGGATGCTATGGCGAGGACTAAGTCGAAGCGCACTGCGTTTACCCTCGCAGAGATGATCGTAGTGCTTGCGATCGTCGGAATTTTGATTGGAATGGGACTTGCAATCGGAGCACGGATCAAAGAAAGCTCAGAACTTGAGCTTACGCACATCGAGCTGTCAGTGCTCGCTTCCGAATTAACGCGAGTTGAGCATCGGACGGGAGTCATCCCGCCAAATATGACCGCCTTTCTACAGGAGGATCAGCAGCTTTATCTTCAACCCGGTACCAACGGTGGATGGATTGTCGGGCCGTGCCCCATCAATCAGCTACCTCGGCAGGTACTGGTGCCGGGCACCATGGCCGGACCAAACGGTTCCACCATAATTTATGTCGCAGCTATCAAAGACGGCTTTGGAACTCCGATTCAGATGATTGCGTCTCGTGCCCAAAGTCCAAGAGCTCCCTTTTTCTTCAGCGCCGGGCCCGATCTGATGTATGACACGCCGGACGATATTTACAGCTACTCGCCCTGAACTCGGGAATGATCAAGTTACGGGCATAAAACTTTGACACCCACAACCGTCGATCCCATTACCCGCACGAGTTGTTGAGAGCTGGCGCAACCGGGAAAATGGGAACAATTTTTTGGACATTTGTTGCAATCCACGTATCACTGGCATATGCTTATGCACTATGCGAGTAAGCCTTTTTGTAGCATGCCTCACTGACCTTTTCGCCCCTGATGTCGGTATGGCGGTCGTCAAAACTCTGGAACATTTCGGTTGTGAGGTAGATTTTCCCGTTGCGCAAACCTGCTGCGGGCAGCCGGCGTACAACAACGGCTTTCCCGCCGATGCCCGCACTCTTGCCGCACGAATGCTGGATGTTTTTCAAAATTCCGAATACGTGGTCACACCCTCGGGGTCTTGCTGTGCGATGATTCGGGCGCACTACCCGGAACTTTTCCACGATGATCCACGACAACACGACCGAGCGGTCGATCTGGCGGCGCGGTCCTACGAATATGTTGAATTTTTAACAAAAATATTGAAAGTTGGTCTGACCGGTCTTTCCTTGCCGGAAGATGAAAAATTTACCTACCACTACACCTGTCATCTGCGTACCTTGGGGGCTTCGGGCGCTCCGGCCATCGGGCTTCTAAAGCAACTGGGCGGTGCGAGCTATTCTGAAATGGAGAAGGCGGACCAGTGCTGCGGCTTTGGCGGTACTTTCGCCATCAAGTACTCCGATATCAGTGGCGCAATGGTTCGCGACAAGGTGCAATGTGGAGCGGCGACCGGAGCTGATACCATGATCGTCAATGACGGTGGTTGCGCTATGAATATCAGCGGCGGATGTCATCGACAGGGGGTGCCAATGAAAGTTCGGCATATCTCCCAGATTATCGCGGCAGCTATTGATCATTCCGCAGGTAAGAGAAAGGTGGGAGTGTGACCGAGGTACTCACGGAAAAGAAGGCGGCGGCAGAACGGATATCGCTGCCCGTCTTTCGGCCGGATTTCATGGCGGATGCGCATGTGGCGTCCGCCGACGATCGATTGCATGATGCCATGGATAACTCCGTCACGAAGCGGGACAGGGGACGCCGGACGACCTTGGCGGACCTGCCGGATGCCGATGGACTACGGGAACTCGCCGGCCAGATCAAGCGTCACACACTGGATCATCTCGATTACTATCTTGAACTGCTCGAAAGTAATGTGAAAAAGCAAGGGGGGGAGGTCCATTACGCCTCCGACCGCCAGCAGGCCAATCAATTGATCGTGGAGATCGCGAAACGAGCCGGTTGTCGGCTTGTGGTGAAAAGCAAGAGTATGGTCAGCGAAGAGACGGAACTCAATGAGGCGCTCTCGGAGGCAGGTATCGAGCCGCTGGAAACCGACTTGGGGGAATTCATTCTTCAGGTGGATCATGACCATCCAACGCATCTGGTCATGCCGGTGGTGCACAAGAATGCTGCGGACATCGGGCACATTTTTGAACGCTACTTCAAAACGGATTTCACGGATAATGCCCAGACGTTGGCGGAAATGGCCCGCGTACATTTGCGCAATCGCTTTAATCAGGCCGACATGGGCGTCAGCGGAGTGAATTTTGCCGTCGCCGAGACCGGTTCGATTGTTGTATGCTGCAATGAGGGAAACGCCCGCATGTGCGTCTCCCGGCCACGAATTCATGTTGCGCTGATGGGGATGGAAAAATTAATTCCCGCGATGGATGACCTGCCGGTATTTTTGAAATTGCTTGCGCGCTCCGCATCAGGGCAATCATTGACCCAATACAGCAGTATTGTGAGCGGCAGCCGCCGAGCGGGGGAATTGGACGGGCCCGAAGAATTTCATCTGATCATCATGGACAATGGCCGGTCTCGAATTCTGGCCGGTCAATATCGCGACACGCTGCGATGTATTCGTTGCGGGGCATGTCTCAATTCATGTCCCATTTATCGAAAAGTGGGCGGTCGGACCTATGGAAGCGTCTATCCAGGGCCCATCGGTGCCTTGCTGACGCCACTTTTTAATGGATTGGAACAGCACAAACATCTGCCACATGCATCAAGTCTCTGTGGGGCGTGCTTTGACGCCTGTCCGGTCAAAATTAATATTCCCGAATTTCTGATCAAGCTGCGCGGAGATCAGGTCAAAGCGCACATTACACCCTGGGCGGAACGGGTCATTTTCAAACTCTGGACGATTGGCCTTCGATTCGGTTGGAGCTACCGCCTGAGTCAGGTTGCCCAGCGGATTGGTATGCGCCTGCTCATGGACAAACAGGGGTGGATCAAACATCTGCCGCCACCCGTCAATGGATGGACGCAGCAACGCGACTTCCCCGCACCAGCGAAGGAAGATTTTCGTGCCGTTTATAAGCGTTATCGTCGGGAGCAGCAGCGCGATACATCGCATACCAAAGAAAAACAATGACCTGAGACTTTTCATTAGGCGGAGCATCGGCGGTTCATGACATCAGAGATTAAAACCAGCGAACTGGATAACGATCAGGTGCGTCGCAAGGCGTTTCTGGCCACTGTCCGCAAGGCTCTCGGGCATGATCCCGAGAAGCCCTCTCCCAAGCCGGACTCACGTCCGCAGCGACTGGATCGTCTGCTTCGTCAGGTTGACATTGACAGTCCGCAAATAGTCAGTCGTTGGATTGAAAAGGCCCGCTCCAACGGCATGACGGTGGTGCAGGCTGACACACAATCAGTCGCGGATTCGGTGATCGAGTATCTCAGGCAGCAACAAGTGCATTCGGTGATGATCAATTTTTCCGCCAATCCCGCTCCGTCATTGGAGTCATGCCTGACGCATGCGGGATTTGAACTGCATCATTGGGGCGATACCGATTGCGTTGAAAAGGCTTTTCAGTGTGATGCAAGCGTCACCGATTGTCGGTGCGCTATGGCGGACAGCGGCGGGTTTCTCGTATGGAGTGATTCAGTTTTCGGTCGGTCGACGACTTTGACGACAGCCGTCCATATTGTATTGTTACCGGAAGATTTGATTGTAGCGGACCTGATTGACGCGATGCCCCGGATGGCAGCGGATAATCATGGAGCCATTCCGTCATATGCGGTGGTCATCAACGGCCCAAGTAAAACCAGCGATATTGAAATGAAGCTGGTAACCGGGGTGCATGGGCCCAAGTATGTGTGTGCCGTCGTGATTAAACGATGACGCATCGGCCGGAATGAACTCTCATGGTGGTGTAAATCGCCGGTGAAAACGGTTTCAGCCGGATGATCTGTAACCGAAATCGATGTTTCGGTGTGCTTTTACGCGGAGGTACCTGATTATGGCAGAAACACTTCGTCCCAACGTGGCCCAATTTATCAAAGGTCCACTGCAGCACTACATCAACGGCCAATGGCGGCCGAGCAAAGATGGTGCGGTTGATGATGTCATTGATCCCTCAACGGGCAAACCGATCTGCAAAGTTGCGATGGGGGGCGCCGATGAAATTGATGCAGCCGTAGCGGCGGCGCACGGAGCATTTCACTCCTGGGCGTCCAAAACGCCAAATGAACGGAGTGTGATGCTGCATCGTCTTGCGGATTCGCTTGAGAAGCATGCGGCCGACTTGGCCCAACTGGAGTCCATGGACGTTGGCAAAGCAATCGTCAACAGCGAAGGCTTTGATATTCCCTTCGGTGTGGAAGGAACGCGTTATTTTGCCGATCTGGCCGTGCGTGCTCTGTACGATATTCCATTAGGAATCAAAAACATTGAGGCGCGGGTGCATCGGGTTCCCTACGGTGTCTGCGGATTCGTTTTTCCATGGAACTTTCCCTATGATCTGCTGATCTGGGGTGTGATGCCGGCCCTGGCCGCGGGTAACACCGTGGTGGTTAAACCATCAGAGGTCACGCCGCTGACAACCCTGTATGTCTGTAAACTGGCTTCTGAAGTCGGCATACCTCCCGGTGTCATCAACGTGGTGGTCGGAACCGGTGCAAAGGCCGGTAGCCCGCTGACTGCTCATCCACTGGTTAAGCGAATGTCGTTTACCGGTTCACCGGGTGTCGGCAGGATCATTGGAGAAGTATGCGGCAAAAATCTCAAGCCCTGCAAACTGGAACTGGGTGGGAAGGGTGCGGCGGTTATATTTGATGATGTTGATGTCAACGCCACCGCCGAGAAACTTGCCGCAGCCATTACGCTCAATACTGGTCAGGTTTGCTGCACGGCCACACGTTGGATCATCCATGAAAAGATCTACGATGATCTGGTCTCCAAAACCAGGGAAAAGCTCAAAGCGATACGGGTTGGTCCGGCTCTGGATCGAAACACGCAAATGGGACCCCTGGTCAGTCGCGTGCAACTGGAGCGGGTGACCCATTACATCGAAAACGGCACCAAACAGGGCGCGACATTACTTTTGGAGCCTCAAACATTGAAAGTGACCGGGCACGAGGGGGGCTTTTATGTCACGCCGAGTCTGCTTGCAGGTCAGAGCGATAACATATGCTGCCGGGAAGAGATATTCGGCCCGACCGCCTATGTGTTGAAGTTTAAGGATGAGGAAAGTGCTGTCAAAGAGGTTAACAGTCTTTCCTACGGCTTGGCCAATAGTGTTTGGAGCAGTGATCTCAAGCGAGCACATCGAGTCGCCGAGCGGATGGTGGCCGGCAATAGCTGGATCAACGCAAATAATGTATTCGCGTACGGGCTGCCCTATGGCGGTGTGAATCTCAGCGGAATGGGCGGAGGCGTCAACAGCCCTGAAACATTCAACGACTACCTGCGATCGCAAACCATTGCCCGACCGCTGTAATCGTTTGCCATGAGATTTTGTAAATAGTCTCAAGCGTGCACATTCCCAGTGCACGCTTTTTTTTTCGCGAGCAGCTTGAAGTCGGTTCTGGTGTTGTTAAGACAGATACACCAGCAGTCCGTCAACTGAGATTATGATTCGGTGTCATCGCCGTTATCTTCACCACCCGGTAATTCGGCGGGGGCAAAATCGGCCGCGCTTCCCGGTATCACCTGCAATTTTTGCGCGTGGGCCATCAGGAATTCAATTTGCGGCTTCGGCGGGCTGCCGCTGATGGCTCGGCGGAGCGTTTTTTCCGCCCAGTTTACATACGTGCGGCGCGAAACATGCGTAATAATTAAAAGCTCATTCTCCAGTTGGGGCAGAGCTTCAATCAAATCCTGCACATGAAGGTGCTTGCCTACGGTCGCCCGTCGCCGATGGTTGGGATCGAAAAACGTGCATTCGCTGATCAGCACACGCGCCTGCCGGACATCAGGATGAAATAGGGTCTCAGGAAGTGTCGTATCACCGGTATAAGAAACCAATGGGATATCGAGGGTATAAGTGATCTTCTCACCGCGAGCCTTCATGTCCCGCAGCACGTGACCGGGTAACTGCTGGACTGCGAGATCCGGTCGGAGTTTTTCGCGGCGGTCGATGAGCGTGTATCCAAGTGATGGGACCGTATGGCAAGTGGGAAACGCCCGGACGATCAATCCTTTGCGCAATTCAAACTCATCGCCGCTCGACATCGGAATCAGGCGGTGTGCGATCGCTTTACCTTCCAGGCGACCGAAAGCCTCAATCATTGCCGTGACCGCATCCGCGATTGGACGTGGACATAGGACCGTGCCCGGGCACATTCCCTGAAAAAATCGTTGCGAAAGGTAGTACGCCAATCCGCCGGAATGATCCATATGACCGTGAGTGAGTAAGCAGAAATCGCTTGTCAGCACCGGGCGGGGGCACTTACCGATATCGAAAACCACATTGAGTTCTGGAATCTGCACGGCGGTTTCTTCGCCCGCGACGCTGTAGCCCAGAATATGGAAGTAGGGGGTTTTGATGCAGGCCAGCGGCGGCAGCAGGGGCATGCCCCCCTTATCATTGCCGCCGGTCAAATTTCGCGGGGCCTTTGGATTCTCAGAGTCTGTATCGTCGGCCACCATAGTGGGTTTATCCTCATTCATAAACAGCATTACACCGCTTTCGAGGCTCGCTGTCGATACCATCGATTTGGATCCATGGTGGGATCGGGAGGATTGGATCGAGAACTCCAGTCTGTTACCCAGGACTATCATCATCGCAAACCGATAAAAAAATCTCGGGATCCCTTGTTAATTTTGTTGAAAGCAGTTGCAATAGCGGAGTTGTAAAATTGAGGTGCACTGGTTCTCACGCGGAGAGTACACGCTATGGGTCTTATGGAAGTCAGAAATCCGACAGCTGCCTGGAAAATTCAGGATTCAGCGGAAACCTATGGCATCGAGCATTGGGGAAAAAATTATTTCACGATCAACGCGGAAGGTAATGTGGCGATTCATCCGGAAAAGGATCCAAATCGATCCATTGATCTGAAAAAACTTATCGATCAGCTTCAGCTTCGCGGCATTCAGCTTCCGGTACTCATTCGCCTGAGTGATATTCTCAAGCATCGTCTTTCTGAGATGCACGTAGCATTCCAGAATGCCATTTCTGAAAACGGGTATGGTGGCAAATATGCCTGTGTGTACCCGATCAAAGTCAATCAGCAGCGACATGTTGTCGAAGAAATTCTCAATATCGGCTCACAGTACGGATGGGGGCTTGAGGCGGGCAGCAAACCCGAACTGCTGGTGGTACTCGCACTGACCAACGGACGCGACACTCCGATCATTTGCAACGGATTCAAGGACGACGAATTCTGCGAGATGGTCGTGCTTGCCCAGAAACTGGGAAAAAATATCATTCCCGTGGTTGAAAAATTTACCGAACTCGAACTGCTCATTAAATACGGCCAGAAACACGGAGTGCGACCGAAGATGGGCATTCGCGTGAAACTCTCGGCCCGTGGCAGCGGTCGATGGGAGTCTTCCGGTGGCGTAAGAAGCAAATTCGGGCTTTTCGTCGCGGAGATTATCAAGGCATTGGAATATCTCAAAGAACGCGACATGCAGGACTGCCTGAAACTGCTTCACTTTCATCTTGGCAGTCAGATTACGAACATTCGCACCGTCAAAAACGCACTCAATGAAGCCGCCCGAGTCTACGCAGAATTGGTGCGGGCCGGTGCCGGTATGGAATACATCGATGTGGGAGGGGGGTTGGGCGTCGATTACGACGGATCGCAGACCAATTTTGAATCTTCCGTCAATTACAGCCTGCAGGAATATGCCAGCGACGTGGTGTTTCGTATTAAATCCGTGTGCGACGAATGTGGCGTCAAGCATCCCACCATCATCAGTGAAAGCGGTCGGGCCATGGTGGCGTACCACAGCCTGCTGGTCTTCAATGTGCTCGGAGTGAGCGGCTTCGACTACTTCAACATCCCAGATCAACTGCCTGCAAATGAGGAAATTCCCCAACCCGTCAAAGATCTCTACGACGCGTACCGGGAAATCAATTCAAAAAATGTGATGGAAACCTATCACGACGCGGCGCAGCAGCGGGACGAAGCGCTGAATCTGTTCAATCTGGGCTATTTAAGCCTGGAGCTGCGCAGCCTGACCGAAAAACTCTTCTGGGGCATATGCGGCAAGGTGCTCAAGCTGCTGCGGGACATGAACTATGTGGGCGATGATTTTGAAATGCTTGAAGCCCAACTTTCCGACACCTATTTCTGCAATTTTTCGCTCTTCCAGTCTATGCCCGATAGCTGGGCCATCAAGCAGTTATTTCCCATCATGCCGATTCATCGTCTCAACGAGGAGCCCTCCCGGCGGGGTGTGTTGGCTGATATCACATGCGACAGTGACGGGAAGGTGGACTGCTTTATCGACCGGCGCGATGTGAAACGCACGCTGGAATTGCATGAATATAAAGGCGATGAATATCTGCTGGGCGCATTTTTGGTGGGAGCATACCAGGAGATTCTTGGCGACCTGCACAACCTGCTGGGCGATACCAATGCCGTGCACGTTGAACTCGATGAACACGGTGAAATCCACATTGAGGAGATTGTACGCGGCGATACCGTCCGCGAGGTGCTCCAATATGTGCAGTTCAATGCAGATGAACTCCTGGCGCGGATGCATAAAGATGTGGAACGGGCTGTGAGAGAAAAAACCATCTCTATTGAAGAATCAGCCCTTCTTCTGCGGTTTTACGAGAATGGTCTTTCCGGCTACACCTACCTCGAAGAACCTCATGAGCGTTGATACGGTTTTTCGGTCGCTGCACGACCGCTCATATCTTAGTAAACCGAATGGGACAATCGGTTTGCGCCACGTAGTTTCACTGGGTGGTCAACTGTGCGATGACAGCGGCAGGATCCGATATGGGTGGGGCAACAGCGTCGGGTTGACTGTAAGCCAAAGCCAATTGCGATATGGTGGGTTGAATGTCGCTGACCATTCGCTGTGATTGTATGGCATCCATGGGCAGATACCTCGCCGCACAAAAAACCAACGATCGAACGGTAGACAATAGGCAGGCGGCTACGGCCCGCGCGCGTTGCGCAGTGGCATCGCTGATCAGGGCGCCAAATACGACGGCGTAGAAGTGTCCGGTGAGTTCGGTCACCTCGTCCAATTGATCATGAATCGACACGGCCCACGTCCAACGACGCGATGTTTCCCATATCTGCCTTCCTGTGTTCAGCGAGGCACGCTGGAGACTCTCCGGGGCGTGCGATGTGCACAGTTCACGGGCAAGCGCAGGTAGGGCGGAAAAATTTCCGCGTCGGCTGGCCTCAAAGACCGCTCCGGTGGCAAAACCCTCCAGGGGGCCGATCGCAGTCTTCAGAGCGCGGATAATAAAATTTTCAACTTGGTCTGCCTGAGATAGTTTCCCAACGGCGATCAGGTGCTCAAGCTGGAAACACTCTGCATACCCTCCCGCCTCGGGGGTACTGTCCAGCAATTGAACCATTGGCAGAATATTCAACGCACAATCCTTCCAGCTGCTGTGAGCCGGATCATCAACACTTCTCTCCGCTCCCGTTATTTTATTCCGTTTATCGGCAAAAATGACAATATCTGCCAGTTATTTACGCCGCGCCGTACGAAATCGCGCTTGAACGCGGATTTTGACATGTGTTTTCTGCATCCGTGCGCGTGAAGTGGTTCAAAGCCTTTCAAGTGCGGACTCTTTACCATTCTCGGTGAAGGATATTTCCGGGATAGTACATCTGCAGAATATACCGGGCGCTGTACCCTTCGGTTGCCAATTTTTCCGCACCCCATTGGGAGAGGCCCACGCCATGTCCGAATCCATGCCCATCGACGAGCAGGATCTCATTGGGACGGCGTACCATTCGGAAAAAGCTGCTCGGAGGAGCGTGAATCTGGGGATTCGGATCCATCAATAATGCCAGCCGGAATACTTCAGCCCGCATTTTTCCAATGTGTCCCGCGGCGTCGGTAAGGGTAATGATTTCCGGCCGGCCGGTTATGGGATTGCTGCGCGTGATGGCGATGTCAGTAATCGGCCCCAGGTCGGCGAGATAGGGCACCTTGTTTTTTACACCCCACCAATGAACCGCATTGGTTATGGCCCACATCGGAATCGCCATGGTGGGCCAGTTAAATTCCGGACATGCGGCGTCCAAGTTACCCGTGTATTTGTTCACCAGCGTGCTGACACGATGGTCACCCCACGCCGCGTGGGCACTTTCTTCCGCACCCCCGTTGCACGCGGAGAAATACGCACAGAATATTCCCCATTGCCCGTGTGCCTCACCTTCCATCACGATGCCGCGCGTTTCCTGCGTGGCCAGACGCGAGTGCGGAGTTTCCGCATTGCGTCCGCCGTAAACCTGAGATGATTGCGTGCCCGTTACATCCCACGGGTGCGTGCGACCGAATGTCTCAATCTGATAAAGCGCATAGGTGCGGGCCGCGACCGCCTGCGCCCGGTAGGCCGCCATGGACCAGTTGGCATACAGCTCCTTCGAGAGTACGCCCGTCAGGTACTGCTCAATCGGAAGGGAGTTAATCGCCACATATTTGCCATCCGGCAGACGAATATCGTAAACGCGCCCCGCATAAAGTGCGGCATTCACTTGCGGGGGGGTATTTTCCTCGGGTGTAATTTTCACCCGAATCCACGGCTCAGAAATATGTGGCGGTAGAACAATTACACCCGGATATGCTTTTCCAAGGACAATCGGCTTCGGTAAAACTTTCGGAACGGGAGGAAATCCTGCTAACTGCGATTCGACTGACGCGGGCAGTGTTGATCCGGGAGCCGGTGGATTTGGTAACTCCAATGATGTACCGGCACTATTTTGCTGAGCACACCCTGAAATGAGCAGACCCAACCCCGTCACGGCGAGAGCAAATAGAAGCCGAATCCCAAGACGGTTTGCTGAGCGGCCTTTCCCACAGGCAATGGCGAAAATCAGAAGCAGAAATGGATGTCTGACAGGGGAATCGCGCCTCTGCCGGCGCTTACGGATTGGCTCTCGAATACGATTCAAACTGCTTCCCTGCATCGTCTCGCCAGACCTTTGCATCCATTACCCGGCAACACCACCTTGAGGAGAACGTTCTCTATCCTACCATGGTCAACCGGGCGGGCCAGACAAACCGATTATTCAACCGTTCGAAGCGAAAGGCCCAACTCGGCAAGTCGGCTCTTCACTTCATCAAGGCTCGTCTCACCAAAGTTCTTCACGCCGAGCAGTTCCGCCTCCGTCCGCGCCGCCAAATCGCCGACGGTCGCAATGCCCAACCGCTCCAATGCACGCGCTGCCCGCAGCGGCAATTGCAGTTCGGTAACGGGTTTGGCGAACGTCTCCGGAGGAACGCGATCGGCAACCTGTTTGAGAATTTCCTGCTTCTGCAATTCGTGTGCTTCGTCGGCTGCCTGACCGAGGCGCAACCCCTTCTTTGCCAGCATCTGCTTGATTTCGTCCAAGCTGGTTTCACCAAAATTTTTGTAACTGAGCAGATCAGCTTCCGTCGTGCGCAGCAGGTCGCCGAGTGTTTTGATATTCATTTTCTTGAGGCAATTGCGGGCACGGGCGGAGAGTTCGAAATCTGTTACCGACGTGCTCAGCAGCAGGTCTCTGGGGGCCAGCCTTCTTTCGGGTTCCTCCTGCACTTCCATACCAATCGATCCGTCGACATGTTCATAGTACATCCTCCCGACAGGATGATTGGGCTGGGCTTGCAGCAGTCGATGAAGACATTTTTCCGCCTCATCGTACATGCCGTCATCTTCGTACAGCACAGAGAGATTGATCAGGACGTTGGTATGCGTTGGTTGTCTTTCGGCCAGACGCTCATAAAGTTCGATGGCGCGATCGTCATCGCCGGCCAAATCCTGATAGCAGGCCAGCTGAAACGTCACGGCGTCCTGATCGGGGTCTTTGGCGTGCGCCTCTTCCAATAATTCAACCGCTTTTTCCAGGTCTCCACGGTGAACCATCTCGCGGGCTTTGGAAATAACTTCCGGTTCTTTTGTCGATGTGGTTGGCATATCTGTTTTAATTCCTTATCAGCTACCACTGCACCCGTCGGACGGACAATCCCTTCGATTAGCCCGCTTTCGACTAAACGGTGCATTATACTCCTAACAGCAGGGGGTTCAAATCGCCATCAGCTCGATACAAAGCAAATCTTACGTGCTGCAAAAAAGCACATGCGGATCAACATCAGGCCATGGCGGAAGCGTGATATGTTGGTCGTGCCATAGACCCGCTGTTTATAATGAACCGGCACATCCAAAATCTTCAAATTCAAACGCGCCGCCCCAAACAGGAGATCGAAATCTCCAAAAGGATCAAAATCACCGAAATAGCTGCGATTGGCCGCAATGCGATCATATTCATCGCGCCGAAGAACTTTCGTTCCACAGAGCGTATCGCGAATGCTTTGGCCAAGCAGATAGGAGAATGCATAACCAAAGCATTTGTTGGCGATCATATTCAAAAATTGCATCGCCTCGGATTCCATGGGGTAAACCAGTCGCGATCCATTCGCAAATTCGGCTTTCCCGCTGAATATCAGATCAAAAAACCGCGGCAACTCCTCAGGCGGAACGGAAATATCTCCATCTAAAATGGCCAGCACATCGCCGCTCGATTGTGCAAAACCCAAGCGCACAGCGTCACGTTTACCCTTGCCGGTCTGTTTGTAAACGGCCAGGTGCATGTCGCCTCGATAGCCGGCGACCACTTCGTTGAGCACGTCCCAGGTGTTATCCGTGCTGTTTCCTTCGACGAAAATCACTTCCTGCCGGTCCGCCATCTTCGGTATCCGCGCCAGCAATGATGCGATGTTCCCCGCCTCATTTCGCAGCGGCACGATGATGCTGATTGAACTTCCGCCGTCGGTCGAGCCGTCGCTTTTGGCGGAGGTGACAGAGACGGATCGTGTCGGTTCCTCCATCGGGCTCGCGATACCCACTGAATCGCCTGCTGATCGCCGATGAAGATTGAGTGGACGAGCAATCGAGATCGTTACCAGACATCCATGGCGCAGTAGAGGCAGGGGGGCAGCCCAGCGATTAATAAAGTTGCTGATCACCGGGATGCCTGCGGGAAGTAGAATGGCGGGTTGCTTCCGGACGATCTCAAAATCCCCCTGATGCAGAAGATTTTCGAGTTCTGACGGAGGAATCCAGCTTTCCTCGGGAACCGGGCATTTAATGCCGAGCAGTTCCGCGATGCGGATCGCCGGTTGCCACACGCGCGAATAGGTGCAGATGATGATCCGTGTGCGGGCGTGGCAAAGGTGTCTGAGCTTACGCAGCACAGCGTGGATGTCATAAATCTCCTGCATCACCCCGGAGAGAATAATATAATCATACGTCTCGCCGTCTACGGGCCGGTAATCTTCAATCGCACAGGAGTGAAACCTCATCTGCGGATACTTCTCGGCGGCCTGCCGTATTAAATCGGGATTAATATCTACTCCGACCCCGCGCTGCGGAGATAGCCTCCCCAGCAGCAGACCGTCTCCACAGCCGACATCGAGCACGCTGGAATTCGGCGTGACGATCCGGCTGAGCAAGCCGTTGATCGTTCGGTGCAGATAGATATTCCGTCTTCGGCTTGATGCCAATTTACGGCTGTTGGTCCGTTGAAATTCAAGCAATCTCAGTCGATGTTCATGTTCGCCGGGAAGCGTTGTCGGTGAGCAATCAATATCCATGGGAGAACGTCTCACGCATAACCGATCTGAAGAACACGTCTACCCCGATCGATGCAGGTCCCAGGTGCCGCCTGACGTCAAAGCATTCTGAGAAGGTCATCCGCGTCCAAACATGCGGTTTGACCCATCAGGTTGCATCGGATGCCGATGATTCCGGCGTCGCCATCCCGGTGGTCGAAGCCTCCGCCGCTCCGGCAGGGCTCTCACCCGATTCGATGCGCTGGGCTGCGGTGTCGGCGTTCGATTGGGCCAGCATGGCGTCATGTTCGGCGTTTCGTTGCTTCACCCGCTCATTCCACTCATCCTCCGAGATGTCGCGAATCGTGCATGATTCAACAAATTGGTCGAGTATGCGGGCATTCTGGATGTCCGTCGCCACCTGCTGCATTAAACCCGATTCCTGCGCTCGCTGAATGAAAACACCCGGATTTTCACCCGACTGTTCGCTGAGTTCCAAAAGCCGTTGCATGACGTCTTGTCTGGAAACTTCCACATCCACGCCTTCAGCAAGTCGCTGAACAATAATGCTTCGGATACAGACCGACTCGGCAATGGGCGTGCATCTCTGCAAAAAGTCCTTGCTGTTGGCGAGAATCAATTTGGGATCGACCCCGGCTCTGACCAGTTTGGACATTTCCTGTCTCGCCGTGTGTTGAAGCTGCATCTGCAACAATCGCGGCGGCACCGGAAACGTCATCATTTTTTCAATCGCTTCGATCAGCTGTGTGCGAAGTGCCTCAGCCGTCTGCCGCCCCAGTTGCTTCGTCATGGCTTCGGTCATCTGTGTTCGAAGTTCTTCTACGCTTTCAAAACCGTTCGATTTGGCAAACTCCTCATTGATTTCCGGCATCTCGAGTCGCGAGTTGTGAATAATCTCCCCTTTAAAAACCAGATCTTCATCACGGGGAATCGTCGCGTTGCTCAGCGGTCCGGCCTTGAATGAGTGTTCAAGGCTGTCGCCAACGGATTTACCTTTTATAAGGGCCGTAATGCCCGGAACTTCCACATCCGAGACAACATCGTCATCGTAGACGCGGCCATACTCGATTTTCGAAACCGCAGTCCCATCACCGCGCTGTATCTCGCATTTAATAAATGTCTGGTCTTCAGATTCAATGGGGCCGTTCTGCGGCCGCATGACACCCATCGTTCGGCGCAGATGATCGAACGCCTTCCCAAGGCGTTCTTCAGTGACTTGAAATTTCGGTCGAACCAGATCGATGGTTGTCAGATCCGGCAAGGGGATTTCCGGCACAATTTCCAGCAGCAGCGTGTAGGTCAGCGGCCCTTCACGCGGAAGGACCAGATCTTCCGGTTCCACCGCAGGCTGTCCCAGCACGCGAAAATGGTTCTGCTCCACGACAGCTTCGAGAGTTCGTCGAATCGTTGTCGACAGAAACTCTTTGCGAAGATCGTCGCCAAAGCGCTTCTCCAATACTCGTTTGGGTACACGTCCTCGCCGAAACCCAGGCAGAGCGACCTGCGTGGCCGTCATGGACATCGTGGATTCAAATTCGCTTTTCAGAAGAGATTCAGGCACCGTTACGCGCACCGACCGCTCAACGGGTGATTTCACTTCAATATCAAATTGGCAGCTTTTAATAAACTGTTCGTCCGAGAGCTCACCGCCGTCGGCTGAATGATCCATATGTTCGATCTGCGACATCATCTTCTGAACCCGTCCTCTGATTAAATGTATGCGAGTTTGCCAGACAGCAACGAATATTGACGAAGCGGAAGTGGAAAATTCGGGCCACCTACGTTCATCGCGACCTACGCCGGTCACCGTGCCGTGCCGATACCTCGCGAAGTGCGGAAGAGCTATCTTAACCGCAGGGAAAGTATGCTAATCTCAAGCTGGTTTGGGCACAAGGTGAGCATCCCATTATATCAAAATCCTAGCTCCTGTGAGTTTGTGCTCGCCAGCATTACGGCCACCTGGTTCAGTTTTACAACCCGCCCGCAGCAGGTACTGACCATACAGATGTAATTTTAAATCCCTGCCTTCCATCGATGCCGCCGGCGGTAGCGTCGGCAAAACCATATGGCATAATTGAGGATATTCCCCTGCTCATCTTAACCTTCTATCTTGTACCGAGTGGTAAATACCGGCGAAGTGGACACTGTGCGCATTTTGGTTCCGGACCGCAAAAATGTTTCCCCGTTGCCACGATCAGGGCATGGTATTGGTTATAGAGAGCAATTTCCGGCGGAACACGTTCCATAAAATATTTCTGCAACTCGTGATAATCGCGGCACTGGGTCTCATTGAGAAGTTTGTGTCGCTGAGCGATTCGACGGGTATAGGTATCAACCACAAATACGGGCCGGCCGAGGGCATAGAGCAGGATGCTGTCTGCCGTTTCCGGGCCGACGCCGTTTATGCCCAACAATTCCTCCCGCAGAGTTTGATCCGATACCTGCCTGAAGGGGGGTGGCGATGCCTTTTCATGTCGAGAATACCATTCCATCACCCGCCTGAGTCGTGCGGCTTTAAGCCTGAAATAGCCGCTGGGACGGATCAGTTGTTCTAATTCAAGTTTGGGCAGGGCGAGAATCGCCTCGGCGCGAAGGCAACCACGGGCATCAAGATTACAAATCGCTTTTTCAACATTCGACCAATTCGTGTTCTGAGTCAACACGGCCCCAATCACCACTTCGACTGGCGACTCGG
This sequence comes from Planctomycetota bacterium, assembly GCA_021827645.1. GTDB lineage: Bacteria > Planctomycetota > Phycisphaerae > WQYP01 > WQYP01 > JAJZGD01. The sequence goes on from JAKAVA010000076.1 coordinate 20,539, forward strand.
CCGGCCACCAATGGAGATCGCCGAAATGGCGATTCAGTTGCCGGTAATATTGCATCACGATATTGGTCTGCCGTCGCATACGAACTTCCGTCATGATAGGCGGTTCGCATTACGGAGCAAACGTCATGGTGTGACAAAAGAACCGGTTCACGGCATGACGACGCCGCGGTTGACGTTCTGCACGGTTTTGAGGCACCTTCCGAGAGGCCTCTCCAAGTGCTTTCACCGGATTGACGCACCGGCTTAGCGAATATGGGTGATGGTGAATATGCCGGTGAAAATCAAAAATAAGGTGAATGCTCCGGCAATGACCAATACCAACACGGAAAGAGCGTGAAACAGTTTGACGCGAGGAGCGAGTGCTACCGCCCCAGCCGCAAACACCGGGCCCAGCATGTGCAAAGCAAAGCCGAGCATGGCAACCTGATGATAGTCCGATGCGGTGGCTTGAGGAAGGAATTTTACGCGAATCAAAATATTTCCGACAATACTGGCGGTTCCCGCTGCCAGTAAAATCAACCATAGCAACCCTTTTCCGGGCCCATATCTGGGCGCTGCCTTCTCAGCCGGGATACACAGGGAAGGATCAAAATGAATCAAACTTTCGCTCATACGATACACCTCATATCTCGTGTGTATGATAGTGGCGTGAGCCGGGAGTTTCAATTTAACGGTAGAGGCTGATGACGTTTGACCCTGAAAACATATCCATCCAAGCGAAGGGTGCGGCCGTTACAGGGGAGGTGAAGACGGACCCCAGCACAGCCATGTTTCTGTTGGCCAAACTGATTCGACTGGCCATACCGACCATTGTCGGTGCGACGAGCTTAACCGTCATGCAGTTCATCGATGGCTGGCTGGTGTCATTGCTTGATCGACGAGGAATCGATGGCGGAGTAAATCTGGCCGCATCATTTAATGGCGGACTGACTGCATTTGTTCCGCTGGCCCTTTGTTTCGGTGTGGCCGGACTGGTGAATACCTTCATGGCGCAGTCTGTTGGCAAGCGCCAGGTTGAGGTGGGGGTGCAATATACTTGGCAAGCGATCTGGTTGAGTATGTTTTCCATTCCCGTCTTCGTCGTCCTTGCCTTTTACATCGGTGATATTTTTCAGCTTTTCGGTCATACCGGAGAATTGCTCCGCCTCGAGACGCTCTTCTCCCGCTATATGCTGGCCACGGCACCCATCAATTTTGCCGGGCTTGCGATTGGCAGCTTTTTTCTCGGCCTGCATCGCCCCGGTATTCAGGTGATTGCCGGCATTACCGGCAATGTGGTTAATTTGGTGCTGGATTACGCCCTGATATTCGGTAATTTCGGCTGTCCAGCCCTTCATCTCTTGGGGGCAGCCATCGCGACACTCGTCGCATCTGTGGTGTCCTTATTCATACTCATGGCATATTTTTATCGATGGCAGCGACAGATGGATTTCAGAATAAAAAATGTAAGTCGGGTTCGACTGCAGGCTTTGTTCAAATTATTGCGGGTTGGTGTACCTGCCGGTGCGCAATTATCCGGCGACATTTTCTGCTGGACCATATTTACGTTGGCCTGGGTGGATCATTTCGGTCCTGCCGCCGCTGAAGCTCAGAGTGCGGTCATGCGCTACGTCACCATTTCATTCATGCCGGCTGTGGGATTGGGCAATGCCGTGACGGCTCTGGTGGCCAATCGGATTGGCGCGGGCGACACGGCTTCGGCCATTAAAACTGCCCGATGGGGCATCTGCCTGGCGGTCATCTATATGGGGGGCTGCGGGTTGATATTCTGGCTTGCACGCGCTGCGCTTGCGGGCGTTTTTTTAAGCGGATCCATGGCTTTGCACATGGCCGAAATCATTTTGATATTTTCCGCCATCTTCCAGGTGTTTGATGCGATGAATGTCATCTTCGTATCCGCCCTTCGCGGTGCAGGCGACACCGTCGTCCCATCGCTCATCACGCTTGGAGCGGCCCTGACTATTTGTGTGGCGGGAGGGGGCGTGGTGACCATGCTGGCACCCCAATATGGCGTGAGCGGTCCTTGGACCATGGCTACGATTTACATCTGCTTTTCCGGCATGGCCAATTTTATCTGGTGGGTATCGGGCCGCTGGAAGCGCATTGATCTGCTCGGAAAACGCCCCTCAATACCATTGGCTATTAACCAACCGGAAACTTAGGCCGCCCAGCGCGCCGATGGACGGACTAAGTGTTCGCGTACGAGTCGTAGCACGCCGTAATCAGTGTGTTGAGTGCTCGCAATTATAGCGAGGCCATATCGATGACGAACCGATATCGGACATCACTTTTCACTACACGCTCATAGGCCTCGTTGATCTGCTGTATTTTGATCAGTTCAATGTCCGAGACGATTCCGTGCATTCCGCAGAAATCCAACATTTCCTGTGTTTCCGCAATACCACCAATGCCGGAACCCGCAAGGCGGTGCCTGCCCATAATCAGCGGGAACGCGCCAACCGACATCGCGGCCGATGGGATACCAACTATCACGATCGTGCCATCCATGCGAAGCAATTCAAGATAGCGATTGATATCGACATTTGCGGAAACGGTATTGATGATGAGATCGAAGTAATTCCGGCGAGTCTTAAACGTACTTTCGTCGGTGGTTGCCAGAAAATAATCTGCCCCCAGTCGTTGACCATCGGTCTGCTTCCGAAGTGTCTGGCTGAGGACCGTCACCTCAGCCCCCATGGCATGCGCTATTTTCACTCCCATATGGCCGAGACCGCCCAATCCGATTATGCCTACCCGCTTGCCGGGTCCCGCCTGCCAATGCTTCAACGGCGAATAGAGCGTGATACCGGCGCAGAGCAGTGGGGCGGAGGCGTCCAGCGGAAGGGAATCGGGCAGGCGGAGGACGTAATGTTCATCAACCACGATCTGCTTGGAATAGCCCCCCATGGTGCGCTCACCGTCATAATATTGACTGTTGTAGGTCTGAACCATTCCTTTTTCGCAAAATTGCTCAAAACCCCTGCGGCAGCAATCACAGCTTCGGCAGCTATCAACAAAACACCCCACTCCAACACGATCTCCAACTTTATAACGGGTGACCTTGGTGCCGATCTTGGATACGACCCCGACAATCTCGTGGCCCGGCACCATCGGGAAGACCGAGCCACCCCATTCATCGCGAACCTGATGGATGTCTGAATGGCAGACGCCGCAAAATTTAATATCGATGACGACATCATGATCTTTCGGATCACGGCGGACAAAATGAAACGGTTTAAGTTCAGCTTTGGCCGCGGCAGCCGCATAACCTCGGGTTGAAATCATTCATTTCTCCTATGTCTGCGCACCGGTGTAAGGGGTCAAAACCACAACTCAAGCAAGCTATGTTAGGCGACGAATTCCCGGGAAATCAAATTCACTTTGTTCCCTGCGCCGGTCGCAGCATGATCAATGATCACGGGGTGCTACGGGCGATGCCATGGGTGCCATTCGGGGCGTATCACCCGGGGGGTATCATTCGGGCTACCCGGCGTTTGCCAACCTGCAGAATCGGTTTTTCTGCAAGTGTTACCTGCAGACGTGGATCCGTTATTTTGCAACCGGCAAGCAACACTCCACCCCCCTCGACCAGCCGGCGGGCTTCGCTGGTAGAGGCTGCAAACCCTGCGCTCTTGATCAAATTTAATATTCCGATTCTGCCGTCCGTGATGAGATCAGAACTCACCGGAACGTCTTCAATATGCTCCGGCAGCAAACCATCTGAAAAGCGCCGCTTAAAATCGGCGACCGCTGCCGCCGCCGCCTCCGCGCTGTGATAACCCGTCACAATTTCGATCGCCAGACGTTCTTTCGCCGCCCTTGGATGGGTCTGGATGCTGTCGCAAAGAAGGGTAATTTCATGGTCGGGCAAGTCGGTGCACAGTTCAAACCATTCCCGCATGAGCGAGTCGGGAATACTCATCACCTTGCCGAACTGCTCCTGCGGCGATTCACTGATCCCAATGTAATTGCCCAGCGACTTGCTCATTTTGGCCGCACCGTCGGTGCCGTTGAGAATCGGCATAACCATGACGATCTGGGGCAACTGTCCCTGCGCGACCTGCAGGTCGCGTCCGACGAGGTTATTAAACGTTTGATCCGTACCGCCGAGTTCAATATCGGCCTCAATGGCGGCGGAATCGGCCCCCTGCATCAGGGGATACATGAATTCATGAATGTAAATCGCTTCACCGGATTTGTACCGCTCGGCAAATGTGTCGCGTTCCAGCATGCGAGCCACCGTCATTTGTTGGGCGAGCCGAAGGGCATCGGCAAAGCTCATTTTCGCCAGCCATTCGCTGTTACGCCGCACTTCCAGGCGCTCCGGACGGGTGTCGAGGATTTTCCCCGCCTGCTGCAGGTAAGTTGCGGCGTTAGCATCCACCTGTTCACGGCTGAGCGTCGGCCGCGTCTTTTTTTTACCGGTCGGGTCCCCGATCATGGCCGTAAAATCGCCGACAATCAATATGGCTTTATGCCCGAAATCCTGAAACTCACGTAATTTTCGAAGCACCACCGCATGCCCCAGATGCAGATCGGGCGCCGTCGGGTCCATCCCGAGTTTTACACGCAGCGGCCTATTTTGTGCTGCGGCGATTGCGATTCGCTCGGCGAGCTCACTCTGGCTGTAAACACGGCTTGCAGTCTTGCAAAGGGCTGAAGCCTGCTCTTGAGCCTGCGCAGATATTTTTATTTCGGATTTTGATGGCGAATCGCGATGGATCATCAAATACAATCTCCAGTTATCTTAAATCAGACCAAGCCGAGGCGGCAGCAGCATAAAGCCGAGTGCCGAAGTATAAACTTCTTTTTGCGATCAAATCCGAAGTTCCGCCTTCAGCGCATCATGGGTACCGGCTGAGCTGACGCTTGGCCGATTCTTGGCCAGAAGCGATTGGAGTGGATGTCCGATCGCCAGCCGCGTTCCGGCTCGAAATCGCTCTGCGGTTACCAGCATGACGACCAGGCCGACGACCGGCCACATGACATACCGTGCAACAATCAGCGCCCGCTGGGCTGCAGGAATACCATGACCCGGCGCCGGCAGGAACGATAAATCCAGCGTGCGAATCAGTTCGTGCCATCCATAGAGTATGCCGGGGATGGGAAAGCCGGGTAGAACGTATTGCCACGGAATAACGATAAAAAGAAGGACCACCGACCAGAAAAAACTTCGAGTCACGTGGGCAATGCCTGGTGCTCCGCTTACCAGCATGACAAGCAGCGTGACGAATATAAGTACGGCCTGCGATGCGGACGCCAGAACTCCAAGCAACTGGGTAACGGGTACGGCCAGGTAGTAGGCGATTTTCCATTGGCGACGCAGATTCAGGCGCCGACTTTGCTGTAAGATCGCCGACCACTTCCGAGGCATATAGTTCTCGACTACCTGTCGACTGGGTGTCATTTTTCCCTCATCCCCGACCCGCGCCACGTGTATGCGGCCTGGCACCGCATGGTGAATCCTGCTTCGGCTGGGATATTGCTGCGCGACAATTTGCGATCCAATATACGGCTGCGTGGTAAACCGCATCATAAAAAATCCGAATATCTGGAGCATGACGCATACGAAGAGGAGCACGCCCAGCATATTGCGTCCGGATCTGAGAGTCCTGAGCGCGACCCCATAATCGCTGTATGGATGGACGGGGGCACTCATGTGTCATTCCTTCGAAAAACCGTGTGTTTGCCCTGCATATCCTTTACCTTCATAGCCTGAAAACTCCAGAAAGTATAACATGCTGTCGCGATATTGGTCAGTTGGATGCATCGATTGAACGTGAATAGCTCAAAAAATGTCCCCAAAATCTTTCCGCCGCCCCATAAGTTGACACTTACCGGCGGTGGCCTTCATCGTCCATTACGCCCATGTTTCCGACTTAGTGGTAAGCCAGCGGATGCTGGCCGTATGATCGCGCACCAATTAATCCGGATCGGTGCGGAACCGGCGCAAGATTCTCATGAGCAAGCCGACATCGATATTCTGATTGATGGGGGGCGAAAGCCTGCTCAGGCGTATCATCTTGTCATCGACACCCGGGGAGTTCGCATTACGGCCGGCGATGGCGCTGGCGCGGCATATGCCCTCGGCACTCTGGCGCAGATATTCTTTCAGTTTCCTGATTTGATCCCCGCCCTCGACATCGAGGACCGGCCTGAGCTGGAGAGGCGTGGATTCTATCTGGATGTGTCGCGGGGGAAAGTTCCGAACATCGAGAAGCTCACGAATATCGTGCAGATGCTGGCGGAACTGCGCTACAACGAATTACAGATTTATATTGAAAATGTTTTTGAATTTCCCGGCCATGACTTTTACGCCGACACGACCCCGCTAACCGCCGCGGAAATACGCGATATTGATCGGATTTGCCGGGAATATGGGCTTGAATTCGTTCCGTCGCTTACGAGTCTCGGACATTTCGACAAAATCCTTCGGCACCCGCGTTACCGCGGATTGGCGGAAATTGAACCCGCCGAGCTTGCGTCCCTGGGTATCAAGCCATGGTGCGATGCTCCTTGGACTTTATGCGTGAGCGACCCGGCGGCGGCGGAATTGATACAAAATCTGTACGATGCGTTTTTGCCGAATTTTTCAAGTTCGCATTTCAATATCTGCTGCGACGAATCGTGGGATCTGGCCCTGGGACGCAGTCGAACTTATGCACAGCAGGTTGGTGGTACCGGTGAGGTCTACATCCGGTGGATCAACATGTGCGCGAAGCAGGCCGCAAAGCACGGGAAAAAAATCGCCCTATGGGGAGATATTATTTTCCATCACCCGGATAAACTACCGTCTCTTCCTGCCGATGCGACATTGCTGGAATGGGGCTATGAGGTGGACCATCCGTTTGAACAGCACGGAGAACTTTTTGCGCGATCGGGTCGAGCCTGGTATGTCTGCCCGGGTACTTCCTCCTGGCAGTCGCTTGGAGGACGACTCGACGTGGCGCTGGCCAATATCCGCGGTGCCGTTACCGCCGGGTTGCATCACAGTGCGTCAGGAATGCTGCTGACGGATTGGGGCGACTACGGTCACCAGCAATGCTTCGCCATCAGCTTGATCCCGATGATTGCGGGAGGTGGAATTTCCTGGAACTCCGCCGTCGACAACGATGCCATTTTTAATTTTGCCACCCGTATGCTCGGCGAGTCGTATCTGGTCGATCACCTCCAACTCCTGGGCAGTATTCATAAAAACATCGCCCTGCAGCGACCTCGCAATTCATCCTTGGAGTTTCATCTCTTCCGTGAGTCGCCAACTGAAACCACCTATCTCAATATGTTCAATCCGGACGAGGGGAGCCGAACGCTTACCTTGGTTGATGACGCCATCGAAGATTTGACCGATGGTTCGCCACGCTTGCGCAATGCTCATCTGTCGGACGGTGTACTGCTTTCGCTGATGATGTCCGCCATCGCATTGAGGCACTCGCTCCTGCGTATTGGAAGGATGGATAAACGTGGAGTCGCCTTTCATTCCCAGCAGATAAAAGATACGCAAGAAATGTACCTTGTTCATTGGCATCGCTGGAATAAGCCCTCCCGCTGGATTGATATTCAGCATTGGTTTGAAAGACTTGCAACTCCATCCGTGCCGGATCGCGATTGCGCATCCGCATCAGAGTGAAACTTTCGGTTATATTATGGCCGCTGCGGGCTCCTGCTCCCCTCAAGGCAGAGCTTCGTTACTGTTTTGTATTGGAGATGATATGTCCCTGTTGATAACCGGTTCCATCGGCATTGACAATGTAACAACACCCTTCGGCCAGGTGACGGATGTCATCGGAGGCTCGGCGGTGTATTTCAGTCGGGCGGCAGCCCATTTCAGTAAGGTACGGCTTGTTGGAGTGGTGGGGGATGATTTTCCTCAAAAATTTGAGCGGGTATTCAAGCATAAAAACATCGATATCGCCGGACTTGAACGCCGTGTCGGCAGTAAGACTTTTCGCTGGAGTGGTTCGTACGATCCTACCATGAATGAAGCAACCACCACGTCTGTAGATTTGAATGTCCTGGCGGAATCTGCGCCGACGATACCAAACCAGTATGCTGACAGCCGGATTGTATTTCTTGCGGCAACGCATCCGACATTGCAGATGGAACTGGTGGCACAGGTAAAGAAGCCATTGCTGGTGGTAGCGGATACGCGCGATTTATGGATCCGGAATTATCAAAATGAGTTATTGGCCAGCCTGAAGAAAATTGACGGCTTGGTACTCAATGATTTGGAAGCCCGATTGCTTGTCAATACCGTTAACCTGGTTGACTGCTTGAACAAGATTCGTCGGCTTCTGCGTCCATCGGGGCCGCGAATGGTGGTTCTGAAAAAAGGAGAACACGGTTGCCTGGCGGCGTATGGTTCCCAGTTTTTTCCCATGCCTGCATTTCCCTCCGCAAAAGTGGTCGACCCGACGGGCGCCGGCGACAGTTTTGCCGGCGGGTTGTTGGGCTATCTGGCCCGCAAGCCTCGCTTTGGTGAAGCAGATTTCAAACGGGCAGTTATGGCGGGAACCATCATGGCCAGTTTTACAATTGAGGGGTTTTCTACCGCAGGGCTGGATCGGGCGTCGGCGACCAAGATTACCTCTCGAACGCGGGTCTTCGAGAGGATGCTCAGGATATGAATCCGTCAGCGCCGTACGGTCTTCGCGCATGTATGCGATGGGTGTTTCAAAGAATATCCCGAGGCGTTAAACTCTGGGCCGTACGCCATCACCGCCGGGCAAGTTACCCGATGCGCCGTGATAGGACGTCTTCTTGCGCGGTACGAGTCGGGGATTTTCAAGGATGAAGGTCACGCTGCATTGGTACATCCTGCGAGAGTTGCTTCGGGTCTTTCTTCTGGTTTCCGTAGCACTGACCGTCATTTTGGCATTTGGAGGTACATTTCGCCCTTTGACCAAAGAGGGGTTGAATCTGTTTCAACTTCTCTGGGTTTTGCTGGATCTCATTCCGGCCATGCTGGCTTATTCGATCCCCCTGTCGGCATTATTCGCGGCTGTCATCGTCTATTGGCGTCTGGCGACTGACAATGAATTCACCGGCGCCCGGGCGGGGGGCGTAAGCTATCTGTCACTGGTTGCCCCGGCGCTTATTCTTGGGCTGCTGGTGGGATTCGCCGATCTAATATTTGTCGGCTATGTGGTGCCGGCATTTCTGGAAAAAACGCAGCAGGCCATACAAACCGACATCGCATCGCTGCTGCTGCACAATGTCGGAGAGCGCCAGCCCTTTCAATTCGGGCGGATCGTTATTTACGCCAACAGCGCCTATCCCGAAAAGGTACCGACCGCCGATAAGCCTCCGCCGGGAATCACCCGTAAAATCATTCAGCTTCGAGCGCTGGCGGCAACCCCCCTGAAAGATGGCAAGCCGACGGCGATTATTCTCGCCAAGGCCGCCAACGTCATTATTGATCAAGATAAACGTGACAATCAGGTGCGTATCGGCGTACAACTTGATGATGGCACCGCATTTGATCCGCACAGTTTTCGACAGATGCGCGGCACCATTCGCTATCTTCCACCCGACGGTAAGCCATTCGTGATCGGCTCCATCATCGCTAATCGGCCCAAATTCATGGATTTCAGAATGCTGGCCCTGCTCATGGCGCATCCCGAATCCTACGGCCCCATCAAAGCGCTGGTGAACAAAGCGGAAGCTCAGCGGCGGCTCCGTTACATTGGAGCATGGTATAAACGTCACGCACATAGTCCGATCCTGTTTCGTCGGCGATCGGGGTATGTCACAATTCAATTTTCTTCCAAATCGCTTGATGGCAAAGGCCGATTTGTAATGGGAGCGAATCCTGGCGGTTCCGTAAAGGCATCCGTATTTCGCGACGGACGGCTTGTGACGGAATATCTAGCTTCGGCCGCCACTCTGGCTCCGATCCCTCCTGATGCGGGTCGGACAACCGCCGGAATCAAGCTCATATCCCCAATTAAAGAAAGAGATCCCGCGATCAATCGGCATTTTCACCGGGGACCGCCGACAGTGGTCATTTCAGGTATCGCCCTTGACCGGTCGGCATTGCATATCCCTGCAACCGTGATGGCAAAAATACGCTCTCGAACATCGGTGGATTCGCCGATTTCGAAGCACATTGCCTATCTCCGGCGTCAGATTCTTTCTGAATTCAACAGTCGCATTTCATTTGCATTCTCGTGCGTTGTTCTGGTTATTCTCGGAGCGGCGCTGGGTATCATTCTTCAAGGGCGAAATCCGCTGGCGGTTTTTGTTGTGGGGGTCGGCCCGGCCATGATCCTGGTGCTGTTGATTAATACGGGCCGTGGTGTGGTAACCCGAAATGCCGGATCTCCATGGTCCGGGTTGGCACTGATCTGGATGGGAAATCTGATCATTCTCGCCATTGATTTTTTCGTATATCAGCGACTCTTGAAGCAGTAGGATGACAATCGAACCGTTATGAAAATCATTGATCGCTATATCATCAAGAATTTCGTCATCAACTACCTCCTGGCGTTATGCGTCATGATCGGGATGTATATTCTGCTGGATATCATCGTCAACTTTGACCTTTTCACCCGAGGCCTGGCTTACAAAAATGCATCTGCCCTGACGACTTTTTTCGGGCTCATGCATGAGATCGTCAGTTATTATCTTTACCGATCTCTGGTCATATTTCAGATGGTTTCCGGCGTGATCCCGGTCATTGCAGCTGGATTTACGATGGTGCGGATGACCCGCAATCGTGAGCTTACCGCGCTGCTGGCCAGCGGGGTTTCGCTCTATCGCGTTGCAGTTCCGATTATCGTTTGTGCCGTGTTCTTTGCATTGCTGGTGGTGGTGGATCAGGAAGTGCTCATGCCGCACTGCGTCGATAAATTGCTTCGGAAGCACGGTCAGTTAACAGCCTCCATTCTCCGGGATCGGGCGGTCTATTTTCTTCCCGAAAGCGACCATTCTTTGATCCTGGCGAGCCGGTATGATCCCAAAACCAAAACTTTGTGGAACGTACGCATCATTGAGAGATCAAAAGGTGGAACTCCCATCGGGCGGATCATGGCGAAAAAGGCGGTTTGGAAAAGCCACATCGGTGAGGGGCCTGTCCATGGTGCGTGGCTGATGAGCGATGTGGTTGACATCAACGATCGCAAAGCCGCTAATCCATCTGAAATACCGATACCGATCCGTCATGAACTCTACTATACCCCTCTGAATCCGGGGCAGCTAAACCTAATATTTCAGAAAAAGGCGGTGGATTATTTATCAACGTCGCAGATCAGCAAACTGATGCTTTACAGCCCGCCGGCGACTCGCATCGCCCTTGCCAAGATCATGTACACGAGATTCTCTCAAATCATCATCAATATCATCATGTTACTTTTGGGTATTCCATTTCTTCTCACGCGTGAACCGAACAAGCTGGTCTCAAATATGTTCTGGTGCAGCCTGATTTCCGGGGCGTGCTTCATCACCACGTTCGTCTTTTTTCAACTCGCCGGCTCAGGTCTTTCGCCGCTGATGGGCGCAGCAATGCCTGTCATCATTTTTGGACCGCTGGCCATCATTATGCTAGATATGTTGCAGACATAAAGTGCCCGGGGCGATCACCCGGCGAACATTTGAGTTTTGGAATTCTGCTTTCGCGTGCGATAGCCGAAAATAGAGTTCATTCGGACGTTATTGCAGTTTCTGAGGCACTTTGCTCCCGAAAGCACGCCGACGTGTCGGTGAGTCGCGGGGACCGCGTACTTTCGAACTGCTCGGGACAGGAATCGAACCTGCACTCCTTGCGGAACCGGAACCTAAATCCGGCGCGTCTGCCAATTCCGCCACCCGAGCGGGACCTGCAATAATACCCGGCAGCCGCTACGCTGGCCAGATGACGCGGCCGTAATTGGCGGGTTCCGGTTAAAAGCGATTGATGATGACCGTCTCGCTTCGCGGCAGACGTTCACCACGCGGCCACGCATCTTTAATGCCCTTCCCAATGGTGACGATAAAACAGACGACGTGGTCCGCGGGGAGATTGATCAGTTTGGCTACTGCGTCAAAGTCAAAACCGTCCATCGGGCAGGAATCGTAGCCGAGGTCTTTGGCCGCCAGCATGAGTGACATTCCAATAAGACCGGCTGACCGCATGGCTTCATCGCGCTGCACCTGAGCTTTGTCCTGATAGTAAGTCGTAATACCGGGTACAAGAAAATCCTGAACCGGTTTGGGAGCATGCGCCCAATATCGGGCGGGATTTTTTTTCCAAGCCGACAGATCTCCGCAGATGACGTACAGCAGCGACGCATCCGTTATCTGGGCTTGATCCCAAGCGACTGCCCGGATAGATTTCCGCAGATTCGTATCCTGAACTTCGACCAATCGATAATTTTGAATATTGAAGGCGCTTGGGGTCAGCAAAACAGCCTCCAGAAGTCGTTCTCTTGTTTCCGCGGGCATTTTATGGTTTGGATCAAAATGCTTAACCGCACGGCGCTGATGCAGCGCTGAAATCACATCTGTCATACCATTGGTCCTTTCTTCATATATGCTCCGAACCGACGAACAAACGCGTCAACTGTTCGTCGGAATAATAGCCTTGCGAATCGTGCGGGGTCAACTGCGTATACGGGTTTGTAGCGAAAGATAGCACGTCGTGGTGTACACCTCGCACTCAATAAGCCAACACAAAACTTTGCGGGGTATCGGCACCACGGCATACACCACGCGACAGCGTATGCGGTCATTGACAGTTTCAGCCACAATTACCTGTGAGAAATAAGAATTCCGGCCATGACGTGGTTCGCCTTACGAAACAAATCTGTTGCTGCCTGAAAATGTCCGTGGGTTTCATTTGCTTCGGCGCTGCGCAGTAACATACACGCAAGTGTCACGTCATCGCTCTCCGCACCGGCGATCGCATATTTCGGCGGGGGGAGTGTAACTTGCAGATAAGCCGTGACCCATTGTTTTGGATCGGCTCGGAGTTTGGGCGCAATCACTGTAACAGCGCGATAGACGGTTTTGATGGCTGGCGCGGCAACACGAAAACTCAACCAAGCATCCGATGTGGAGTCCAAACCCGTATCCGCTTCAAATTGATGCGCTACGGACTCACTCATCTGTTGAATCCACAAATCTCTTGCAGCGTGATTTAATAACCAGGGACTCCACTCATTAAGCTCTACAAATTGGTTTTTCTGAGAAATAATGTCTCCCAGATGTTGAACCGCGCGAAGCAGGCGCATCTGCCGTCGCAACTTCGACACGAGCTCATCCGGAGCAGGTTTTCTGGTAGCAAGTGAGTTGATGATGGTCTGTTGATTGATACGAAAGCGACTGACCAACTTCAGATAGCGATGTGCTGATAGTTGATCAATTAACGTCGTCATTTTCAGATGGATCAGTTCAAGATGAATTCCGGCAAGTAATTTCAACGTGCGACCAAACCGATCAAACTCTCTGGATGCATTGCTATCAACCGTGGGTGACTGTCCCATCAAATAGGCCCACCGTGATAAATTGCGCCTTATGCCCCCCGGCGATTGCGGATGATAAAGCAGTGCCTGCTGAGCTTCGGAAGGCATGCTGTCGATACGCCGTATGTTTGAAGTGAGTTCATGAAGTTGCATCTCGACGGTTCGGAGCTTGTGAACCGAGACGCCGTCATGAATGCTGCGTATGGTTGTCGAGATAAGCTTTCGATAAGCCACCAGCATGTGATTTTTTGCCAAGGTATAAGGTGGAGGCGACGGAGCCATATCGCCGCTTTTCAGGGCCTGAATTGCACGTAAGAAAGAACTGACGGCATCAAGCTGTGTAACGTATCGTTGCACGTGCGTGCGCTGGTCCAGATTTGTCATGATATGATGCACGCGGCGATCCAGGATACTTTTGTCGATTTCGCTCACAGGCGCCGTTGAGATTAATTCCATTGCATTGACAATGCGACCTATGAATTCCAATCTTCGGACGGCACCGGAACGTGTCCGGATGTCCTTAAAAAACAGCAGAGCCAGCATCAATCGATGATTGAAGGATTTCTGCACCTGCAGACTCAGAATTGATGCCTGTTGCAGATGTTCGGATAGTTTCAGGCACTGAAGAATGATGTGGTAGTAGTGCTGAGCCCGCTTATCAGTCGGATTCTGCATGAGCTGTGTCTGAAGCTGCCGTAGAACTCCGGTAAAAACATTCCGCATTTTCGATGTTATATTGATGCCCGGCAGCGAGGCAATAGTCTGGGAGATCGGCGGAGCTTTTGAGCTTTTCATTGGAATGAAGGAGATTAGTGTCTGTCGGCGTTGAATCGGCCAGATCACGACTTTATCCGCCGCTCCCGATAACGCAGCAAGCGGAGCAAGTGGATGAAGCAGCCGATTTTGAAAATGATTCAAATCGCTCCATGAATTGACAGTCGTATCAATATCCATGGATGCTTTTTGAAACTTGCTCAGTGCTTTATATGCCGCCTCATACGAACTTGGATTGGAAATAACCTGTTTCACCAATTTTGTAAAAGCCGGGTATGCACGCCAAAGCCGATGGGCATGAAGTAAAAGAACACTTCGTAAGGAACTGTCATGTGCATGCAGGGCGCACTTGAAGTATTGTCGTGTCACTAATAGATAGCTCTCACTCAAAGACCGAGTCGAAATTCTATCAGGTGAGACGCTCGGCATTTTCAAAAGCAGTGCTCCAATCGCATCGTTAAGATGACGGATGTTGGTCAGAGTAGAACTGTACGGCTTACGAAGCTCGCTGAATAAATCACCGGGGGAGCTTCCTGCCGAGACACCGGCGCACAGGCCGCCGACCGCTATGAACATCGCGAGTTTATGAATGCCTGTTATCTTCACGTTGTTTTGCTCCCCGAGATCACAGCCTGATAAAGTGCTTCGAGCCGATCGACCATATCCGTCGATCGGAACTCTTTTTCCGCAAGCTCTCTCCCCGCTTTGCCCAGTTCAGTCCGCAAATTCATGTCACCTGCCAGAAGCCGCACGGCCGCCTCCAGTGCGTGTCGATCACCAGGGGAAATCAGTACGCCAGTCATACGGTTGATGCAAATTTCGTTGGCCCCATCACAGTCGTAGGTGATGGTCGGCCTTCCCGCCAGCATCGCCTGCGGCACGGCTCGTGGCAGGCCTTCGCGATAGCTTGGGTGAATCAGAACATCCATGGCGGAAATCAAATTTCCAACCTCCTCCGGCGGCACCAAGCCAGTAAGTGTAAAGTATTTCTGCCAATTGTGTTGGTTTATCGCCTGAGAGAATCGATCAAAAAATATCCCATCTCCGACCCACATAAAGTGAATATCGGGGATGTCTCTGATCAGATCACGGGCAACCGACAAAATGTCATCGTGTCCTTTGAGAGGCTGCAATCGGGCGATGGTGCCGAACACTACGGCGGAATCCGGAATATTAAAGCGTTTCCGCACCGACTCCCGCGCTGTCGGATCGAACCGGAATTTCTCAATCTCCATCCCACTGCGAATGGTGACGTACTGGTCACTGCGGCCGATGTGCTGTGCCAGCGCCTGCCGCCTCATGGCCTCTGCGACGACCACCAATTTATCGCAGCGCCGGGCCGCCCACCGTTCCAGACCTGCCCAGGCATGAAAAACCATTCGGTTCTGGTAGGGATGAAACGGAAGGCCGTGAATGGTGTGTATCACCCTCGGACCTCGTCCGAACGCCGCGGCTCGGCCCAGGATGCCAGCTTTGCTTGAGTGTGTGTGCCAGATATCAGGTTTAATCGCGGTAACGTGGCGTTTAAGACTGCAAAAAGCGGACCAGTCGCAATAGGGGGACGGATTGCGCACCAGATTCGGCTCCAGAATCACCTGATAACCGCCTGCCATCGCCCGTTCCATAAGTGTACCCTCGCGTCCCGGGCTCGGGCCGGTAATCAGCACCACTTCATGCCCTCGGGCGTGCAATCCCTCGCAACTCAGAAGGGTATTTTCCTGAGCCCCTCCCACAATGAGTCGCGTGATGACGTGTACAATCTTCAAATCGTGAACTCCGGCATCGAGGGCCTTCGACTCCAACTACTCCGCATCTTTGTAGCGAACCCACATCAGGCAGAGGCCCGAAGCCGACACACACGGACCAACATCAGAACGCCGACCGGACTCGATGGCTCGTGCGATCTGGGACGGCTCCATGCGCCCTCGGCCGATATCCAACAGCGTGCCAACCATATTTCTAACCATATGATATAAAAAGCCATCCCCTTCCACACTCATGATGATCATCGGGCCTCGTCGATGTATATCACAGTGAAAGATGGTTCTTACCGTTGTCTGCCGCTCGTCCTCACCACCTCGAAACGCGGCAAAATCGTGGCGGCCCACAAAATATCGGCAGCCGGCCCGCATCGCCTCGATCGAAACATCCTGCCAATAATGGTACATGTATTGGCGGTTGAATAACGGCCGATCCTTACTCTGCCAGATAACGTAACGGTAGCGCTTACGCTGGGCTCGTGTTACATCGAAACGATCCGCAACAGGTTCAATGCGGCGGATCAGCACATCGTGTGGCAAGCGGCTGTTCACCGCCATGCGAAAGCGATCGAGGGGTATCTGGATGTCAGCTCGGAAGACGGCAACCTGCCCCCACGCGTGCACCCCGGCATCGGTGCGCGACGCTCCGGAAATGCCGATGTTGCGGTTAAGGATTTCGGAGAGGCCCTTTTCGACCACGCCTTGAACCGTCAGAATCGGTTCACGCTGGCGCTGCCAACCGCTATACATCGTCCCGTCATACGCGATGGTCAGCTTATACTGCTGCAGTTTCACCGATTCCGGCATTCAGGCGGCCGCCGCACCAAGACCATTCTTTACCAGCAGTTCTGCGATCTGGATACCGTTAAGTGCCGCCCCCTTGAGCAATTGATCGCCGGACACAAACATGGCGATGGATCGATTGGATGGATCGCTTATATCCTGCCGAATTCGCCCGACGAGAACATCATTTTGACCTGATGCTTCGCGAGGCATAGGGAAGTAATTGCGATGCGGATCATCCACCAGTCGCACACCCGGCTGATCGGTCAACCAGTTCCTGACCTCCGAGGGGGAAATCGGGCTGGTGAATTCCACATTGAGTGCCTCGCAATGGGCCCGGAGAACTGGAACCCGGACGCAGGTGGCGGATATACGAATGTCAGGATCATTAAATATTTTTTTGGTTTCCCGCACCATCTTCAATTCTTCTTCGTTATAAAGCGAAACGGGATCGACCGCCGCGTTATGGCTGAATAGATTAAAGGCATAGGGGTGGGGGAGTACTTGCGGTTTATGATCGCCACCTTCCAGGTATGCTTTTGTCGCATCGAGCAACTCCTGCATTGCGGCTGCACCACCTCCGCTGGCTGCCTGATAGGTAGCGGCGATGATCCGCCGTATCCGATTGTGGCGATGCAACGGCCACAGCGGGACGAGTGCGATGATCGTCGAGCAATTCGGGTTTGCAATGATTCCCCGATGTTCCAGCGCCGCTTCCGGATTGATCTCGGGGATAACCAACGGAACATTCGGATCCATTCGGAAAGCCGAACTGTTGTCGATCACAACGCAGCCGCATTTGGCGGCAATCGGTGCATATTTTTTGCTTATACTGCCACCGGCGGAAAAAAAGGCTATGTGTGCACCGCGAAAACTGTTTTCATCGAGTGCTTCAACAGTGAAGTCACGATTGCCGCACTTCATCTTGCGTCCGATTGATTTTGCCGACGCCAGAAGGCGCAAAGATCCGAATGAGAAATGTCGGCGGGCGAGTAAGTCTAGAAATTCGACCCCGACGGCGCCTGTCGCACCTACCACCACGATATTGAGATTACTCATGTGAGTTAAGTCCTGTTTCTGCAACTCGCCACCGGGGCGACATTTCACGAATGCATAAATCCGTAAAGACAGTTATGCAAGCACCACTTTATCATAGTAGGAAGTCAACCGGGATGAAATTTAATCAGTGGCCTGTTTTTCCTTCGCTATTTGGAGAGGCGACATCGGTTCGAATATACGGCATGATTCGTCCGGTAATGCCGTCAAATTCTTCAAGGGTTTCAGGTTTAGCTTGATCCCAAACGGCACGTTCTAAATAGGCGGTATTCCCATCGCGGAGAAATTCAATGGCGTCATAACCGGCCTTAGCCTCCGGAACGACACAATTATTAATAAACCACTCCAAACCGCTGAATTTTGCCTTCATGAGTTCCTGTGCGCGTCGGTAAAGTTGCTCAAGCAATTCCCGGCCTCTGGCAGGTTCATTTTCCATGGCATCACGAAGAATACGGTATCCAGTGATGGATAGATCCCGGCGCGCTATTGCTTCGTTCATATCACGGGAATGCATCGCACGCTGATAAGCTCTCGCATCGGAAATGATCTCCATCGGAAAAGTAAGAAACAAATCTGTGCGCTCGGCCACTCCACCGTTCTGCATGATAGACAGAATGACCAAGTTTTTGTTGGGATTGCATACCCGATGAATCACTCCCGGCTGGAAATAAATCAGCTTGTTTGGTTCCAAATCCAATACCTCGAAGCCTTGATAGGAAAGCAGTTCGAGTTTCCCTTGTCCAGAAATGATGTAGTAGGATTCGGCACTTACGCTATGAAAGTGTGCTCCGCCGCCAATAACCCCGTCTGGCCCCGGTTGTTCATATACCTTGATCCTGCTGAGCCCGATTCCACCGGGTAGCAGTAAATTCCGTAAATCCATGACATCCACGATACCCCGGTAGCTTATCACCCGCAACCACAAGGCAATTATGTTTGGCTACCGACCTATCCCGGCTGCTTGGTTGGTCCAGATCGCGTATTGCCGCTCGGCCCGAGACTGAAACCGGAACACGCGCGAGATGGGCTGCTGAAGTGAACAGCGTAGTCAATACAAGGACTTCCGTTGCGAAAAGAGATCGTTTTTGCGGGTTGACAGCTTTTTATGGGAGTTTAGACTTCGGCCATGGGCGGGTTCCGATTTGTATACGTTCCGTGGTTGATCATCGTCGTTGCCACTGCGCCCATGTTTTGTCCCTGCCACAGAACCGTAATCACCGCAATTGCTTTTCCTACCGACCATGGCGTTCGATGTACGATGGCGACTGGAAATTGCGCCGCGCGATACACCGTTTTATCCGAGAATTGCCTTGCACATCGGCCGATTTCAAATTGCTTTTGCTGTGTCTATCATATATTCACAGGTGTTGTCAGCGGCTCACGGGTTAGCTTTCACTCGCCTCATGGAACCAGATTTAACCGCACCGTAACCCGGCAAGTGACCTGCGACAAAATCGCCAGACGCTTGACCGGATGTTCACATCGTCATCTGGCCGAACTTAAAACCGGTAAAAGCCTGCTGCGCCAGCACTGCGCGCTGAGAATCTGATCCATACCTAAATAACACGCCTTTCTCCCCGCGACCTTTCGGATGTCGATGTTTTACCGTTGCGGGTTGGTCAGTTGAATCACGCATTGGAGATAAGCGGCATGAAAAATTTGTGGTTACCCACAGCAGTGGGGGCGCTCCTGATAACGGGCTGCGCGCAATTACCCAACATCGCTCCGCCGGCAAGAGATAATCCGGCGAATCCGGCGGCCTCCGCCGGAAAACCATTCGCAGGGGGAGATTTTCTGAATGTATCGGGTTCCGGCAGCGACATTGCGCTGCCGAGTATCACGGCGGGTGTCGGCTTGCCCAGCGCCCCTGCAGCCGCACAAGGTCCACCGGCCGCGTCATCCGGGTCAGACATGAAGATGCCCGGCATGAATATGCCCATGGGAGCCATGAAAGGCATGGCCAAGCGTACAGAGGAGAATAAATGAAGCGTAACAACGCGACACATTTCGTTCGTGGAGCTTCCGCAGGAATAATGCTCGTCGGCGGAATTTTTGGTGGCTGTGCGACCGTGCCTCGTCAAGCCGGCTTCAAATCTGTCTCGGTGATAGCACGGAAACGTCTGAAGACCGAGGTGATCTGGGCACAAAATCGTCGGCAGCAGATGAAGCTTCATGCAATCGTTGCTCGCCTGCTTGCTCATCCGCTCACTCCGGCGGATGCGGTGGAAGTGGCGCTGCTGAATAATCCGTTGCTTCAGGGCCGTTATGAACAACTCGGCATTTCCGAGGCGCAGGTGATTCGCGCCGGTGTCATCAGCAATCCGGTGCTTTCTTTCGATTTTCGATTTCCCGCAGCACCCAATTATGGTTGGGATGCAAGTGTCGCGCAGGATTTTGCGGATATTCTTCTGTTGCCGGCGCGAAAAGAGGAATCCGAGGCACAATTCGCCGCCACGAAATCGTTGGTCAGCCAGTCGGTGATCCAACTCGCAACGCGAACACGGCAGGCGTACTATCGGGTCGTTGGGGATTCGCAACTCATCGAATTGGAAACCAGTGTGAAAGCGGGTGAGGCCGCCGCACTCGATCTGGCAAAAAAACTCAGGCAGGCAGGTAACATTCCGTCATTGACGTACGATCGCCAGCTTGCCATGTATGAACATATCCGACTGCAGCTTGCGATGGACAAGGCCAATTATCTCGAAGATCGCGAGCGGATGTTTCGGCTCATGGGGTTGTGGGGGGTGCAGGCTCAGGTCCGTCTCCCCAATCGTCTGCCCATTCCCGTTCGCAGTGTCCCCTTCAACGGATTAACCTCCATGGCTTTACGCCGAAGTTTACTGCTGACAGCAGCCCGCCATGAGCTTCAAGCCGCCGGGGTGGATGTGCGCGTTGCTGGCTGGGCAGGGATATTGCCGGGCGCTACGATCGGTATGAATTACGTGCGTGATCCGGACGTCCGTGGCACTCTGGGACCGGCCATTTCCGTGCCTGTGCCGATTTTCAGCCAGGGGCAGCCAT